>CALKWO010000259.1 GCA_938003875.1 uncultured bacterium
CGCTTCATCCATAATTCCGAAAACTTCAATTTTTAAGTGCGGAATGTAGGTTATAGCATTATAGGTAGTTTTTTAGGGAGGGAAATTTTTTCCCTCGAAGTCCTTTAAAATTTTTATCGTTTTAGGAAAGAGATGCTATGAGCAAAGTTTACGTATTTTTGCTGGTCTTTTTTTTTCTAGGTTGTTCCAGTGTATGGCAAAAGCCAGAATATGAAAAAATATATAGCGAATATTCTCCTGTTGTTTTAAGAAAAGAAGAGAATCAGCGCAAAATGGAAAAACGGGTGGACATTATCTCTTCTATCCGTATTGCCTTACAAGGAAGCCCCGATTTAGAGTCTATGTCGTATCGAATAGAGAAAGCCAGGGGATTTCTGGTACAGGCGCAAGCATATCTCATGCCTGTTGTGGATCTCAGATGGGGATATTTCCATGCTGATTCCCCTGCTACGTATTTCGCGACCAAACTAGAGCAGCATAAATTTGTATTGCAGGGCGATCTGAATAAACCAGGAGATTTTGGAAGCTCGCAGTTGGGTATAAGAGCGGGTTATAGCTTCAATCTGGCAGGGACTTCTCTACTCCAGAGAAAAGTAGCGGATATAGAAGTCGCCATCGCTCAAAACCAAAAGGATGCTGCTACCAATATTCTAGTGGATGCTATCATTTTGGCTTTCTATGATGCTCTTGCTGCAAAACAGTTCATACAAATCACAGAACAATCCGTCCAGACTGTCCAATCCCAGTTGGAAGAAACGACAGTCAAGTATCAAGGTGGTAGTGCTCTCAAGTCTGATGTTCTTGCCTTGAAAGTCAGGCTTGCCCAGGCAAACGAGAATGTCATCAAGTCTAAAAATCGCTACCAATTAGCTCTGGAGGCTCTTTTGTATCTGATGGGTATTTCTCCTGGTCAGGAAATTGAACTTATAGAACAAGACTGGAATCCCACGAGTTTTCCTACAAATTCACAGGAAGGCATTGTCTTTGCTTTGGCGAATCGCCCTGAGTTGAAGCAAGCAAGAAACAGTGTCATTGCTGCAAGATATGGTTTGGACATCGCCAAAGGAGATTATGCTCCTGATTTAGAGCTTTTTGCCTCCTATTCGTTTGAAGACCGTGATATGAAATACAGCAGCAACAGAGACAACTGGCAGATGGGAATGGCTTTATCCTGGCGTTTTTTTGATGGATTTCTGGCAAAGGGAAAAGAAGAAAGCGCAAGAGCCTTTTTGCAAGAAATGCTGGCAAGGGATCGCAAAACTACCCTCATGATCGAACACGAAGTGAGCGGGAGCTATCGCAACTATCAGGAAGCCCAGGAAAGAGAGAAGGTGATGAGCCTGGCCGTAGAGGAAGCACAGGAAAACCTGGCTTTGGTGAAAAAACAATTTGAAGGAGGAAGTGCCACCATTACAAAATACCTGGATGCAGAATTTGCCCTTACGAATAGCCGCTTTCTTCTGACAGCAGCCAGATATGACATAAAGAAGGCAAAGGCATCTGTTGGAAAGTCTCTTGGATTGTGTGGAAAGTGCGCACGGGAATTGCAAGGAGAAAATCAATGAAAAAATCGAAAACCTTTATCAGCGTATCGCTTATTGCAGGTATGATAGTATTCATAGCATGGATGACAGGGCTTTTCAGCAATACCCTTGAACCTGGTACAGTAGAGCGGAAATATGAACCTCCCTCTGGTATAGCAGGCGAATACAAAGTCCATAGCAAGGCCATACCAGAAGTATATGAAGCCATCGGTACAGTCAGCTCTCAAAAAAAAATCGTAATTTCTTCTCAGAGTAGAGGAGTTGTTTCTGCTGTAAATTACAAAGAAGGCAATTCCGTAAACCAAAACGATTTGCTCGTGAAGATAAACGATGAAGAATTTACCGTAAAGCTTGAACAGGCACGTCAATCTGTAGAGATAGCAGAATCCTATCGTCAGCAGGCAATCCAGATGTCCATCGCAGCGCAGGCAAATTTCACAAGAACCCAATACCAACATTCTTCAGCACAATCTTCTCTTTCCCAAGCGGAGCAACAATGGCAGGCAGCTCAGGCCAATCTCAAGAAAACAGAGGCACAATATGAAAGGATCAAGAGCTTTCGCAGCCAGGGAGCAGCTACCCAGAAAGACTTCGAGGAAGCAGAATCGCAATATGTTCAGGCCAAAGCATCTCTGGAACAGGCTCGCTTAGGGGTAGAAAGTGCCAAAGCCCAATTGTCTGGTTCAGGAGAAGTCCTGAAATCCGCGCTGGCAGGAGTAGAACAGGCAAGACTGGGGATCGAAGGAGCAGTGGCGAGACTGGCGCAAGGCCAGCAGTTCGTAAAGGAAGCCCAGATCGCTCTGGGTTATACCAAAATCTATGCTCCTGATTCTGCTGTTGTAGCAGAAAAACACATTGAGCCAGGGGATCTTGCCTGGCCTGGCAAAACCCTTCTTGTGCTCCATAAGCCTCAGGAATTACAGCTTGAAGCGAAAATTCCCGAATCTCTGAGAGCCAGAATCGTACTCAATCAAAAATATGCCATATCCATTGACTCTATTGGTTACAAGGGAGAAGGGGAGGCCATAGAGGCCATTCCCTCTGCTGATCCTGTAAGCCGTACTTTCCTTATCAAACTAAAAATTCCTTATAACGAAGGCATGTATCCTGGAATGTTTGGAAAGATGTTCGTGGAACTCGCTGCAACAGAAAGAATCTTGATTCCTGCTGGCTGTATCCTTCGTGTCGGGCAATTTACCAGCGTATATGTAAAGTCTTCCTCAGAGAAATGGTCAAGGCGTTTCGTTACCTTGGGAAAGACTCATGGAAATCAGATAGAGGTACTTTCAGGGCTGAATCCTGAAGAAACCATTGCCTTACTGAGGGAGCAATAACCATGAACGAGAATCTTAGTTTTATTGGCAAATTTGTAGAAAAATTTCTGACGGGCTATAATGCCTTGATTTTTATCAGTCTGGCTATTGCTATGGGAATCGGGGCGATTCTGATGACCCCAAGAGAAGAAGAGCCTCAGATCGTTGTGCCTCTTGCCAATATTTTCGTGCAATACCCTGGCGCAAGTGCAAAAGAAGTAGAATGCCTGGTTGCCCATCCTCTGGAAAAGCTTTTATGGCAGATCGATGGGGTAGAGTACGTTTATTCCACTTCCCGCAGAGACATGGCTGTCGTCACTGTACGCTTCTATGTCGGACAGGATAGAGAGCGTTCGCTAGTCAAGCTTTACAATAAAATCCACTCTCATATCGACATGGTCGCTCCTGGCATTAGTTCCTGGGTGGTAAAGCCCATAGAGATAGACGACGTTCCTATCATTACCTTTACGTTGTATCGCAAAGAAAGCCAGAACAATGCCGATTATGAACTCAGGCGCATTGGAGAGGAAATTATTAACCGCCTGGAATCTCTGGAAAATATCTCTCGTACCCAAATGATAGGAGGTTTGTCCAGAGAAGTGAGAGTAGAGCTGGATGTGGAAAAAATGGCTGGCTATAGCCTGTCTCCTCTGGAAATATACCAGTCTCTTGCCAGGCAAAATGCTTCTCTTTCCGCTGGTGCCTTTGCCAGAGGCAACAAGATGGTTTCTGTATACAGCGGCCCTTTTTTAAGAAATGTAGAGGAAGTCAGAAACCTGGTAGTGGGTATTCATGACAGCAGACCAGTGCATTTAAAAGATGTAGCCATGCTCTATGATGGGCCTCGCGAAAACAATTCTTATGTACGCATTGGCTTTGGCCCTCAGGCACAAAAGCCTTTGCCCTCTCTGCATAGTCTGCCTGCCATAACGCTTGCGATTGCTAAGAAAAAAGGCACGAATGCTGTTGAGGTGGCCCAAAATCTTATCCAGAAGATGGAAGAACTCAGGCAAACCGTCATTCCACAGGATATAGAAATAGTTGTGACAAGAAACTACGGGGCTACAGCAGACCAGAAGGTCAATGAACTGATAGGATCTTTGTTTTTTTCTATCATCACAGTCATAGGATTACTGGCCTTCAGTATGGGATGGAGAGAAGCCTTGGTCGTTTCTTTCGCTGTGCCAATCAGCTTTGCTCTATCTCTTTTCGTGAATCTGATTTCAGGATACACCATCAACAGGGTAACGCTTTTTGCCCTGATTCTTTCTCTGGGACTTGTCGTGGATGATCCGACAACCAATGTAGACAATATCCAAAGGCATATCCTGGCAGGAAAACGCAAGAATCCTCTTTTGGAAACTCTGTTTGCCGTGCAGGAGGTCTTGCCTCCAGTGATTATGTCTACCCTCACGATCATTGTTTCCTTTCTCCCTATGTTTTTTATCACAGGAATGATGGGGCCATATATGGGGCCTATGGCAATCAACGTCCCTCTCACAGTGACATTTTCTACTGTATGCGCCCTGACCTTTGTCCCCTGGCTGAGCTATACTTTGCTCAAAAATAAGCATGGGCAGGGGAAGAGGGATTCTTCAGAAAAGAGTGGCTATGGTGGCCTTCAGGAAACCTGGGTCATGAGATTCTACAAGCGACTTACATCCCCATTTTTAAACCATAGATGGATGGCGTATTCTTTTTTAGGCACCATGCTCTTGCTTCTTGTGTTCTCAGGATTGCTGGCAGCTACAGGGCTTGTTCCCTTAAAGATGCTTCCTTTCGATAATAAAAATGAATTCCAAATCGTGATAGACATGCCTGATGGAACGACTCTGGAGCAGACCAAAGCTCTTGTGGATGTTTATGAAAAATATCTTGCTGAAGTCATCGAGGTTACAAATGTAGTTTCATACATAGGCATTGCCTCACCCATAGACTTCAATGGACTCGTGAGACAATATTTTTTGAGGCAAGCACCTCATCTGGCAGACATCCGCATCAACCTGGTAGAAAAGGAAAAACGCAGCCAGCAGAGTCATGCTATTTTGCTCAGACTACGCAAGGATTTGGAGAGGATTGCAAGAGAATACAATGCAAGCATAAAGCTGGTGGAAGTACCTCCTGGGCCTCCTGTCATCTCTACCGTCGTTGCGGAAATCACGGGAACTCCTGCCCATAGCTACCAGGACTTAATAGAAGCAGCAAAAATCGCAAAAAAACGGATGGAAGAAGAATCTGGTGTAGTGGATATTGACTGGACAGTCGAGGAGGATTATCAGGAATACCAATTCGAGCTAGACAAGACAAAAGCCTCCCTTCATGGTGTTGATACAGAGAGCATCGTCAAAACATTACGGCTTGCCCTGAGCGGATTTTCGCCTGGCAATGTCCATATTTTGGAAGAAAGGCAACCCTTGCTTCTGAATCTGATTCTGCCCAGAAAAGACAGATCGGGAATCCAGGAACTTTCCAGGATTCATATAAAAGGCCAGACAGGTTCGCTGGTTTCTTTAGGCGAAATAGGAAAATTTGTAGAGCAAAAAAAAGAAAAGAGCATCTATCATAAAAACTTCATTCCTGTTGTGTATGTCATGGCAGAGATGGCAGGAAGGGCACCAGCAGAAGCGATTTTGAGTCTGCAAAGCCATTTCAAAAAAAATCCTTTGCCTCCTGGGATTTCTTTGAATTGGGCAGGTGAAGGGGAATGGCATATCACTCTGACTGTATTCCGTGATTTGGGTATAGCCTTTGCCGTAGCCCTTCTTGGCATCTATTTTCTTATCGTTATAGAAACAGGTTCTCTTTTTATGCCTGTTATTATTATGATGGCAATACCCCTTACGGCTATTGGAATCATGCCAGGCTTCTATCTTCTGAACCTTATAAGCAACAATCCTGTAGGAGGCTTTGCCGATCCTGTATTCTTCACAGCAACAGGAATGATTGGAATGATTGCCCTGGGCGGAATCGTTGTGCGAAACTCGATTGTACTCATCGAATTCATCAAAACAGCCCAGGAAGAAGGTCTGGAATTCAAAGAAGCCATCCTAAAAAGCGGGGGAGTACGATTCCGTCCTATTATGCTCACCGCGGCCACTACAGCAGTTGGCGCATGGCCCATTACTCTTGACCCTGTATTTTCTGGCCTTGCATGGGCATTAATCTTTGGAATCGTTGCCTCTACGCTATTCTCGCTTTTGGTAGTGCCTGTTGTCTATTATTGGATCTATAAAAATAAACAGTAATGATTTGTAGCCGCGCAATTCTGCGGCTACAATCTTTTACAAGAAGTGACCCCTGCACTGTACAAGGAATCAAAATATTCTGCCAGTTGAGCCAGGATGTTTTTTTCCTCAATGATGAAGTTGACCTGATGGCCCAGGTCGATGTCATAGCAATACCAGTTGGTCGATCCGAGTAGAGCCTTTTTTTGATCGCTCAGGATGATCTTGGAATGGCTGATCTGGTTGGGTTTATCAAAACGGATTCCTTCGATTCCCTGGCTATAGAGGAATTGGGCAGATTCCAGATTTTTTTCATGAATATGCTCATTGAAATGAAAGGAACTTTGTTCCAAAAAGATGCGTATTTTGACTCCTCTTTTGTGAGCCTGTACAAGTGCCTGGAATAGTTTGGAAATATTGCTATCAGGAGCATCAGGCATGTAATCGAATAGATAAGTTGTAATACATAACTCTTTCTGGGCATTTTGGATCATATCCAGAGCATAAGAAAAAAAGCTTTTGTCTGTGATGGCTTGAATTTGATTTTCTGCTTTGGACTCCACAACGATTTCTCTATCCGAGTTCTCCATAAGGCTTTTGATATATTTCTGCAATGTCTGAGCAATCTGGGGTGATTTTAGCAAAAGATTGGCTTCATTGTTATTTTTCATAGAACTGTGGCTTATATTCGTAGAGCCAGACAATACCCATTCCTCATCTACAACAAAAAGCTTTGCATGGGCTACTCTTCTCGATGCATTGAGAACTACCTGAATTCCTGCTTCTTTCAGTATTTTCTCAGCCTTGATATTCTTATCTTTTGCTCCCTTTTTTTTCCCTTCTAAAAACAATTTGACAGCAACGCCTCTTTTGGCTGCTTCACGAAGAGATTGCACTATTTCATTGCATATATCTTCTTGTGTGGAAAAAGTGAAATGGGAGGCATAGATAGAAACTTTCGCTTTTTGTATCAAGCCAAGAAGAACAGCGTCATATTCCTGATTGAAGACGCTTCGAGGATTTTTTGGCTCTAAGGCATAGGGTGATGCTGAAAATAAAAAGAAAACTAGAATTAAAAAAAAATTCCATACGTTTCTATAATTTTTATAATCTAAAAACATTACTATTCTCCAAATCATGTATTTTAAAAAAAATCAGTGCATCAAACCTGCAAGTGCCTAAACAAAAGGTAGTACTTCTTCTGTAATTTTATTCTTTTGAAGCAATAATTCATCGAGAAAGCTCTTTTCTAATCCTAGAAAAGAAAGGCATGGCTGGAGTTCTTCTAATTTAGGAGGTATCTGGGCATCCAGAAGGCAAAGGGATTTAACAAAAATCAAGGATACAACGCATTTTTGTTCACCCTGGCTTAGATTTGTTTTTTCTATATCGGCAATCTGTTTGCTTTGAAGAGTGATGATCTGCGTGATTTTGGGAGAAATTTTCCAGCTTGTCAATAGCTTTTGCGTTATTTGAAGATCATGGCTGCTGTAAATTTTTTCTAAAAACTCTTCCGAAACTTCTTGCCTGGAAAGCTGCAACATCTCATGGAGCAAGGATAAAAGAATGAGCTTCCCTGTAGCATGCAAAAGGCCTATAACAAAAAATTCTTCTGGGTCTGCCTTGATCTTCTTGGCCAGGTATTTTCCTAAAAAAGCGCAGGTTATGCTGTAAGCCCATATTTTTTTCATGGGGCCCAAAAAAGATTTCCCCTGGATCAAGGAAGATTTTATAGAAAGCATCATAACAAGAGAACGGACATGCTTTCTGCCTAATCGCATCAAAGCATTTTTTAAGGATGTCACCTCTACGATTGCCCCAGAGATACAAGAATTGGCTATTTTCAAAATCTGGCTTGCCAGAATAGGATCCATGGCCACTGTTTTTTCTAATTCTTCCAGATTGCTGTCGGAATCAGACAACAAATTCATCAGGCGCAAAGAAGCTTCTGGAATGGTAGGAAGACTATAGCTGCCTTTATCTATACGCTGGCTTAAAAGCTCCATAATATCGAAGTCTGATTCTCTCATTATATCTCTTCTTTCCCTGGGGTGATAATTTCTGTGATCCTGACACCAAAAGATTCATCAACGGCGATGATTTCACCTCTTCCTACCAGCTTTCCATTGACCAATAAATCAATAGGTTCATTGACCTGGCGTTTCAACATAACCATAGAGCCAGGGCCTAGTTGAAGGATTTCTTCTATTGGCATCTGGATTCTGCCTAATTCTACCGTGATGGTGACAGGTATATCCTTTAAAAACTGCATCTCCTTTTCTTTTGTTGGATTAGAAGTAGAAGGAAATTCTGGAATTTCTATAGAAGAAATAGTGACTTTTTTTTCTGTATTTTCTTGTTCGTCCATTTTGTTCCTCTCTTTATAACAAAATGCTATTTTTTTGTTTTAGCCAAAATAAAAAGTGCTATTTTTTATTTCCTATTGTTTTTTCGATAAGACATGCCCAATATTCCTGATTTTTACCTAATTTTCCCATATATTTAGGAGCATTTTCCACATAGACGGAAACCATACTAGACAACGGTTGATTCATTTTAAGAATATCCCCGACACAAAGATTCATTAAATCTCTATATTCCAGCGTCATCTCTCCTAGCCTTACAGAAACTTCAACAGGAATTTTTTTCATCTGGTCTTTCATTTGAAAATTCAGTTGTTTGTGCTGAGAAGACATCTGATTTTTTTTGTATTTTTCCAAATGTGTAAGAAGATCGCTTGTTGCCATACAAAGGTGTATAGTGCCAGGAGGAAATTGTCCTTTAATCTCAAAGCTTAACACTACTACGTTTTCTTTATCTGGGATTACAGAAGCCAGCATGGGATTAGTTTCGTGGCGGTGGATGCGCCAGGAAACAGGAACGATGCTTTGAAGGGCCTTTTCTATTTCTGAAGTGATCATAGAGGTAATCTTAGAAACTATGGCAATATCTACAGAAGTAAACTCCAGGATCGTAGGCTTATCCAAAATGCGTGCCCCCAAAACTCTCTCCATCAAGGCAGAGATGGTTGCAATATTTTGTACGATTAAAGAAGGGTGTTGAAAAATAGTAGATTGGAGAATATGAATGCAAGAATTTGAAGGAAGATGGCTTATGAAATCAGAAAAAAGCAGGGATTCCATACCTGACCAAAAAACTTCTATGTTAATACGTAGATATTGTTTTAAACATACCTGAATTTTATGGGCACAATAATCCCCTATCTGCCTGAGAATATTTCTGTATTCCTTGGGAAACTGGGATGCGTTCGGGCTGTAAGCAGTGGCTTTAGATCTGCTTTCTTTTTTTTTATCCTGCGTAATGATTTTTCTTTTGGCAGTCACAAAGGCAGAACTCATCATCGCTTCAGGAGAAAGACTTTTGGATTTGCCTGTGATAAAATTAGGCGATTTTTCTGGATTTTGAAAAGACATAATTCCCCCTTTCCCTATGCTATTCTGCGGACGAGAATAATTAAAAATTTTACCACAGAGGCACAGAGGACACAGAGAAAAATGAGAAGAGAACCACAGATGAACACAAATAGACACGGATAAAATTGTTTTAAAATTATCTGTGTACATCTGTGTTTATCCGTGGTTCAAAAGCTAAAACTCTCTGTGCCCTCTGTGTCTCTGTGGTTAATTCTATTTTTTTAGTTTATGGCCGTTCGCAGGATAGTTTATTTTCTATTGTACAAGAAATGTCTGATAATAAATATTGGTAATGGTAAGAGATTCCTCTAAAATTTTTTGAAATTTTTGTCTTATTTCTTCTTTGAGAATCTCTTTGTTTTCGTATCCATCTATATTATTGATTGTCTTACTGGAAACCCACATAATAAGGCAATCGATCAAAACGGTTTTTTGGTCTTCAAAAGTTTTTTGGGCTTTGGTCTGGTTGTTAGACTCATATTCTATGGTTAATTCTATCTTAAGATATCTTGTTCCATTTGTTCCACTCAAATTTACGATTTGTGTCGGTAAACGTAAAAAAAATCTTTCTTTCTTGATTTTATCTGATTTTTCTTTTGAAAAAGGGAAAAAAAATTCTATAAAAAAATAGGCTGAGCAGAAAGTGATTAAAAGAATAACCAAAATAAGAATCATGCTTTTTTTACCTGTCATATATCTTCCCTTCAAAAATTTTCAAAAGAAAATACAATACATCTGTTGTATTTTTTTTGCATATCTATTTGAGCAAAAGGACGTAGTCTGATCAAAGGAATATCTGTTTGGAGAAACTCCATAGTATTCAAGGCTCTGCTGAAAGCAAGCTTGAGATTTGCATTTTGGGAGGCAAACTCCTCTTCCGCATATCCTTTTATATTGATCGTTCCCTTTTGAGCAGCAAGAGAAGAAATCAGTGGCTTTAGATAGTCTTTCTGTTTTTTGCTCAAAAGAGCCTTCTGTTTTTCAAAAGGTATAGGCAATAATATAGTTATAGAATTTTCTGGCTGAAATTTTTCTATTTCGATTTCTGATAGAATCTCCAGATTTTTTTTCCATTCCAGACTGGTATTTTCCTTTATAGCAGGGCTTTTTTTGATAGGTACCTTAATGACATTATTTTCTATCTTGATGGTTTGTCTTGATCCCATCAGCCCAGGAAGTCCAAAAGAACGAATAGAATCATCGAATGCTTCTACTCTTTGCTGCAAGCTACCTAAATTTCGCTCATCAGAATAGCTATAAAGTAATATAAAAAAAGTAAGTATATTCGTAATCATATCAGCATAAGAGCAGAGAAATGCAGGTGGCCCCTTTTTTTCTTCTGGCTTTTTCATCTGTAAGTGCCTTTGAAAAGGTATTTTCTTAAAATGTTATGGCAAATTATGAAATGGAGAACAGTCTCAATTTTATTTTAATCTAAAAGGATTTTTCTGTCAAGATTCTACATTGGCTGTTATTTTTTATTAGGAAAACAGATGGCTAAGAAAAAAATTGCATATCCTCTATCAACAAGTTATATTAGTCAATATATAACTTCTACATTGGCTGGTTTATAGGGAGGAATATTTGTGTTTCAAAAATGGTTAGAGGAATTCCAGGTAGAAAAAAACAGAAGTAAAGTTATGGAAGAAATTCAGGAATCCAGAGAAAAGGCTATTGTATATCTTCCTGATATTCTTGAGTTTATAAAAAAAAATCCTGGAAATCAGAAAAAAACTGCACTGCAATTAATTTTGCTTATTGCCTTGCCTCCTCATGAGTTATTATGGGAATATGCTGGTAATCTGGAGTATTTGCTTCTCCATGATGATAAAGAAATACGAAATACAGCTCTTGTCATTTTAAGAAAAATGGCATTAGGGCATAAGAAAAAAAAATCTTCCTATCTTGCTGAGGAAACAGAACGAGTAAAACAAAAATTATGGGAAATAGTCAAAAAAGATAAAGGAGAAAAGGTTCAAGAAAACTGTTTTTGGAGGGAGGCTATTGCTCAATGCACCCAACTGCCTTTTGAAAGAGAAAGAGAAGAAGCTTCCCTTTGTGTTGCCATGGAACCATGCATTCAGAAAAAAAATGCAAACCTGCCACAAAAAAAAGCTGCTTTCCAGGACATCCTGCAACCAGAACTAGAAGATATTTACGATTCGAAAGATATCTATGGCCTGGAAGAAGAATCTTCTGTCCTGGAAAAAGACGATTCTATATCCGAAGAGCTGAAGCTCCTGGAAGAATTAGAGCTTACTCCCCCCAAAGATAATCTGGAAGAAGTCCCTGTTATATCCGATCAGGATTTTGAAAATCTTGCCAAACGCTATGGTTTGGAAATTCTGGATATATCTTCCTATGAATTTACCCTAGAATTGATTGAAAAATGTCCTTCTAGCGTTGCCCGTACATATCGAATCTTTCCTATAAAAAAAATTCCCCATGGAATCTTCTTTGCTATAGATGCCCCTGAAAAATTTTTGCAACTTAAAGATGCGCTTAGCTTTATTTTTGGCTGCGAAATTGAGCTTGCCTGCATTCATCCAGAAATAATGACAGACCTACTCAATCAGTTTTATCCTGCTATATCTAAGGAAGCAGACTATCTCGTGTTAGGAGACAAAGAGCATGAAGAAGAGGAAGAAATTGGAGAAGTTCTTCTTGTGGAAGAGGATACAGGTACAACAACAGAAGATATAGCCTTGCCTGAAAAACCCAAAGTAAGCAAAGAAATCTCAGACAGAATAAAAAAAGATTTTCTTGGCGAGATTCGGAAAAAAAGAGAAAAGATAGAACCAGAAAAGTTGGAACCTTTAGCGGGGAAAAAGCTAACTCCTTCAGAAAAACCAGCACCTCCTCTTTTAGCAAAGCCTGCGCCAAAGACCATCGCCCCATCGCAGCCGCCTGCTCCAGCAATGCCCGCAGCTCCACCACCGCCTGCTCCAGCAATGCCCGCAGCAGCTCCACCACCGCCTGCTCCAGCAATGCCCGCAGCTCCACCACCACCGCCTGCTCCAGCTTCCAGGCGATCTGCACTACCAATGGCACCAGGGCGTGCTATGGGACGTGCGCGTAGGCTAGAGGATCCTTTGGGAAAAAGAGAAGAAGTCGAAAGAATGCCTGAAGAAGACAGGGAGCCAAGGAGACGCCCATCAACAGGCATTCTCCAAAGAATAGAACCAGAGGCAAAGCCAGAAGAAAAAATTTCTCTCGAACAGGTAAGCAAGATAGAACCAGAAAAAGCTAAAAAAAAGCTAAAAAAAGAAGTTTTCATAGGTGAAAAGAAAGAACCAGAAGAGCCAGAAGAAATAGCAGCAAAAATTGTAGAAGAAAAAAAAGGCAAGAAAGCCCTTGAAGCAAAGCCTGTATGGAAAGAAAAAAAAGTCCCTGTTTTCGAAAAATTTCTCAGTGAAGATGCTGGCAAGCCTGGAATAATAGAAAGATCCATTGCTCAGTCCGTTTATTTAATGAAAGCTTTTGATCGGATTATGGGCTTAAAATTTTTATGGCTGGCAAATGCGCTGGATATTGCAGTTACGATGTTTACAAGCTATATTCAAAATATTTTTCAAGCATGGAAAATGACCAAAGCTATCCAGAAAAGAATCCAGAGAAGGGACAAATCCTTACAAATTGAATCTCTCTGTAAAGACTGGAAGAAAAGCAGATTGCAAATATCACGTCTCTTTTCCTTTTCTGGCTTTTATCTGGAAGAAAGCGAAGCAATATTTTCTGTATCCCAGGAGATGGAAAAAGAATTCCTGCCTAGCTTTCCTCTCAAACTGGTAATAGAAACGAGAGGCCATCTGGATGATATGAAACGGGATCTCTCTTTGCTAACCCAAAAGCAAATAGCTGCTCTCATGAAAAAATCCATCGGGGGTTTCTTCATGAGCTTTATTCCTAACCCAGTAGAACTTTTTGCACCCTGGAAGGACTTCCTGATTCTTCTTTTCTGGATGAAATACTCACGAGAAGAAATCTCCCAGATGTATGCTGATGTATTGATTTACTATTTGCGAATCATCAGCTTACTGGAGTCAGATACTCAGCAGTACCCTATAGCATGGTTTGACAAAGGAGAAGATGGACGATTTATTCCCGTAAAAACTCCTGATACTCCTCCTATCTTTACTTTCTGTGATTATGAATATGAAATCATGAAAAGGCTTGCCAGCGATATTCATGAACTCCCTCTGGAAAAGTGCATCAACGAAGCATCCAAAAGCTTGCAACGTTTGCTCCAGATGCTTCTCAATCCTGGTACTTTTATGAATCCTAAAAAATGGAAACGATATGATTTGCTTTGGGAAACAGCCACAATGCAAGAAATGAATAAACCCAATCCTCTGCTTTTTCTGGAGCTGGAGAAATGGCTCAGAGATAGTGTTGCCAACAGTCTCTCCCATAGGGGAATCAAACTGGAAGAAAAAGAAATACGATTGCGTATAGAGGAAGAAAAAGATTGGCGCAGACGCTCCCGTCTTGAACAGAAGCTAAGATATTATGAACTTTGCTAGAAATCATAGCAAAGCTACAAATAAGATCTCTTGCCTTAACACTTAGGCATCATAGCTTTAAATTCAAAGCCTATCTTACAATAGACTGTAGATTCTGTTAGAGTCATAAACTGGTACATAGGTGATAAGACAAAAGTCTTTTGTCACCCGCCTAGTTAGGAATTTTATTATGAACAAGTTTAAAAAAATTTTTCTTGTTTTTTCTATTATTGCTGGTTTTCTTTCGCCTACTTATGAATTGATATGTAAGGTTTGCAGCGAATCGTTTTTCGACCCCTTACCTTCTATCGGACGCATTCTTCTCTTTTACTCTGTGCCAGTAAGTATTGCCCTAAGTATGTATTTGCTGTTGAAAAAAAAAGATCAGCCCAAAGTGCGTCTCTTTAGCCAAATTTTAATAATTTATGCAGCCACTGTTTCTTTAGCCTATAGCATTTTATTCTTTCATGTTATGATTTGCGGTTTGATTATTTTCGTATCATCGTTTTTTAGCATATTTGGTGTACCAATCGTTTTTTTCATGTTTACCGTCCCTGCTATTACCCCAATCTGTTTATTCTCTAGTTCTTTACTTCTTTCATCTTCATGGAACGAAGCCTATTTGCCAAATCAGGAAATCTGGAAACGTTTTCGATCTGGCGCAATAAGTTTAGTCTTAGCAAGCATACTTTTTTTATTTTTTACTGCCGATCTTTGGATTTTGAGCTATTGTCATGGGCTTCTAGCTTCCTCTGAAATAAAATCGAAAAAGAAAGCCCTGGAGTTATTACAAGTGGTAGAACGCAAAGAATTCAGAAAAGCATGTTTTGGCTTACATAAAACCAATAACCCTTTCCCTTTTGGGCATACTGAATTTTTGGGAGAAGCATTCCAGTTTAACATGAATGAAAAAGAAACTAGCCTTTTTCAGAGTGCCTATTATTTCCTATATGGAGAACAGGCAGCAGCAGGTACCATAGAGCCAGGACTAAAACGCACCCGATGGAATTGGGATATTGACGACGATATTGGTGGAGATGTTGTAGGCAGCCGACAAGAAAGCTTATTCTTGAAGGAATCAGCTTTGAGTTGTAAGGCACAATGTGAGGAAAATATTGCATTCACCGAGTGGACACTTATTTTTATCAACCACCATAAATTCGCTCAAAAGGAAGCCAGAGCAGTCATTCATTTGCCTCCTTATGGAGTTGTATCCAAAGTCAGCCTGTGGCTTGGCGATGAAGAAAGACCAGCAGCTTTTGGAAGTCGCAAACAGGTTAAAGAAGCTTATCGCAAAGTTGTTGCACAAAAGAGAGATCCACTTCTTGTAAATATGATCGGGCAAGATATCGTGCAAATTCAGTGTTTTCCCATTCTGCCCAGAGGTGGAACTATGAAGATTCGCTTAGGCATCACGTATCCCTTGTTAGAGCAAAAATATCTAAAACTCCCGTATTTTGTAGAAACGAATTTCACTTTTCTATCCGAGTTAAAACATAGTATACAGATTACCTCAGACTATTCTTTGAAAGCATGGGATGCGTCCCTGCCAACCGATAAAACCCAAAAACTGAAAGTTTCCGACAAAGAACTGCGCAATCCTGCTTTCGCCTTTTCCACGACTACTAAAGGAAAAGATATTTATGAATATTCTATAAGTGGAAGCACTAGCAGGCTGCAATTCCACTTCACAGAAATCTCTGAAACAGGCCAGAAGCCTGTCATTTTGGTGGATGGCACCAAAACGATTCTGAGTAAAGTCCGTGCATTGAGAATCGCAGAGGAAAAAATCGAAAATTTGATTGTGGCTGAGGCTTTGGAAGTAGTAGCCTGGAATCGACAGGGAAATTTGGATGATTTTTTGAAACAACGGAATGGACTCGCAGGGACAGATTCCACTTCTGGACTTGTTCAAGCTATTGAATGCGCCCATCGAGCCAAGACTTCGATAGTCTGGCTTCATGGCCCCCTTCCTCTCTATTTCCAGAAGACGCTGGAATTAGAACAGATACTTGACTCAATGGAGCCAGCCCCCAGAATCGTGACTTTACAGTTAGAAGAAGGTCTCAATACCATGATAGCAGACATCCGCCAGATGCCTTACTTCTGGAAAACTCCGATGTCAGGGGAAATGCTAAACGATATGGACAGAGCGATGAAAATTGCCAGAATGGATCATAGCCAGGGCTT
Organism: uncultured bacterium; assembly: GCA_938003875.1. Lineage (GTDB taxonomy): Bacteria > Planctomycetota > Uabimicrobiia > Uabimicrobiales > JABWCH01 > JABWCH01. The sequence goes on from CALKWO010000259.1 coordinate 16,208, forward strand.
ATTCTTAGGTGGCCGCCCTGATAGTCAAATCAAGCTGTATCTCATCCAGGGCGAAAACGACACTGGATACGAGGCATCACATCCTTATCGCCTATATATTTTTTCACAAACTATGCAATCATGGTACGCTTCCCTTAAAGCAGATTCCCAAAGCCCTGCATTGGCTAGACTGGTCACGCCAGTAAGCGGGGCAGTCGTCCTAGAAAATCAGCAACAATATAAAGAAGCCAATCTTGACCCTGATCTTGGCAGCAAAAGCATACCTGGTATGGGCAATATCCCTGAACCAGGAACTCTTTTGCTTTTGATTCTAGGCATTGTTTTTGTATTCTATCGAAAATTTTTACCAGTTGAGGGTCTAAAAAAAATATTCTAATCCAGGAAATATGAAAAAAAATCTGGCTCTAACAGAATCTACAAAAAAAATTTGCTAAGTAACCAGAATTAAATAATTTCATCATTTGATTAAGCTCAATCTATTTAGATTATGTAGCCTTCGCAAATGGGGAAGTTATTTAATTCTCATCACTAAGATATAATTTCCTATCCATCAAGTTATGGATTTTGTCAAAAAATATTTTGTACAGGAAAGGATTATACCTTGGAAGAAGAAAAAATTATCCGTCTGAAAAGACCAGAATTGCATTCAGCAGAATATAAAAAATTTATCGAGCCTCTCTTTGCAGGGAAAGAAATTGAAAAACGCATTCGATATTCACAGTGGGCATTTGCCGACAATCCTTTTCTCACAGAGGGAGAAGATTTACCTATTTATCTGTTCCAGCGTGATGGAAAAAATTTAGGCCATATTGCTTACATTCCAATAGAAGTCGTCTTACAAGGAAAAATCATACAGGGGGGATGGTGCGTGGATTTTTTTTCCGATCCTAATGCACAGCGCAAAGGATTAGGCAAAAAACTCATGGAGACAGCCTATAGAGATTTTCCTGTTATGCTGTCATTAGGCCAGACAGATATGGCATACTATTTTCTCCTGAAATTTGGATGGCAATATTCGGGAAATGCGACAGAATACCAAATTTTTTCCTGGAAAGCTTTAAAGAAATATATTTTAAAAAAATTAGGAGTAAAAGCTGGTCCAACTATGAACCTGACATTGTCGAAAACATTCCAGTGCGCCCAAAATGTCGTTTTTGAAGCAATCACGTCTGTTTCCCAAATGGATTTTTCAGGCTGCCAGCATGAAAATAGTCATTTTTCCTATATTCCTAGGACAAGCAGATTTTTTGAATGGCGTTTTTTCCAACATCCTTTTATTTCCTATAATGTACATCATATCTATAGCAAAGATGAATTTGATGTATATATTGTATGGCGCATAATGAACAATGAACTTGGCCCTCGTGCTATGGTTGTCGATGTTATCTATAAATCACAGACTTCTCTCTCTGGGCTTAAAAAGGCTTTAAAAATAATGATTGAATATACACTAAGCCAGGGAATAGAAATTTTGGAATGTCAGACAACCGATACCAGTGTCCTGGAAGCGTTGCCTAAAACTATTTTTTCTAAGAGGCAGCAAGGAAAGCGTTTTCTATACAAAGCACAGGAAGGCATAGGAAGCACAAGCTTGTCTGTGAGAGACTGGAAGCTCTTCTCTTCTGATTGCGACTTGGAATCCTTGACGTACTAAGCAGAGACACAAGGAAGAACAAGAATACAATGAAGAAAAAAATATAATTTTTTGACGCTTATAAAAGCCCTGCTTCATCGTTAGCAGAACTTTTATATAAGCGTCGGTCTTAGCATTCTTTGATTAGGCTTGTTTTTTAAAAAAATACAAAGCGATCACGAAAAGCCCAACAAGGCTGAAAGTAGCTGGTTCTGGAACTGCAATCTGTAAATCAAATTCACCACCCCATAGACTAGAGCCAAGGCCTGTGATGTTGGCTTGTTGCAAAAGGACTCCTGTTCTAGAATATTGGTGTAACTGATGTGCATTGTAGGCATAGTACCAAAGTGTATTATCCGCATAGTCCATTGCCAGAGCACCAGCATAATATTCATTGATTGTAAAAGAACCTAGCAAAGTACCACTCATAGTTACATGGGCAATATTGTAATTACCATGGCCTTGCAACCACAAGGTTTTGTCTGTAGGATCATAGGTAATGCCTAACATATTGCCAAGCCCTAAACCAGACGTAGAAAAAATGGCTTGTGGGTTACTCCAATTCGTATCGAAACGATATATCTGCTGGCTGGCCCACTCTATAGCATAATTATAAGTTCCATCGGTAGTTCCGTCATGTAAGTGATAGGTATAGTATACAGGATATGTAGAGCCCATATTCGTTCCTGTAAGAGAATACTCCACACCATAGCCTCCAGAGTAATAGTAGGCTGCGGTTTTTATGGTTCCATTGACTGCAACAGCCAGCTCACAATTTCCTGCACTGGCCCAACTTTGAACCACATTGTTACCTTGTATGACCTGCATACCTGCATTTTGCCACTGTACCATGTAGTATTTGCTCAAGGGTCCTGATTGTACGTCGCATACAAAAGAGATTAGAATCAAAAGCATCAAAATGGAAATTTTTCTCATAATTTCCCTCCTTAAAAGAGTTATCAAAAAAACAACAGAAGCTATTATAACAGTTCTTTCTATAAAAGCATACAAAAAAGGTGGATAAGATAAATTTTCTTCTTGATTTTATTTTCTTCGGGCTATAGAATCCGTTTGTTCTAATTCTATTT
>CALKWO010000260.1 GCA_938003875.1 uncultured bacterium
GCGTAGAGGTCGAAAAATGTTATTTCTCGCCTTAGAGGCAGCGGAATATAGGTTTATAGTTTTTCTGTAAGGGAAATGTGCATTTTTCCCTGCGTTTTTTCTGGCTTTTCTGTGAAAGAAGTGCCTCTTTCCCCTGCACTTTTTCCGATTTTTTAGTGAGGAAAGTGCCTCTCTCCCCTGCACTTTTTCTGGCTTTTCCGTGAAAGAAGTGCCTCTTTCCCCTGCACTTTTTCCGATTTTTTAGTGAAGAAAGTGCCTCTCTCCCCTGCATGTTTTATAGTTTTTCTGTAAGGGAAATGTGCATTTTCATTTGCACTTTTTTGGGCTTTCCTTTGAGAAAAACGCACATTTCCTCCTGCTTTTTACGACTTTTTGGCTTCAGTGGTTTCATTATCTTCTTGTTGATTTGATGAAGATTCCACGACTTCAGCTTCCCTTTCAATGACTTCAGCTTCCGTAGATCGGATCTCCGCCTCCGCCTGAATCGTTTCCGAGATTCTCTTGGTACTGAGCGATTCGAAGCATCTATTGAGTGCTTGGATGTGCGCCTCATCCCTTATTTCTTCTACTTTTTCAAAGGATGCTACGTAAAACTTGCCGCGCTCATTGATCTGGAGTTTCAGTGCTATGGTGAGCGAAAAGCTTCGAAGATGGAGTTCTTTCCTCTGCAACATCGCCTGTCTTTTTTTGAGGTAAATCGAGCCAAGCAGGCTTTTCACCACTGGTATCCCCATCCCGTGAAAGATCAGGAAGAACGGACTTAATAACTCATCTACGCACAGAAAATTTATCGCTTCTTTGCATTTCGGCGACCGGCTTCCGTTCTCCGTTGGTTCGTCTGGCCACATCGCGAACGGGCAAATGGTTTTCTTCTGTCCATTGGTTTTTATCACACAGTACTCTGATTTCGGTTCCTCGCCTGATTCTTGGAGTACTGCTTCTCTTGATGGCGCAACTCCGTCATAGGAGAAACATTCCCTTGTTCCTGAGAAGTCTCCGGGCGGGAACAATACCCTGCCATTTTGTCTGGTCAAGAACACGATATTTTCCAGTTTCGGCCTCTCTTCATGCGTCAGAGTGTTGTAAAACACGCCTTCTTTTGCGCCTTCGATCCTGCTACTTGGCTGGATAATTTTATAGCGCGGAACAATGAGATCATCTGAGGAAAACTCTTCTTCTGAATCATCGTTTGTTACCCAGTCGGGTTCTTCTTCTACCGGAGGCATAAGCAAATGCTGAGGAGTTTGTGTAAGTTTACGTTCATTTCTCAGCCGGTTTTTCGCGTCATTAAACGTCTCGCCCTGTCTTCGATTCTGGTTTATGGTTTGCAATTCAGTAAGCATCATATTAAATTCCTTTCATAAATTTATTCCGAACATAGTTCGATTATTGCTGGAAACATTCGATATATTCTTCCATTTGTTCCATTTCGATCACATCATTTTTGCAACAATATGCGAACGGACAGATCGCACACCCGCACGGGTTCGTAACCCGCATCGGGAAATACTGAAGCTCAATCCCTGCCGCAGCGGTGAGTACTTCATACTCAAAATCAAGCAGCATTTGCTCCGTCCTAGGTACTGGGATTTTCGGATCGCCTTTCCAATCCCCTTTTTGGCCTTTGCCATTTCGTTTGTATTCTTCGAGGTATGGAAAATAGAAACAGTACACTTTCGGGATCAGATTGACTTGCACTTCTTCGGAGCAATCTTCGTTTTCTGGATACAATTTTCCCTGCCAGACCGCATACGCAGAAATCGAGGTTTGAAAATCTCTGGCGAGGAAATTCTGCGACGGTGCTTGCGATGACGTATTGAAGATAAGCACCTCAATCTCGTTCTGCACTTGCCTCACCTGATCTATTTTCCCGCAAAACACAGTGTCGCCGATCTCCGTTTCGAAGCGCACATCGTTGAACAAAACCTGCGAATGATTTTCCAGTTTCATGTACCTCGTACACCAGGTTTTGATCTCATTAAGCGTCTTTTGTGACTTAGTCACTGCCTCAGTCGCCTCCTTATTTTTCGTCGCAGGTTTGGCTTGGACCACGATCTCTTCAAGCTCTTTCTGATCCACTTTCGGGTCGGAAATTTCAGTTTTCCAAACCTCTTCGCATCGTTTCCCTATCACTTCATCAGTCAATTCTCCCGCATTTTTGTTTTCCTCATGGACTTTTTGAAGTACATTTCGAACCGCGATGGCCTTGCACAGTGACAAACTTTTCTGCCGCGGTTCGATTTTATTGATGCAGTGAAGTTCATAGGCTTTGGGACATTTTACGTAGAGTTCTAAGTCACTTATCGAAATCTTCATAGGCAATATCCTCCTTTTGGGTTTGTAATTGAGTGCAGGAATGAAAAAAATAAATTCGAAATCAGATGCTAAAAAAAAATTCTTATTTCCCTCTTCTCATGCAGGTTATTGAGCGCAACGGGACGGATTTTACAACTGAATTCCCGCTTTTCTCTTGGCACTTCATTGTGAGCTGATGAAAAAAAAATCTACAAAAGAATGCTAAAAGGAAATTTTTTATAAGACTGGAATGGTGGAGTTTTCCGCAAGTTCCAAAGCAGGCTTAAGGCAGGACATTGCTTTGCTAGAGCAAGTTTTGTGGCAAGAGGATGGTAAAGATGGATGCAACAAGAGAAGCCACTTCGTGCTTTTTTATGTCACGTTCCCTGTCATATTTCTGGTTTTAAAATAAATCCACAAAAATAACTTTAAGTCTAATATGATTCAATAGTTGTGTTGTTATTAAGTAGTCCTACTTTTTCCCTAAAAACCGTGATCTCTCTGAGTGAATTCAGTACTATTTTATGCTCAGATTTTTCTTTACATTCAAATAGTGGTACAAGAAAATTTTTTACGAAAACGAGATTTTATGGTATGCTAGTTGACATTCAAACTTCATCTAATGTAAAGGATATTCACTATGGATTACACATATGAAGAAATGCGGTCTTTTGCAATGAATATTTTAGCAAACAGACTTCCATACAAAGCTGGAGATCAATATGTAAACTTTGAAGATGCTATCGCACAAGCTATCAGAGATTCAGAAAATGCGACTCCTAAAAAAACTAAAGGCCGTGAAAGTGCGATGCAAACTCACTCTAGTAATGAAGGAAAATTATCTCCACATACTCGTGATCTCGTATTAGAAGTTTTTTGGGGATTATTTCGGGATGGGATTATTACTCTTGGATCCGATTATATGAATAGAGAGTTTCCTTTTTTTAAAGTTTCAGAATTTGGTAAAAAAATTTTAGAAGGGGGAAACGTTTATTTCTTTCACGATGTTTCTACTTATGAAAAATTGATAAAAGAGCAAATCCCAGCTATAGAAGAAACAACTCTTATCTATCTGAAAGAGGCAATGCAAGCTTTTTTGAGTGGCTGTGTTCTATCATCTACTGTTATGCTCGGGGTATCAGTTGAGGATTCATTTACAAGACTATTGGAAACGATAGAAAAGAACGTTGATTATTGCGATAAATTCAAAAATGCTATAGAAGAAACAACTCTTCTAAGAAAATTCAATAAATTTAATAACATTATCCAGCAACTATTAAAAACTCTTCCCCAAAATATCAAAGAAAATATGGAAACTGATTTCATTGGCATTCTGAATATGATCCGCAATTTTCGTAATGAATCTGGGCATCCCAGCGGCAGAATCATTGCGAGGGAACAATGCTATGTGTTGCTCCAATTGTTCATTCCTTGTTGTAAAAAAATATATGAATTAATCCATTTTTTTCAAGAAAAGCAAATATAAGGAAAAGACCAATGATGCCCAAAGAACTTTTCCCTTCCTCTTACGAATGCGACTGCGGCCACCAGTTGGATTTCTGCGAGAACACCGTGAACGAAATGAAAAGAATGAGCATGAGAAAGAAGCAATATCTTGGCGGCAGTGACGGACATAAGGTCGTATTTTTCCAAGGCGAGATGGTGGATATGATCTGCCCTAACCAAAAACCTAAAAAACAAGAGAATAGCAAGAAAACTCCTCGTAAGAAAACCACCGGAATCCCTGATGAAATCAAAACCAAAGTATCAGAACTCATCGAAAAATTTAACAAGCAAACCTTCAAAGACCCGGAAATATTCTACGTCCCAAGATACAAAGGGAAATATCTCTACTTGAATCGTAACGAATCTGGTGATCTTGTCCCCATCTGCCGTCTTGAATTTAATGGCAAACTCAATAACTGGGGCTTCGCTCTCTACAAATACAGCGACGAACGATACGACCCGAACGAATTTTTCTCCGGCATGAAATACGTTAATGGTACTATCGCTGGCGCTATGAAGGCAGGTATGAAAGCGTATCCAGATTAAAACTTAGAATAAAAAAGGAAGAAACTCTCATGCCAAAAAAGAAAAAGAATGATGAATCGAAGAATCCGTCAGAACCCAAAAGCAAATCTCCAAGAAAGAAAAAGACAATCCCATCCGAATTCGAAAGCCATATCTTTGAAACCAGAGAAAAAGAAGAATCATTAAATTGGGAGCCGAATTTAAGTAAAAAGGGACTCAGAAAACTGGCGGAAGACTACGAGACCATGGATTTATTGGGAGCCGTTGACTCCTTAGATGCGATCCGATACCTCACAGGAGATCAAGGAATCAATATGCCTCCGCAGCTCCGTTTTGATCTCATGGAACTTCATAGTTTGATGTTTCGGTTATTGAGGGAAGGCGGAAAACTCTCCAAGAAGGAAAAAGAAAAACTTTTCGATTTAATCGAAAGCACGGAGGATGATATATACACGATTATCGAGAACGCCGAGAAAATTATGAAAATACTGCGCCCTCTGTATGAACTTTTTGGCGATCCCGACAATCCCAAGGACAATGCTTCAGGGTTAGAGGATTTAAATGATGAAGACTGAAACTATCAAAAGAACCGCTTACCGTAAAAAATTTTTGGAAAATACCAATGAACCTCCTCTACTGCACGCAAAAATTGCTCAAAGATATAGGCCAGATTCCGCAAGAACTTGAGGAACCTCCTTTCAATTCTCAATTGGGAAACTGGTATGCGAATCTGCTCCGTATATCACGGAAAAAGATTATTCTTTTCACCAATGAGAAAACCCTCTTTTCGTTTTTGGGAGAGGGAACAAAATCAAGCTCTCTCATGGTGAAAACCTTGCTGCTCGCAGGAATGAGATCTTATCTTTTGGCGGAAGGGATCAAAGATTCTCTTGTAGAATCACTCCTCTTAGAGTACCAGGAACTGGGGTTTGCCAAAACAAACAACCGACGGATTTTGGGATCTATGAATGATATTGCAAGTCTGTTTGATTACTCTATTGCTAGCCGAGGTGGCTTCGATTATTGTAATCTTGTAGAAATTACGAAAAATATCAACCAAGCACCCATGAAATTCTTGAAATACCGATGCGCCTCTGATTGTATCCACGAAATTTTCGATGCTTCTATGGGTTTACCGAAATATGGCCGTATTTGCGAATGACTATGCCCAAAGATATTAAGAGTCTGAATGATTTATCTATTACGCCCAGCCAGCCGATTTTCCATACTAGGATATTTCTTTTTGGGATTTTACCCATTGATTATTCTGATCTGACATTGCTTGAGATAAAAATCAATGAAGGATTTGCAGAAGAATCCCCAATGGGTTCGATGAAATTGTGGCGACATGAAAGAAAAATTCTACCGACCGCGATTGGCAGCAAAATTATTGATCACCTTACGTTTCAGCCAAAATGGGGAAATTCTATAGTAGCATGGTTTATTCGCAAGCTATTTGAACATCGCCATAATGTCTTAAAACGCTATTTGAATCCAAAGGTCTAACTCAATACCACACCAAATCAGAAGCAATGGTAACAAAATGGAGAAATATATAATAATGGAAGAAAATGAAAAAAATTGGTTAAAAGAAAAAATAATTTTTTCGTCTGTAACACTTATCAGACTAAGAGATTCGGAACCAGTAGACTTTGGCTCTGGATGTATAGTTCTGTATTGTAATTATCGGCTACTATTGACAGTTTTTCATGTGGTGGAACATTGTAATGATTGGTATTTACAAGGAAAAGTAGATTGGGAAAATAATAGGTCTTTACTTTATCCAATTGGAGAAATGAATTACTTAAAAAGATTGAATTTAAATCCTTATCAAATTGAAAATGTAGACTTTGTTTATAGTTTTATTCCAGATAATGTTAAACCTTTTTGGTATGGTGGAGATGGTAAACGTGAAATAGTAGAAGTAGAGAATATAATATCTGATATAAATTTTGATATAGAAATGTCTCTGCAAAAAAAATACAGATTTTGGGGAATCATTGGTCGTTCTTATGATAAGAAACATCCTTATTTTCAAAGTAGGATAGAACGAGGCCGAGAACTATTTATGACTCTTCGCTATGCGAAAAAAGATAAAGATTTGTATGTTTTTGAAGTAGAAGAAAGTAATTTTGGTGAGAAACATCCTGGCGACCCCTTTATTAAAGGGTGCAGTGGCTCTCCCATAATGGACGATGATGGAAATATAGTATCTTTAGTTTGTTCAGGCAAAAAACAACAAAATTATATTTTTGGTCTAGCCTTAAAAGATTATAAAGTGTGTTTAGATATATTATGTGGGATCATAAAATAATTGCTACCTCGAAGCTGAAATTTGAAACAATAGCCCGCCATGCCTTTCAGAATAGAGTTGGAAAGCAGTCCAGAGATGGCTTTGAAACACTAGAAAATAGCCATCACCCCTCTCTGAACGTCCAGATTTTCATTGCCAAAAAAGCTGTTGTATCCATAGCTAAAATTCCACATTTTTACGACATTTCCCCAATTTTTTCTTCCTATGTTTTGCTTCCTCTGTTATAATTTTTTTAATGGTCATAAATAAGCCTTATAGGTTTTTCTGTGAAAATAAATGGGAGGCAAAGAGATATGGATTTGTATTATTTTTACACCGATTCCCAGGGAAGATGGCATCTTTTGGAAGAAGGGAAAGAAATCCCTGAAGATGTAGGAAATGTTACCAGTATTTTTTGTACGGACTCGGATGAGACCAAAAAGAGTCTGTTGGCTGTAAATCAAAAGATTGCCCCGCCCGGGATTATCTATATTCTGCGGTGTACCCATAACACCCATTATGAAATGACCCGGGAAGTTTTGGAGCATGAGGGTTTCAGAGGAGGTTCTCTAGAAGTATTGGCAGCCGGAGCAAGGGACGTTGATCTTTATAAATTTGCCGTGGAAGCCCCGCACGCTACCTCGCCTCAGAATAAAGATGGCCGCCCGGAGGGGACGGCAAAAGAGAATGCAGAGCGATTCATCGAATGGATGAAGAAACTGGAAGATAAATTTAGCTCATTCTTAGCTGAAAAAAAATTTCAGGAATCTCTTTACGTTTTAGGCTGGATGTGTCATGGTATTCAGGACTTGTACGTCCATAGAGGTATGACTCCGAGGGAGCATATCTGGCTCCAAAGCCATAAATCCCACCCTGATAAAAATTTCAACAGCGATAAATGTCGCGACTGGACGGTAAAATTCTATAGAAAACTCCAGGAAAGGTATCATCTGAAAAAATACGGGGACAATTTTTTCCGTATTTCCGCACCATCTTTTAAAAGATGCGTGGTCGAAGGCTTGAACGATCTGATCTCAGACTGGGGTCAAAATCTTTCCGAAATGGTCGAATTCGTAGGGATAGAGACGCTGGAGCGGAGCAAAGTTGTTGTAGATTATGTAAAGTTTATGTTTGGGGCAGAACCTTCGAAAAAAGATAATTTGATGCCACTCCATGACTGGCATCGAGATCCAGGAGTAGATTGGTTTTGGGAGAGACTGTAATGGATGGAATTATACCGAATGCTGTTGCCATTCTAAAAGGCACGGAAAGCCAGCCAGAGAATTTAACCTTGCGAGGGAATGGAGTGCTTTGCAGGCATGGGGATATGGTATGCTTACTAACAGTATTTCATGTGATTAACGAGATATTCGAACGAAATCTTCCTAAACAAGAAGAAGTGCTTCAAGTCCTGAATAAGGAATGCGTTTGTAAACATCTCACTGGCGAAGGAGTAAAAGCAATAAGCTTACGCTTTGATGAGTGCCACTTATCCGAAAGCACTGATCTTGCTATTCTTCGTTTGACTCCTCAGCTCTCTGCTTATCTGAAATATGGGCTTTCTGTCTTACAAGCTTTGCCAGATGACTCGCAAACCCTTTGGATTTATGGTTTTGATAAAGACAGACCAATAGAAAGTGGGTTTGAGCCGATAGAATGCCATTTTCTAAAAAAACATCAAAATTATACCCGTTTGGAATTTACACAAGGGATGGTCTATCAGGGGTATAGTGGCTCTCCGATAATCTATGAAGGAAACATTATAGGGTTGCTAAAACAAATAGAGGGAACAGGCGGGGTAAGCCCCAGAAGTTATCCTATAGCGAAAATTGTATCATGGAGTGTTATAAACAGCGGGCTGCAAAATGGTTTGGGAATTGCTCTGGATTCTCCAAAACAAAGAGAACAACAAACAAATAAAGGTTTTCAACTTTCCCAAATAGCTGATAGAGAAAATGAAATCGGTAGGGAATTTATGAGAAATGGGTATGCTACAGGGGATAGCAGTTTTTTTATTAAGGCAGAGCAGCATTTTAGAAAAGCTCATGAGTACCTCCCAAACAATCCTCATTACGAACTTAACGTCGCAGACTGTTTATTTGCTCAGGGAAAAAACAAAGAAGCAATTCTATACTACAAGAAAGCTTCTCAAAACCTAGATCAAGATTCAGGCCATTTAGCTGGAGTAAAAAGAAGATGGGATAATGAGATTACCAAATTAACCTCTGAAAGGCAAGAAAATCTCCTGATTCAAAAATCTCAACCGTTCACTTCAAAAATCATAGCTGATCTAGCCCAATCTTGCATAGATAACTTTCTAACTCGAGAGACAGCCCAATTTGCCCTCCATAAAATTGGTATTAATCCTGCATTAATCCAGAACTCCCCAGATGATCGTACTTACTTTTCAAATATTGTCCAATACCTTTCTTCACGCGGACAAGTCGAAGCTTGGCTTATAGAGCTTTCTAAAGAAGGCTTAAAATTTGCCCAAGAATGGCTCGAAAAATTGGAAAGGGTTTCTAAATGAAGCTTACACCGCAAGAAATAGCTCAATTAGCTGAGGATTGTATAAATAACCATCTTACTAAAGATCAAGTAAATTTTTATGTTCAAAAAATTAACAGAAACCCATCGGAAATTACCGATTCGAATGATTTGAAAGCTTATTACAGTAACGTAATCCAATATTTGCTCCAACGAGATGAGCTAAAAAACTGGCTTCTTGAGCTTACTGCTGAAAAAATTGTATTTGCCAAAGAATGGCTTAAAAAGCTTTCCTTACTTTCTAAAAGAAAAAATTCAATCGAACTTGCAGAACACAGAATGCAGAGAGTGACAACAGGCGGTATCATTATCGCAGATGATGAACGCTCTGCGATCTGGAGTGCAATTACGCATGACGTTGTTGGCGAAGGTGGATTCGCAGTGAAGTTACCTCGTGATTTCGATTCTGATGGTGCCGCTATCGCTTTGCTTAACGCTGTACCTTCGTTTGTGCTTCTCCCACTCACTCTTCCTCGGTTTGGATCACTTCGAATCGCCGAGTTTGCACACCGTAGAGGGTTTGAAACCCGCGTTGTACTGATAAGTGGCACCGACTGCAACAAGGAAACTCTTGAGCTACTTTTCGACTCAGCGATTCGACCTGGGGAGTTAACAGTTACAAGTCTCCGAAATGCTCTGAGAAAGCCTGTGCATCGAAAAGAGGAAGAGAAAGATATTGAAGCTGCGATTGACTCGATTCTGAAAACTGCCAGTTGCTTTCTTATTTATGCAAGGCAACATATTTTCCCACACCATCCAAGTATTTACGACTATCATGGAAATCAGAAAGAGATCATCACCACCGGAGACTACTTGCGTATTATTAAAGAAATCAGGCAGTTGCGGACAGCATTTGAGATGGCAGCTGTTACTGATATGGTTTTGCTCAATGCACTTCGTACTATTGAGAATGGCACGATGTGGGAATTAAGAATGAAGGAAGGTCCATGTGTGAAGCCTGAGGCTACTCCAGATCAAATCAGAGTTATAGCGAAGGAAGCTTTAGAAACTGCGGAAAAGATGGGACTAGACATCTCGGCAGCTACTTTGAAAGATTGGCTTGGATCATGAAACAATTCAGCATTGAAAACAGGGAACTTTCCCTTATTTCCATTGATTTTAGGCAAAAAGAAGGGAAAACATCTGTAAAGTTGGGGAAGCAGGATGGAGACGGCTGAAACCTTTAAAAAAAACAACCTCACTCAATCTTCTCTGAACGTACAGATTTTTATTACCTCGCTTAATTTTTTGTAAAAAGAAGAGGAAATGAAATTGGAAAGGGTTTCCAAATGAATCTTTCGCCGCAAGAAATAGCCGAGTTAGCTGAGGATTGCGTAAGCAACAATCTTACCAAAGATCAAGTAGACTTTGCTCTAAAAAAAGCGAATATCGTTACAGGAAAAATTCCTTCTGGTACGAGTAATCTCGATTACTATACCAAGTTGATTGAATATCTTGATGCTCATGGGGAATTGAAAGATTGGCTGGATAAACTCGGCAGAGATGGAGTAATTTTTGTTAAAAAATGGCTAGACAAACCTCCTTTAATCAAAAATAACGAAGTCGGTCCTTCACTTCCCATAGAAAATTCATCGAATTTTATAACAGCGTTTTTAAGCAAAATCTGCATGCCTGCTGCGGAAGAATTTGGATTACTTCTTCGAGATAAGATAGCCAATTGGCGTGCTAAAAATTTGGAAAATATGGCAAAAAAAGCAAAAACAAAGCTTGAAAATAGATGCCAGCAAATAGAAGAAACACATGCACATCCACGCTTGGTTTCATTGATAATTGAACAGAGTTCTTGGATAGATACGGATGAGATACAAGAAATGTGGGCAGGACTTTTATCCTCATCATGTACCAAAGATGGTAACGACGATAGCAATCTGATCTTTATTAACTTACTTTCTCAACTCACGGCTTTAGAGGTAAAAATCTTAAATTATGCTTGCCAAAAAGCCGTTAAGGAAATAGATGAACTTGGATTAGTTACAGCTATTGAGTTTAAAACCACTAAAGAAGAACTAACAGAAGTATGTAGCATTGATGATGTATATCGTATAGACCGAGAATTAGATCATCTTAATGCGCTTGATCTTATTGAAGGGACATTTGGCCTTGGGCCTGAAGAAGAGGATGAGGATAATGATGAAACGCTACAAGAAGTAGAAGTCGCTCCTAATGAAGCATATCTTTCGCCGACGGGTTTAGGAATTAACTTATATGTTCGATGTCAAGGAACATTGTGGCCACCTGCAAAATTTTTTGGCTTAATCTAATGGTTTTGTCAATAAAACCAACTATGCCAGCTTAAAATTACTCCCACTACCCATATTAAAAGTGTGGCTGGAAAAACGATGAAAGGTTTTCTAAATGAAGCTCACAGAGAAGGAAATAGCTGAATTAGCAGAAGATTGTATAAGTAATTTTCTTACCAGAGAAACGGCACACCATGCACTGTTAAAAATAGGTATCAATCCTGCGCTGATACAAGATGCTCCCGATGAACGTGCTTATTACACGAATATAATCCAATTTCTCTGTTCTCATGGCCAACTTGAGAATTGGCTTACGGAGCTTTCTAAAGAAGGACTAAAATTTACCCAAGAATGGGAAATAATCGATAATATAACACAAGTTATGGATTTAAGTAAGAAATACCAAGATCAAGCTCTTCAACAAAGTATACTTGAATTAAGAGAAAAAATTTTAGTATTAAGAGAAGAAAATCTAAAATTAAAAGAAAATTTAATGAGCCTTCAAAAACAAAAGGAAATTGAGGACGTACTAATAAGAGTCGGGAATCTTTATTATAAAAGGACAGATGAAAAAAAAGAACATCCATATTGTATGACTTGTTGGGATTATGATAATAAACTTGTATCCGTCATTCTTTACAATAATATTACTACGGGTAATAAATGTTTTCGTTGCACTGTATGTAATGCAAGAAAAAACAAATAAAAGATAATTTTTATCAGTATTTGCCATATATATTTTGCTATAATTTAAATGAAGTTTCTTCCAACTTTCAAGGATTTTCTATGCAAAATAGCAGAAACCAAGATCAACTTTGTTGTTTATGTGGTAAAGAAGCACAAGTGACACACGAGTGTATTAGATCTGGGAGAGATGTTTACCAGTATAGTTGTAAAGCTTGCGGAAAATTTGGTATTACATGGGAACTACTCACTCCTTTAGATAAAGATTATAGCGAACGTAAATATCTTATTTCAGGTTATACAAGAAACAAAAGCGAAAGGCATGAAGAGATACTTCTAACTACAAAAAACATAGATCAAATAGTCCAAGAAGTAGCAAATCTGACATTATCAGATAAGAAGAATAATTTACTGGAGGTTTTATATCTTAGACAGGAATATGATGGTGCCCCTTTAGGTATAATATTATCTCTTGATTTTCCTTTAAGCTATGCCAAAAACGAAAAAGAATTTTTTGTTCATCTGAAATTTTTACGAGAAGAAGGCTTGTTAGCTCCTGAAAATACAGGAAATATTGCTGAAATATATCTAACAGATAAAGGAATTGAATCTGCTGAAAAAATAAGAAGTTATAAAAATATTACTAAAATATTTCCAAAAGAAGCCCCTGCTCAATCGCTTACTCTTCAAGCAATAAACGACTTAACCTCAAATCGAGCATCTCAATCTTTTAGTCCTCAAGACATAGCCAATCTAGCCCAATCTTGCATAGATAATTTTCTTACCAAAGAAACCGCCGACTATGCTTTGCTTAAAATAGGGATAAATCCTGCGTCAATCCCAAATTCTTCGCACACCCTCACTTACTATGTAAACATGATCCAATTTCTTTCTTCCCGTGGTCAGCTCGAAAATTGGCTTACAGAGCTTGCTAAAGAAGGGCTGAAATTTACTCAAGAATGGCTGGAGAAATTGGAAAGGGTTTCTAAATGAATCTTACCCCTCAAGAAATAGCTCAAATGGCTGAAGATTGTGTAAAGAATTTTCTTCCTCGAACAACAGCCTACCATACGCTGTTAAAAATAGGCATCAACCATACGCTAATACAAAATGCCTCTGACGATCGTACTTATTATACCAACGTAATCCAATATTTACTTTCGAGAGATGAGTTAGGAAACTGGCTTCTTGAGCTTACTGCTGAAAAAATTGTATTTGCTAAAGGATGGTTTAAAAAAATTCAATTTGAAAGAAAAGAAAATACTTCGAATCAACAGAAATATAACTCTCTATCTACTCAAGATTTAACTGGCCTAACCCAATCTTCCGCTTTATTAGAACCGAAAAATGATACTGAAAGGACGCTACAAAATATATTGTCAGAAAATTTTGGAACAAAGCCTGAGTTTCTGATTCCTAATATCCCATTTCGTCGAGGTCGTTATCCTGGGGCAGTGCTGGCGTATTCTAAAAAAGGACAAGAATTTGCTGTGGTTATGGTCGAAAGGCCGGATAACGTCCCTGATATATCTGGCACGATTGAAAACGTGAGTATAGCGGATCGCAAAATCCCCTACTATCTATCAAATGGCTTACTCGATAGGGGAAGAGATAAAGAGAGCGATATAACACTTAAACTCGAAGATGTTAGAATTTTTGAAAAAACAGGTGCTGAATTAAAAGCTTTGCTTGCAAATGATACTTCCGTAACTGCCGCTCGTGCTTCAGATAATTCATTGCTTGTTGTCACACGATCATTTGAAGCAATACCACAAATTGAGATTAAAGCAGATTCTTTATCTTCCACTGAAGCCAGGAATAAAACAAAGGATGCTTTGATTGAAAATGGAGGAAATCTTAGTCCTAAAGGATTTGTAGTTTTTCGAAGCCAGACGCCTCAAATAGTTGCTTATGAAGTTGCAGAAGTTTCGTTCATTTCGTCAGACTTCGGAGAATCACAATTCGAAGTTGTACTAAAACCACCAATTGGACTTAGTACCGAATTTCTACCGGATTCTCTCCATCCATTAGTCGGTAGCCACAACGAGGTTGCTTATGCTGTTCTGGCTTCTCCCAGATATTCTCATCAAATATTTGGCGATCTTCCGGCTGCTAATACTTCAGCAAATGTGATGAGAGATGTATTAAAAAATGCTGGCTGTGTAGAAATACCGCTAAGTGTTTCAATTGGAGAAAGGCTTAATTCGGAAAATTTTAAAATAGCTTTGTCTGAGATTGAAATGTTTCAAAAAAAACACAAACCTAAAGCGGTCATTATCTACTATGTAGGTCATGGTGTTTCAGGAGCAGCTGGATCTCAGTATTTGGTATTAGGTGATTACAAAGGCAAGCTTAGTGATGATATTGGAAATGATAAACTTTATATAGAAACTCCCCAAATGCCAACTTTTGGAACTAACTTTAAAGATTTGTCCAGAGTCATGAATGCAATAGAACAGAATTTTTCAAAGCCTAAGCCAGGCTTAGTATCCGTTTCTGAAATTTATAACCGATTTAAAACACTTGGGATATCCTTTGCTTTACTTATTGATACTTGTTATCAAACTGAACTATTAGAGCAACTCAGAGCTATTCTAAAATTCACTTCGTGGGGAGACTATTATGGAGTATCGGATTTTTCAGATAATGAATTACAAGAATACTTCAAATCGCTTGAAAAGTACGGAAATATTCCCTACCTGTGCGATACAAATCCCGTAATCCTTTCCGCTAAACCTGGTTCCTTGGCACCAGTGTTACCCCATCCTTTTGAAGAAGGCTTTCAGAAAGTGAGGCTTGCTCCCCTTGCGGTGAAATCATTAAGAACTATAAATTGGGCTCAAGCAATCGGTGAAAATTTAACTTGGAAGGATTACTTTAGGCGTATCACAGATTTCAATCGAACTGGAGAGCTTAGTTTCACAGGAAGTATCTCCTGGAGCGATTTTGATGTATTCGAAAATTTTAAGTTTATTTAATTTATGGATTTAGCTCCTAATCACTCGTGGAAATTAAATTTATGATCGGAAATTTAAACATAACGATGCAAGGATTTTTAAATGAAGCTTACGCAACAAGAAATAGCTGACTTAGCTCAATCTTGCATAGATAATTTTCTTACCAAAGAAACTGCCGCCTATGCTTTACTCAAAATAGGGATAAATCCTGCGTCAATTCCAGCCTCATCGTAAGCTAGGGCTTACTATACCAATATGATCCAATACCTTGCTTCCAGAGATCAACTTGACAATTGGCTTACAGAGCTTTCTAAAGAAGGAATAAAGTTTGCTCAGGAATGGCTGGAAAAACGATGAAAGGTTTTCTAAATGAAATTTACGCAAAAAAATATAGCTCAATTAGTTGAGCATTGTATAAATAATAATCTTACCAAAAAGCAAGCCAAATTTTTTCTTCGAAAAATTAACATTAACCCTTCTGACATTGAAGATTCAGATGATTTGAAGACGTATTTTATTAATGCAATCCAATATTTGCTTCAGCGAGATGAACTGGAAAATTGGCTTAAAGAACTTGATCAAAGAGGGATGATTTTCGTTAACGATTATCTTAAAAGAATTTCTAGCAAAAGGCAAAAAACAAAACCAACTACTGGTAAAAAGACAAAAAATCGCAATGCAGCGTTTTTCTATATTGGCTGTGGTGTTGGAAATCATATTACCATCATCCCTTTACCTAACATTGTCTCTGCAAAATATGATTTTGAAATGTTTATGCAGTTAATTGATCAATCACAACTATCCGAATTATTAAGCGTCAAGGAATTAAGAGATATATCAGATAAATTTTCTCAGCCTGAGAATCAAAGCCAATTTAGGGAACTAATTTTGAAGTATTTCTCAAGCATAGATAAGTTTAGTATTGAGCTTCGGAATGTTTCTTCTTCTGAAGAGTATAGATGGTTTCTTCTTGGTCGTTGTATTCTACGCATAGCCAATATTACAGCTGCATCTACTTTTATGCATATTCCTGATAAAGAAAAAAACCTTCGAGATGCAGTAAATGAATTAAAAGTATTGATGAATACATTGAACCCGATTCGCAATATTTCGAAGGAGCTTAACAAATTGATACAGAAGGCTGTTCATTCTCAGCCTTCTGATGTAATTACGGAGACTGCAAATGAAGTAGCAAAAACAATTGGGCTGTTATTATAATTCCTTGTTTTCTGGGCAACTTGAAAATTGGCTTATTGAGCTTAGTTAAGAAGGTATGAAGTTTGCTCAAGAATGGCTGAAAAAATTGGAAAGGGTTTCCAAATGGATCTTACACCGCAAGAAATAGCTCAGTTAGTAGAAGATTGCATAAATAAGCATCTTACCAAGACCGTCTCTTAGGGAAACCGCAGAGATTACGTATTTTATCAAACCGCAATACACTGGCAAACAGATTGGGAAGATAGTGTTGGATTACCTGCTTGCCGAAGCAAAGAAAATGGATCTGAGAAATATTATAGCTTCCATTACAAATTACAAGAACCAATGAACCAAGTCTAAAGTTTCACCTGAAAAATGGATTTCACGAATGCGGAAGTATCCAAAAAGCCTGAAGGAAAAAAGGATATAGAAAATCGGGCTTGGGTGAAACCCATATATGCTAAGGCTCGGTTTATTTGAACTATGTCTCTGTTTATTTTAGTCAAATTGGTACGAATTCCCACAGTAAGCTAGCCAATTTTTCCTAGATTATTTTGTCCATTTTCCGACTCGATAGATCACTTAGAATGCTAGGTTTAAGCGGGGTTTTATTAATCAATCTAACAGGAGCGGGGTACAGCTTAGCCAAATTAAAGTGGGGACATTCAACTAAAATACTGTGGGACTTAGCCAAAACAATGTGGCACCGATAGTTTCTTTTTCTCTATCGTAGTTATTTTGTATTTCTCGACTTAGCCAAAACAATGTGGCACCGATAGCCAGAATAACTTGGGCCGTAGCACATATCCTCCAAGTTTTTCTTATGAAAACAAAACCTTTGAGGAAGATTGATTGATTGATCAGCCTTTTTGTGATGGAAATTCTTCATTATAAAAATTTTTAAAAAAGTTAGAGGTTCAAAATAATGAATTTCTATGATGATTTAGTCCAAATAGCAAAGTCAGCATTAAATTATTATCATATCGAATATACTGATCTTACTGAAGAAATGCGCATAGTAGAGAGATGGGTTAATGTTCAATTAAAACGTATTAACCCTGAACGTAGACAAATTCAGAAATCACCAAAATTTCGTACTATTATTCTTGAGAGCGTTACTTCCAATGCACTAGCAGAGATAGAAAAAAAAATCATTCAAGGCCAAGATGTAAATCCATATCTAAGTAAAACTCTTTTTGTTAAAGATTATACAGATTATCTTTTTTATGATTGGGGAATTTATCATCTTCATTTGAGTACTGCTATTTCAGATGAAGGATATTTTATGAACAGGTCTGACCAACTTTTGTTTATTACGATACGCAAAAATACTGTCTATTTTATAGATGTGCTTCCCCATAATAAAGAATATGTCTTTGCCCAAAAAGAGCTTCTTGAGATCATTTATAAAAATTGGCCAAATATCCTTGAGCCTTACAACCTAAAAGGAGTAAATGACTTACAAAATCAAATAGAAGATGCAAAGGAAATTATAGCAATGAGAAAAGCAGGATTATTTATGCCACGTAAAATTGGTAACTCAGTATATGCTCCAATGGGCGGCGGCCTTACAACAGATGCCACAGGATGTAATGCATCTGAGGAAACAGATAGACTTTATTATATGGCACAAAATGCAATGGGACAGGCCGAAGATATTGTAAGATCATCTCCAGGGAAAATTTTTGATTTTCATATTAAACTTTTACCATCAAAAGGCTTTTGTATAGTCGATCAGAATTCGGATTTGGTAATTCCAATTCGCCCATAAAAATCTTTTTTTATGACATTCAAAACTATCCGATCCATTTTCTCCTCTTTCCATTGATTTTAGGCAAAAGGAAGGGGAAATAGCACGAAGATGGCTTGAAACGAATTCCTCTTTCCCTGATTTTAGGCAAAAGGAAGGGGAAAAGGGTCATAGAGATGGGACATAGCCCAGACAAATATTGCCTCAATCCTCTCTGAACGTCCAGATTTTCATTGAATTTTGGTCAAAGAATTGGGAGGCAGCGCAGCGACGGCTTTTGTGTTTCCTCCCCCTCTTTCCATTGATTTTTTGTAAAAGGAAGGAGGAAACAGAATAGAGTTGAGAAGCAGGATGGAGACGGCTAGCGCATCTAAAAACCCTCTCTGAACGTCCAGATTTTTATTGAATTTTGGTCAAAGAATTGGGAGATAGCAAGGCAGACGGCTTCTCATCCCCCTCTTTCCATTGATTTTTTGTAGCGGCTAATTTATGCAAGATTCAAGAGAATTTAAGCACGCTGGCATACATAAATTTGTTTCATGCTTGCCGAAGTAAACGGAGTCTCGTCAAAGTTACCGAATTTAGATAGTACCTTAAAGTGGTTATATTTCAAGAGCGCATCCATTTCCAAGGGATAGAAACAGCGCATATCCAGTTGTTGTTCTAATTCTTTACCATCGACAGTATGTATCCATCGTACTCGATTCACTTGCCTTGCAAGATCGTATTCCATGGTTTCTTTTATGTGTACTTCTCTACCGTCGTCCAGGCGAAAGTGGTTTATCTCTCGAAAGTGATCCTTGTTTTGCACCATGAATTCGATGCTAGGGTTGAAAATATCAAAAAGGAAATAACCGTTTTTTAGTAAATGAGATCGGACATTGGCGAAGATTTTTTCGATATCCTCTAGGGTATAGGTATTCTGGAGGGAGTTGAAGGGTATAAAGATCAAGTGAAATTTTGATTTAAAATGAAAATTACGCATATCTCCCAGAATAAAATCAATCTTTACCCCAGTAGCATTGGCTTTGGCTTTTGCTCTTTCCAGCATCGAAGGGGTAAAATCCAATCCCGTGATGTTATAACCGGTTTGTTTGAGCGGGATAGTCAGCCTTCCGGTACCGCAGCACAGTTCCAAAATCTCACCATTGGCAATCCTGCACCACTTTTTATAAAAGGGCAAGTCGAAGTCAAATTGGTTCACCTTATCGTAAAACTCGCCGGTATGAATCAGTTCTCCCACACCTAGCATATCTTCCATTTTTCTAATCCTATTTGGATAAAACTACTCGTCCTCAAGACACAAAATACACATTGAAAAAATTATACTGAATGAAAAGAAGGAACTCAAGGAAAAATAAAGAGGAATCATGCAAATAGGCCTTTTTGCTCAACACAAAAGCTAAAATAACAGAAATTTGCGGTACCATCTACTCAACTGAGCCGTTTAGAAATTGGGTGGTCATGATTCAGCTCCAACAGATCCCACAGATTTCCATATAAATCTTGAAAAACGGCTACCATGCCATAAATTTCCTTTTTAGGATCTCGCACAAATTTTATTCCATGAGAAACCATATCATTGTAGTCTCTCCAAAAATCATCAGTGTTCAAGAATAGAAATACTCTTCCGCCAGACTGATTGCCAATAAACGGTTCCTGTTCTGGTTTTGAAGCCCTGGCGAGTAATAATGTTGTTCCAATCGATCCAGGAGGAGAAACTACGACCCAACGTTTATCTTGTTCAGGATGATAAGTATCCTCAATCACTGTGAAATGGAGTTTATCTCTATAAAACGCTATAGCCTCATCATAGTCTCGAACGACTAATGCTATATGTACAATGGATTGTTTCATTATAGGTTTCCAAATTTTCAATACTACCACAGTCTATATTTCAGATACGCCTTTTCCTATTGGATAAGGTGAGAACTGATTCGCAACCGCCCACCACTTGTTGTTTTCCTTTACAAACACAAACATATCTCTGCCATCGCTCTTGATTGTTCGGCCAGCCATATCAAAACTCATCCCATAATAATATGTAACGATAGCGGTATCGCTAAATAATGTGATTTTCGGATCAATCTCCTTCCAGTAGTGGATTTTGGCTGCTTTGGAAAACCTCATCCATCCGGCAACGCAATCATCCCTGCCCACCAATCGCTCCCGATCCGTTGGTGTTATCGCTACCATATCTCGGTGAAAGTAATTCACAAGTTCTGCGCCATCGCTTTTCGACCAGCACTCATTCAACTCAAGTAGCGTGCTCCAGACCTTTTTTTCTTCCTGTGATACCATTTTGGCTTCCTCCAACCTGTTAGATATAGATAAAATAAACCAAAAAGAAAAATTCCCCTATAAAGAGAGCAGTATAGCAAAAAATTTAAAGAACAATGCCTAAAGAGTAAACCATTTTTTTTCATTTGAATAAATCAAGTGAATAGCAAAACTGGTGCTCCAAATCAGTAAAGTATTGGTTCAAATAGGGAGAATAGCATTTGATCAATAATGTTTTCTCTTCTGGATTGAATTCCAGAATCGCCAGATAGCCATTGCCGCCGCATTGTCTTTCTTGAAAATCAAATAAAAACTGATAAACAATATTACCATGATTTCCAATACTGGCCAATCTACCGGTATCATCTTTAGGCTCAGAAAGATGTCCACAAAAAACAAACGAAATATTAGCATACTTTTTCACCAGTTTTTCCCACATTTGTTGACCACTGTTGGTGGTAGTCGTCCGATCTGCGCAAAGGCCATAATCTTCCGGGCCATAACGGTCTTTTCTCTCGACTCGCTTATTGGTAAGGTCTAGGTAACAGTGGGTTACAAGCATAATTCGATGTTCAGGGTGGATTTTGATAATATTCTCCGCCCATTCCAGAGATTTATCAGATGGAAAGACTTCCAAAGCAATTACCAACCAATTTAGTCCGCCTGCAGAAAAACGGATGTAGTAATTGTCAATTTGATCGGGCAGCATTGAGCCTCCCCAATATTTTTTTTCCAGGAACTGTTTGACAGGAAAATATTGATTAAGTTGCAATGAAAGTCGATGAGCAGCATTGTTGTAAATATCGTGGTTCCCTTGTGCCAAGATATAAGGGACTTGGTCGTCCAGAATTTGGAGGGCTTTATTCGCTGCTCGCCACTGCTGATGATCATCATACGAATCAACAATATCTCCCACGTGGACTACACATTGAATATTCAAGGTATCCTTGTTTTGTACAATCCATCGGGTCTGGCTCTGGAAAATATCTGGCCAGCGTTCAGCATAGTATTGAGTGTCAGGCAAAACGATAACCGTAAATTTTTTAGAAGATGAGATATCGCAAGCAGTCCTTTTCTGTCCGTCGCTTGTTCTCCAAGCCATGAATATCACTAAGCCCAACAAAAGAAGAGAAGAAAAAAAATATCGCCGTGGAAACATGGCGTTCTCCTGTAAAGCAAACTCAATAAGAGCTTTTCAACTTTTATCAGAAATAATGGTGCGTTCAACAATCAGCCTATCTTCGCCATGCCCAAAATAGTCTGGGACTTCTTGAAGAATTTTAAACCCGTACTTTATTAAACCTTTCTGGGATGGAATATTTTTGGGAGAAACTGTGGCTCGCACATATTCATATCCTTGTCTTTGCAGTTCTTGAATGAGCCATTGCCCAATGCACTTTCCTACTCCCTTTTTTTGATGCTCCGGCAATACGCAGACATCTAACACCCAGGCCCGTTTCGGGTTTCCTTGCTCCTGTCCGGCAATACCAAACCCAATTACCTTCTCATTCTCTTCCGCAACGACGAAAGTAGATTTAAAAAGCTCAAAATATTGGCTCATGGCAATAATGGAAAGAACGGATTCTCCGGAAAAACAAATTTCTTCTATTTGCGTTACTATAGGGATATCTTCTCTCCTACAAAGCCTTAATTGAAAGGAGCGTTCTTCTTCAAACAAATCTTTATTCTTTTTGACATTATCCCATCGAAAAATTTTGCCTTGCATAGAGATATATATGCCGGAAGGAAGTATTTGCACGGCTGTTATTGCAGCTCCAAGATTGAAAAGAGCATCAGAGTCTTTTTGGTTCCCCATTACCATGGAGCCAACAATCACAATGGTTTTTCCAAGGTTTTGCATCCCCAAAAACTTCGCAGTTTCGGAGAGCGTAAAAGTACCGTGAGTAATGATAATCTGGTTTTGCTCGCATTCTTTACATTTTTTGGAAATAATTTCTCGGTCTTCAGAAGTGATAAACCTGCTATCTTTGATCATTAATTCCTCAATCTCATATTGAGCGGTAACTTTGGCTTGTTTGAGAAAGTGAGGAATAAGCGATTGATGATTTTTAGGTGCTTTTTCCAGAGAATCATAGTCTACCCCATCAATCGTTCCGCCTGTAAGAAATATTTTTATATTCATTATCATTACCATAACCTTCTAAAAATATTATGTTTTCCCCTCTTCCTTATCATTTTTCTCTTGGAACTCGCTACAAGCCTGTTTTCCGATAGCAATGACTTTGCCAAAAATGTTTTCACCGCTGACCCACACTCCATGCTTTCCTTTGATATTGGTGATCAGAAAACGATTATGGTTTCCTTCTCGTTTTATTGACCAGATCATGTGGGTTTTATAAGAACCGCGACTGCGGAAAAAAACGACATCTCCTTTTTCCAAACTATCGGATTCATGGACTGCTGCCAACACCACGGGTTCACGGTGTTTGATCTTCGGCGACATGGAGTTCCCACCTTCAACGTTGATTACAGACTCGCCATTTTTCAACTTTTGCAATAAGATTTCTATTTTCGGATTATTCATAGAGACTTACCTCGCTAAGACCATAATAAAGTTCTCCCCTTTCAACCGCCATCTGTACACGGCTCTTTTTTATCTAGCAGTGCTTTTGAGTTTTTTTCCAGCGGTCATGCTGCTTTTGCTGAATACAAGCTATTCATTTCTTGGTTTCACCTGAACCGAGTAATCCACAGAATTCCCGCAGAGCATGTTGAGGCAGATGGCGATATCAGCGGTATGCAAACTCAGTACCGAATCGTAATCGTCGCTGCGATAACCGCCAAAGAGCGTCAATGTGAGAGGTACTGGTCTTCCTAATTTTTTGCTGGCATTGAGGATCATCGTGTAAACCATATCACTGCTCTGAAGCCATTCTTCGGTAGTGCATTGTCCATTCATATCATCCCATTCGTGGGAATCTGCGCCGTGAGGGAATACTACGTAATGCACCTTCTGCGTTATCAGCTCCTCATAGAGAACAGATAAACGGTTCTGAAGGTCTTTGAGATAACGCTCGCCGTACCCATCAGGATTGATATTACAGCTAATAGGGACAGCTTGATCCAAATCCTTAACAAAACTCCGTGAGTCTTCGATAGAATTGCCGAAATGGCCATCTAAATCAATATACGCTCCTGATACTCCGTATTCCCGGTACATTTTCACGGAAGCAATGACCTGGCCGCTAAAAGTACAAAAACCTCCTCCCCTATGAGGGTGAGCATGATGAAACCCGCTCGTAGGACTAAAAGTGATGTATGACGGATTTAAAACCGCAAACCGAATCGCTTCGTATAAACTCGCGTTCGTATACCGCACGCTATCGGCGAACTGGGCAGTCCATTTCAGGCCATTGGATTCGCATATTCCAGGAATTCCAGAAAAGAAACCGTGAACGTATTCTTCGGTATGCGCTAGAAGAAAATCCTGCTTTTGAAAGGGTTGCCAGCCGCTATGGAGCTCGAAATGCTCCCATAACCCGTGCTTTTGTAAAAATTTAATGAGTAACTTCGGTTTCAATGGGCTTTTGGAAAAATTGTAGTTAGCGTCCTCATTGAGTACCTGCTCGGGACGATAAAAAACCTGTATTTTACTTTCTCTCATTGAGTTATTTCCTATATCTCTCTACCTCTCCCCGCAATGCGCTTTCGCAAAGGCAGCGACAATCGGATTAAACTCCGAAGGTCGCATACAGCGCATCGGTTCCCTATTAGGCCAAATCTTGAGTACATTGGATGGCCGCTCTTCGACAGGACTGCCATCATCAATCATCGGGCCGATAACATAGCTAGGCAGGTTTAAGCGTTTCACCTGACTAAACATCTTTCTGGCGTAATCCTCCATCTCGCCCAAATTTCTGGCATTTATTGCGATAATCAGTAGTGCCACACCAGCATTGCATCGCCTGCATTGTATCATTTTACTTTCGATATATTCTCCCGGATCTTTTGCAGAAGTTTGAACTGAAGGAGTTGCGGGGATTTCCGGCCCGCCTATAATATTCTGGAAGCGTTGGGTAATCTCCATCGCTGCTGGTTTAAATATCGCTTCTCGTTTCGCAGTCATCGGGTCTTCTGGATCGCCTGCTATTTCACAAGAGAGGACACACTGCCCTATTCCATGATCTTGAACGAGAATCCTTCCAAGGAGCCCTAACTCTTGGTGTCGGAAAACATAGGCCATTCCGTCGGGAAGCGGTTCTTTGGTAAACGTTACATCCTTTGGTAAGTGAAACTCCTGATTCTTTTTTGGCATACATTATCCATTCATTCTAAACTTCATTGTAATGACGCGATATTCCATCCTACCAAATTTTGTTCTCTCTGATAATGAAAATCTCCCAAAGAGATGGAAATTTTTGATGGCCTGGAGGAAAGGGGAAATACTTGAATTTTCTTCGCTCTTCTTGTATCCTTGTAGTATCCTAACTTACGATGTATGAACAAAAGCATTCTCTCTCGTGGAGGCACTATAATGGAAGCGATGTTAGAAAAACTGGAATTAAGCAAAGATACCTCTAAACTCCTCAATCAATTCATAAAAAAAGTTCATCTCAATAGAGGGAAACAGTATCAGATCCTTCTTGAGACGGGAGAATCTGTTACTATTGCTATTGACTCGAAAGGAAGAACTGAAGACGATGACATAAGCGATGAGGAATTTTGCAAAGCGTCTCAATATTTTTCTGAAAACCTAAACGACGAAGTAGCACAAAACTCTCATTTGAAAGACTTACTGAAGGAAGGCTATGTCGCAACAAAAGAGGATAGAGAGGAGTTAAATAAAGATTGGGATATTGTAACCGTGGAGAAATGGGAATAATGAGCTATCCAAAAAGAGGAGAAATCTATTGGGTGAATTTAGACCCTACGGTCGGAACTGAAATCTCAAAAGTAAGACCTGGTTTGATTATTCTGATCGAGTCATTATTGCTCCCATAACTTCAAAAAATGTAGATAAGGTATACCCGTTTGAAGTGCTAATCCTGGCAGGTGATTTTGGATTAAGCGAGAAATGCAAGATCGCTTTAGATCAAATAAGAGCGGTAGATAAGCTAAGGCTTGGTGCTTTGATCGGTAAATTAAGCAAGGAAAGAATGGAACTCGTAAATAAAGCTATCAAAATCAGTGTCGATGTGTAGTATTTTTTTACCCAACGCAGCGAAAAGAAAAAAAAGGAGTTTTCATTTGAAAATAGATATATTTTCCGATTTTATATGACCATTTTGCTATCTCGGCAACGGTGTTGTCGATAAGTTAAAAGAAGAATTTGATATTTCAGACACATGGATTCCTTATGAAATCCATCCTGAGACACCAACGAGCGGTGTTTCTTTGAAAAAATGTTTTGCGGGCCACGATATTGCTGGAATGTATAGATCGCTAAGGCAGCAAGGCAAAAATTTCGGGCTGGAATTCGGGGATGTAGTATTGCTATCGAATTCACACTATGCTTTACAAGCGGGTGAATATGCGCGAGATAGAGGGAAATACCATCTTTTCCATAAAAAAGTATTCCATGCTTATTTCACCAAGCTTGAAGATATTGGAAACCGCACAATTATTGCGAACTTAGCTTCAGAATGTGATTTGGACTCCGCTGATTTGGAAAAAGCCATAGATGAGGGCCGCTATCGAGATCGTCTGGATGAAGCACAAAAACAAGGCAAGTTATACAGCGTAACCAGCGTGCCGGCGTTCGTGATTGCAAAAAAATTCCGGATTGTAGGCGCTCAGCCTTTGGATGTTTTTCGCAAAATTCTGAATCAGGTGAAAGCGTAAACTATACCAGCTCTCCTTCAAAATTTTCTTTCCCCCGGCATTGCCGTTTTTGGGGGCCAAAGAAAAGAGTTGGGGAGTACGGCAGACGGCTTGGAGCGAATTTATCCTCCGCCCTCTTTTTCAAGTGATTTTAAAGGGCAATGTATGAAAAAAAAGTTTATCCTGTTTCTGTTCCTTTTATCTCTGAATGGTTTTGTATATTCAGAGCAATCTCTTACCATCCTGTCGTTTAATATTCGATTGAATTTGGCTTCGGATGGACAAAACTCTTGGGCTATGCGCAAGCAAATGGTTCTCGATCTCATTCGATTCCACAAAGTTGATCTGGTCGGATTCCAGGAAGTATTACCAGCGCAATGGGCTGATTTGGAAACGGAATTTTTCGATTTCCATTTTATCGGATCAGGCAGGGATGACGGTTTTAAGAAAGGAGAAGCAACCGTTTTAGCATTCCGGAAAGAAAGGTTCACCATAGGGAAATCGGGCCATTTCTTTTTGTCAGAAACGCCTGAAAAGGTTTCTTTTGGCTGGGATGCCGCCTGTATTCGGCCAACCTGCTGGTCAGAAGTCCAAGACAAACTGACAAAGAAAGTAATTCTGGCAATTGATGTTCATTTCGATCATCAAGGAAAAATGGCAAGAAAACAAAGTAGCAAGCAGATTGCAGATTTTATCAGCAGCGCCGGTAAAAATGTATCTGTCATTCTTACCGGTGATTTTAATACTTCCTTAGCATCTGGAGAGCTGGATGGATTGCTGCAATCCACGGTCAAACCTTCTCAGGAATTATTTACAGGCAGGCAATATGGCCCTACATGGTCCTTTCATGGATTTGGAACTGTTCCAGAGGCAGAACGCCCGTTAATCGATTATATTTTTCTGTCAGTTGATTGGAAAGTTAAACGAATGGGTGTATTACCCGACACGTGGAATGGGAAATGGCCAAGCGATCATTGTCCTGTTTTGGTTGAAATAGAGTAAGCCGATAGGAATTTACTTTTTTTGAGATTGATAAAAATTTTATCCTCTGTCAACTCCATTTTGCCGATGAGTTGCCAGGGATTCGAAGTATCTAATTTTTTAGGAGGTTAGGATGGATCATATCTTGAAATGCCATGAGATATTCAAGACCGACTTTGTACGCGGTGAGAATTGTCACCTGTATGATAGGCAAGGAAGACGTTATATTGATCTGGAATCGGGCATTTGGTCCACTGCTCTGGGTCATAGTCATCCACGCATTAACCAGGCGATGAAAGACCAAATTGAAAAAGTGATTCATTTAGGCACACGCTATCCTAATTTTCTCGCCGAAGAAGCTGCGATAGAGGTGCTAAAGATTGTGGGGATTGATGAAGGGAAATGTGTGTTTTTGAGTTCGGGCAGTGAAGCGGTTGAATTTGCGGTACAAACCGTAAGGCGCATCACAGGGAAAAGTTTGCTGCTTACATTTACGAATTCCTATCTTGCTGCTTATGGCTCGGCGGGAAGAAAAAGTAATGATGAATGGCATCTGCTGGATTGGAACCTTTATGCAAACACAGATCCATCCGAGTATTTGAAAAAAATTCCTTTTGATAAAATCGGTGGTTTTATCTTTGAACCAGGCGCAAGCGGAATGAGCTTTGTAAAATTTCCTCCAAAGGAACTTGTTCAAAATATTGTCCAACGAATCAAACAAGAAAACGGCTTCCTGGTTGCCAATGAGGTCACCGCAGGTATGGGACGTACGGGAAAGTGGTTCGGTTTCCAGCATTATGATGTTCAACCCGACATCGTCGCTTCAGGAAAAGGTATAGGAAATGGGTATCCGGTCAGCGTAGTAGCTATGAAACAAGAAATAGCGGAAAAATTGGAAAATAGTGGATTCCATTATGCTCAATCACACCAGAATGACCCATTGGGGTGCGCTGTTGTAAAAGAAGTAATCGCTGTTTTCCGTACAGAAAATATGGTCGAAAGAGGCAAAGCGGTTGGAGAACATTTTCTAAAAAGCTTAAAACTCCTCAGAGAGAAATACTCTATCGTTAAGGAAGCACGCGGCAGAGGTATGCTGCTTGCGTTAGAGTTTCAACCACATCAGAGTTTTTCAGCAACATCGGCTTATCATGCGCTTTTGGAAAAAGGTTTCTTGGTAGGTTATTATCCTGCGGGCAATATCTTGCGGCTTTCACCGGCATTGACTATTGAAGAAGATGACATTACTCAATTTCTAGCAAGTATGGATAGCATTTTGTGTACTGTAATACCTTAAATTACAACAAAATATAGGAACGGGAAATTTGAATACAATTCCATCAGGTTTAAAAACATGCTGGTGGTCGTTCGATTTGCCCGAGTATCGGCCACACCCCAAACCGACCACCTATTCTCTATTTTCTTATGAAGATTTGCCGCCAATCGTGCAAAAGCTAGGAACTCGCTTTCAGTGGCTCAAGTCTCAGCCGATAAAATCGCCTTCCTTGGCAGAAGGCCACTACAACGATGGCAGCAAGCCTGATTTGAATAAGCTTTCGACAATAGCTAGAAAGCTTGGTGTAGATATTCCAAAGCCTTTCGCTGCTTTTATGAAATCTCCCAAACTGCATGAGAAAATTCGCTCATGCACAGACTGTTACCTTGATGTCGCTGACCTCGCTGTGAAAACAAAAGGAGCAACGGAAGGCTATCTCATTCATTTTCTTTCTGATTCTCAGTGGTGCGGGCATTGGTATATTCATGTAGACCAAATGGGCAAAGAATTCGTTATAGCCTCGCTTAACGCCTATGGCTTTGAGCATGAAGATTCAGATAGAAGAGATGAAATTGACCTTGCCAAAGAAAATGTGTGGTTTTGTGCTCCCAGTTTCATCGAATTCATCTATCGTTTTTGGTTGGAGAATGAAATTTGGTATGCGCTTGCTTTTGACAAACGGCCACTTACAATAATAGAGCAAGCGTATGTGAACCACTATCTAAACCTGACAAAATAATGTATGGTTATCAAAGATTCACTGGAGAAATCATGGAAAAAATCGATATAAAGAAAGAACTGAAGCATCTGTATCAGCCTTCAGCTAAAGAGGTTGGTCAGGTTGATGTTCCAACGATGAATTATTTAATGGTAGACGGTGAAGGAGACCCAAATACTTCACAGGCTTACTCCGATGCCGTCGAAGTATTGTTTACTGTTTCCTATACCGTTAAGTGTATGGTTAAGAAAGGCTCGTTGGCGGTTGACTATGGTGTCATGCCTTTGGAGGGGCTTTGGTGGGCTGACGATATGTCCAGCTTCACGACTGAAGATAAGTCCAACTGGAAATGGACCATGATGATCATGCAGCCGTCTTTTATCACAAGAGAAATCGTTGATAACGCTATTGCCGATGTGAAAAAGAAGAAGAACCCTACCGCTATTTCAAAACTTCATTTTGAAGCCTTGTCAGAAGGGAAATGTGCCCAGATCATGCACATCGGCCCGTTCTCGGAAGAAGGGCCTACGATCGAGAAGCTACATCACTTCATTGATTCCATAGGAAATAAGCGGTCAGGAAAACATCACGAAATCTACCTGAGCGATATTAGAAAGGCAGACCCCAAGAAATGGAAAACCATAATCAGACAACCCATGCAATGAACCCAAGCTGTTTATTTATTGCTATGCTTTTTATAGCAAGAGATAAGCTTTGCAACTAACGCATCCACCGTGCAGTTTTCCTTTTCTGCTAATTCGTTAAGCCGCTTCAAGTTTGCACTGGAAATCTTTTCGTCTAGCACTTTCACATTTCCATCATTCCATTGAAGGGCTTTTCTTTTATCCAGAATAAATTTTTCAGGATACAGCCTGGCAGCTTTATTTTTTGCATCGTTCCATGCTGCGTTCATGTCCCGAGTGGTAGACATCCTTCCTATAATGCCCAATTGATAGGTAATCACTTCTTTTAAGTTTTGAGTGCCAGGTGGAAGTTGTAGAAGAATATTCAAAATCATCTTGGAAAGCTTATTTGTTGATAATAAAGCCATGTATCACTCCTTCCTAAACATACTTTTTATTTCGAAAACTTCTTAGCTGCCTCTTGCAGCAAATCTTGCGCTGGCTGACTAAACCAACAGTCAAGGAGTATCTCGTTCTTGGAGCTTGCTTCATAACGAATACGGACTTCTTCTACTCTATTCGCTTTTATTTCCATAAAAGCTTTGGAGGGAAGGTCTGCTATTTTCGATATTCTTTCTACTGCCTGTGCTTCGATTTCTTCGGGAGAGAATATTTCATCCACCAAACCGGCTTGCTTGGCCTCATCTGTGATCATAAACTCGCCGCTATACAGCATTTTCGTTGCCACCCGATCACCTACAATTTGCCTCAGCATGAGATCAGCTAAATATGGCACCGGCAGTCCCAACTTGATTTCGTTTAGCCCAAGCTTTTTCCCTGAAACTGCAAACCGATAATCACTGGTTAGGGCGAGAATATTGCCTCCCGCGATAGCGTGTCCCATCATAGCGCAGCATGTAGGCAAAGGAAGTGTGAAAAGGTTCAAACTCAGCCCGCAAAATGTATACAAAAAATCAGCCATTTCCGCTCTCGTGTATTTGAGTAAGGTTGGTAAATCAAAACCGATAGAAAAAAACTTATCTCCACCCGCAAGAACCATACCTTGTGCCTCTTTTTTAATCGTTAGGATTGCTTCATCCAAATCACGGATCAAGTCCGAATTTATCGCATTGGTGACACCATTGTTTAACCGCAGTATCGCTACTTTCCCATTATTTTCTATTATCACTTTCGACATAATTCCTCCATTCTGTGCTTTTAGACTCTTAAAGAGAATGTGTATTAGCTTAATCGCTGACTCATTGCCAATTTTGAGAGCTGTTTTCCACAGTATACCATTCATATTAGAGATTATATCTCTTGAAATCATGTTTTTCAACGGTTAAAATTTGAATGATGACAACCCCGCCTCCTCAAAAAATTTACCAATTTTTTTTGAAAAAATTCCAGTCTTTTGCGCTCGCTCTGGGAATAAAGAATAGAAGTTTTTTCGTATCTGAACCCAATCTTTTTTATCAAAAAAAATACTATGAAATTAGCTTCATTATTCACAGGCGCAGGCGGACTGGATCTGGGCTTTGAAAAGGCTGGTTTTCATGTGGTTTGGGCCAATGAATATGACCCGACAATTTGGGAAACTTTTGAGTATAATTTCCCCAAAGCAAAACTCGATAGAAGATCTATTGTAAATGTTTCTCCGTTGGACATACCAGATATTGATGGAATCATTGGAGGCCCGCCATGCCAAAGCTGGAGCGAGGCTGGAACAGGCCGTGGGATGAACGATAAGCGTGGCAAATTATTTTTTGAATACATCCGAATTCTTCAAGCCAAGCAACCGAAGTTCTTTTTAGCGGAAAATGTATCAGGCATCTTGCACTCAAAGCATAAAGAAGCTTTTTCAAACATAATGAAAGAATTTGAGAATGCCGGGTACGTAATCTCTTGGAGACTCTTGAATGCAAATGATTATGATGTTCCAGAAGATAGATTTCGGGTAATTATCGTTGGTTATCATAAAAAACTCAACAAGGAATTTGAATTTCCAGAACCGCAAAAATCCAAACCTGTTTTAAAAGATGCCATTTATGACTTGCTATTCGTGAAGCCAGCGAAGTATAAAAACAAAACAAACGGTGATTTGAAAATCCCAAACCATGAATACATGAACGGGGGATTCTCATCCATCTATATGTCGCGAAATCGAGTCAGAGGATGGGATGAACCTTCTTTCACGATCCAGGCAGGAGGCCGCCATGCGCCTATTCATCCTCAAGCTCCCAAAATGAAATTTATGGAACCAAACAAAAGAATTTTTGTTCCAGGAAAAGAAGATTTATACAGAAGGCTCTCTGTTCGCGAATGTGCGCGGATTCAAACTTTTCCTGACAACTTTATTTTCCAATATCATAATATTGTAAATGGATACAAAATGGTAGGAAATGCTGTACCTGTAAATTTATCATTCCATTTAGCCCAAAAAATATATGCTGATCTAAAAAATCACAAATAAAAATTCCCTCGACTCTGTAGTAGCAGCAGGAATCCTGTGGTAAAAATGTGAAAATCTTGGCTCACCAAAAGCCAAGATTTTCAAGCGAAGCGTCATTTTTTCCACAGCAGAAAGCCACCTTTGCTACCGATGAAAGTATTCACCTGAATCGCCAACTCATCGCCAACTTTATTTGAAGCGAAGCTATAATAGCTGCTTCTTCCACTTCCTTGTGAAATAAAGATACCGCTCTTAATGGGACTATAGTCGGTGCTATCCCGTATCTTAGGAAGGCGATAGTTTCCAAAAGACTGTTATTGGGAGTCGTAAACATTCTTTTGCATTGAACCCAAATTTACCAATAATACTATTTATACCCACACCACAGAGGTGGAGTGTTTATAAACATTGCTTTTGGGAAAAATATTGTATATATTTGTAAGTGCCAAATACTCCTAACATTCTCCACTATGGAAGAAGCTGCTGCCTATCTGCGTGTTTTCACGAATAAGCAAGAAAATGAACGCCAACGAGACAGAATTAAACAATGGGCGCAAGTGAATAATACCATGATCAGCAAGTGGTTTGAGGACAAGCATACAGGAAGCGACTATGAAAGCCGTCCGGATTTCCAGAATTTATTATTATACTTGGAGAGCAATCCCCGAATAAAAAGGGTGGTATTCGATGAAGTAAGCCGGATGGGTAGAGATGTGGCAGAACAGGTACTCGCTTATAAAAAATTCAGTAAAAAGGCGATAAAAGTATACACAGTAGGGAAGGGAGAGTTTGGCCAGAATAAAGAAGATTTTTTACTCTTTACCGTTCTTTCAGCCATTTCCGAATATGAAAAATTGACTATCATTGATAGGAGTTCGTCAGGGAAAAGAACTGTGGTGAGATATGGTGCGACCCAGCTTACTACAAGACCTTATGGCTATAGGATATTATTTACCAAAAAGAAAAACCAGGTGGTGGTCAAAAGGCAATCCATAGAGATAAACGAGGACGAAGCTCCGATGGTAAAAAAAATGTTTCAGATAATAGATGAAGGTGGAACCAGTGTGGATATCCAAAAATACCTGAGTGCGAATAATATCCTTTCCCCAAAAGGATATAAAATTTGGTCTCGTAGTACCATTTTAGGAATCCTACACAATACTGTTTACTATGGCAAATGGCAGTTTGGGAACATCCGTCGCAATCGTAGTAGATGGCAAAAATCTCTCAACAAAAATCAGAAAATAATTGAGGTCTCAGTTCCAGCAATTATTTCAAAGGAACTCTTTGAGAGGGTAGAAAAAAAACTGACCGATGGAAAAACAAAATTTAATCCCAAAAATCAAAAAAGAATATATCTCTTAAAAGGGTTGGCAAAGTGTCAGTGTGGAAGATCATTGAGGTGTGGTTATGGACCCAAGACGACTCCGAGAGATTATAGATGTCCGCAAATAAATAGAGAGGGTGTTTATCAAAAAACCTGTCCTATTTCCCGTTTAAAATCCGAATTTGTTGAGAAAATTATGCTTACCGAGCTTAAAGCCAAAATAGAAGACCCAGAATTTTTTAAAGAATTAAAATTGCAGAAGTTAAATGGTTATCAATCAGCATTTAAGGGTATTCAGGAAAAGATTGACTGTCTCTCTCGCAAATTACAAAATGACAAGAAGTTACTTAAATCCTACTACGAAAAGTCTGCACAACTTACTTTGGATGGGAATGAAGAAAAATGCAAAATTTATGAATCGCTCGCTGATGATAAACTCATGCAAATGGAAAATAAAAAGCAAGATTTAGAAAAACTGAAAGGAGAACTCCAGAAAGCCCAGCAAGGTTTCGATGGCGCAGTTATATTTGATGATGTCAGAAAGGGTTTGGAATATATCACTGTGAAAGAAATCGAAGGACTGGCTCAGAGCGATCAAATAAAAAAGCTTGATTTTGTAAGAAAATATATACAAGAAGTACGACTAAAATACCTGGAACATGAAACAAACCTGTTTAGAGAATTTATAAAAACATTTAAAAACATGGGAATATTTAAAAAAGAAAATAGTGATTTCAAAAAACTTTATATGACTTGTTATAGCAGAGAACATCAATTGAAACGAGGAGCCATGAAAATATTGGAGATGGAAGTTGAGTTTGTAAATCATTATGTTATCAAAATAAAATTTCCATACTATGGTAGAACTCCAGATATATCAGTCAGCTATATTTTAGGAAACAAAAGTAAACTTATTCCTCAACATCTGTATGGAGAATTACTATAAATCTCCCAGAGACTTGAAATACAAAAGCGGTCGTCATCTTTGTCTTCCACAGATATTCTCGTACTTGCTCCATACTATCCAACTTCACAGCCTTTGGTTTGGTGATAGCTTTTTTTTTTTGAGGCAAGATATTGAAGCGAAAGAAATAGAAAGACCAAGACTGAATTTACTTGTTTGGAGCGACTTTCTTTCCCTCCTCGCGAATTTTTCTAAAAATCTCGGTA
The DNA here is from genome assembly GCA_938003875.1 of uncultured bacterium. GTDB lineage: Bacteria > Planctomycetota > Uabimicrobiia > Uabimicrobiales > JABWCH01 > JABWCH01. The sequence continues at coordinate 34,621 of CALKWO010000260.1, forward strand.
AGCACCGGCATAGGGCAGTGTTTCCCATGCAGCTTCACTCCGTTCCCGCTACAAGAGCAGAAAAATTGGAGTTTCCCTGACTGGATCGCCTCGCTATATCTCTGGAAGAGAACCGGATTCTTACGCCATCTCATCCGAAGCTCTTCGGTGAACGCGTTTTGCCAAGAAGCAGCATCGGAGAACCCCATGAGTTGATCGGACGGCATAAACATCCGCTCTTGCTGGAACACAGCAGGGAGTTTCGGGTCTACCGAGACTCGGAAGGTTTTGGGGATAGTGATGGATTTTCCTTCCTTTTCTTCAATAACAATCCCTCCAATTTTCCTCATCCATTCAGGAAACCAGTGTGTGAACTGGCTTACGAACCGAACAATCGCGTTTTCGTTATTGTTCAATCGGTCTCGGATCAAATTGACGAGAGAACCTTTAGCGTAATTTCTGTATCCAGACCGAATCGAGAGGAAATAGGCACGGATCTCGTCCCGATCAGGAAGTTCCAGCACTTCCCTGTACAAGCGGAGAGCGTTCTGGTTCCCAAGCTCCATGAGAAACCCAGTCTGTTTCTCTGAAAGCGATACGCCCAGGTGGTCGAGAAATAGAGAAAATTCCTTAATGCTCCCGCCTTTTCGGAAGAACCGCTTCTTCTCATGTGCGTACTCAGAGAGTGTGAACGCGACTTGCAAATACTTGATCTGGCCTGCTGCCTGTTTTGCAGGTATATCCTCGAACTCCGAGATCGGGATCAGGAACACCGCTGTTTTATCCGTAAACCTAAGCTCGTACCCGCGTTTCAGAAGATATTTTTCTTCACCCAAAATATCCATCTCATCGTAGATTGGAGAGGTCACTAAATCGTGGCACTGGATAAGCACCTTCTGGTACGGCGAAGGGGTCTTATCTTTCCGCTCTTCAAGGTACTGTTCCCACTGCTCTTTGAGATGCCATTGCTTTGAGGACGAGAGCGTTTCCAAGTGTTTCTTTGCTTCATTTTCTGGAAGCTGCCATGTGGCACTAAGATACTGTGGAAACGAGTATTTCCTTGGTGCGGTCTGGTACAGATCAAAAACCGTCATGGCACGATACTTCCCGTTCGATCTATGAGGTACCGGCCTTCTCTCCACGCTCAGGAGCGTGATGGATTTAAGGTTGAGACGGCTTCCCTTCAAGAGGTTCTGGTAATACTCATTTACGCTGGATACCGATTCCTCTTCGTCCTCGACTTCTCCACCTGCATATTCTTCATCTTCGTACCGGTCATCCCGTTTTTCTTCCAGCGCAGAAATAAGCTGGTCTGTCTTGGAAGCAATGCCAAGATTACCAGGGGACTCCGCATCACCTTCTGCCCTTATAATATTTTCTAAATTCTGTAACTCCAGAACCTCATCGAACGTCAGCCCGATCTGTTCCCGTAAATTCTCGATGCGCTGACGGATCAGGTAGAGCGAGTCTCCTGCCGAAAATTCCCCCATATCAGGAATCATGGTTTCACCTGTCTCAGTCGAAGGCTTTGGACAGCCTTCGATAGGAAGGTCAAGGATTTGAGGCGGGCCGTACAGGGTTTCTTCATAGGATTGCTTCAAAAGTCTGGGAGCATCGGGAAGTGTTTCTTCGTATTGTTCTAAGAGTTGCATAGGATGGAAAGGTAAGTGGGTAAAATGAGGAAGGTACCTGCTTCCTGTGATGGGTGAAATATATATATGTCGCGGCGTTTTTTCCGAGGTGCTAGACTGAGATTTCCGCTTTGGGATGCGAATCTTTCGAGGTTCCTTCCGAGACGCTCCCGTGTTTGGAGGTTCCTTCCGACGGAACCTCGCTTTCTGAGGGAACCTCTTTTTCAGGAACCTCGCTTTTTGAAGGAACAGCAGGTGCCTTGCTTTTAAAGGGAGGTTCCAAAATCGAGAAAATATCCATATCCGGTGGGAATTCTGTAGGAATGAGACAAAGAATCCTATTTTCGTATTCCGTGAGGTTCTTTTTTCGTAGGATTTCGCTTGCCGCTTCCTGTAAATTCTTCTTTCGGTCTTCTCCCACTGTCAGGAACACGATTTTTCGGTGCGAATTATCAGGAAGGCAAGTCACAAAGCTCTCCAATTTCTCACGCACTTCAGGAAAATCCTGGGTACCGGTATCAGTTTCAAGAATCAGAGAACAAACGGTCTCGCCATTCCGCGTGAGAGCGGCCCCGCCGTCCGACTCTTTGGCATTGATCATGAACGGAGGGTACCAGCGAAGTTGGATGCCCTTTGAACGGCAGCACAGGAAAAGATGCGTGAGGAACAGAGCAGTGATCGAGTCATGCGTCAGTATCCCAGGCTGAATTTCATGGTACGGCAGTGCCGCTTTTTGCAAGAAATAGTATTTTTGCCTGCCAGTTCTGGTAACGTAGGAATGGAAGCCCAAGTACCCTGCTTTATGTAGATTCCTCAAAATTTTCTGACCAGAGCGTAAATTATTCCGAAGGGAACTTTTTCTCTGGATGATGCCTCCTGCAACCAGAAGATGAGCGGTGAGCATCGTCAGGCTCAGAAGTTCCAAAATTTCCAGGCGTTTTGCTGTCAATAAGTCAGTGCCTTTCGAAGCAACGATTTCCGAGCTTTTCAAAGTCTCGCTAGAGTTAGGATTGGTGTTTTGCATAAGTGATGGGATTAAGGGATATACGGATACGGATTTCGATATGGGTAACAGTATTCGCCTGGAGCGTAAGGAGCTTCAGCGTTTTTTTTGCCTGCCGCATGGAACGGCTGATAATCTTGAATTGCTGGCCGTTACCGAGCGTGAAGATAAAAATGCAAAGGTATCTCATATCTTTATGGAAGGGGGAATTTGGGATAAAAAAATCGAGTAATCTCGGCCTCGACCTCCGCACGCGGTCTTGTATACTTTTTCCTCGAACATTCGCGGATCGTGTCTTTGGAACTAGAGATTTCGCTGGTTTGATGCCGGATATTATGGAACGAGAGCGTATGCGGTCTTTGTTTCCGTAGAATCCTCAAATAGCCGCAATAGGGCGGAAGACTGAGCATATCCGTCATGGTAAGTTCAGGGAAATACGCTATCAATCTTTTAGCATCCTCATGGCCAACGGCATAGCTGACAAGGGTGTTCATGTTCCCAAACAAGGCATCTGTAAACGCTCCGAGTTGCGAGAGGTGCTGGCACGAGAGTACAAGGCTCAGGCGATATTTTCTGCCTTCAGCCAGCAGTGTCTCGATCTGTGTGCCATTTGTCCCGATAAAATGTTGAAGCTCGTCTATCACAAGAACAAACCGTTTTCTTTCTTTGGGTTGCAACGCTGCACGGCTGAACGCCGCTACTTTCAGGTATGAGAGGAAGAAACTCCCAAGCAATCTGGAGTTCTCCTCGCCCATCAATCCTTTCGGCAGATTGAGGAGCAAAATCTTGGATGTATCCATACATTCTCGAAGCTGGATTAAATTCTGGCTTTGGCCCAAGATGTTGCGCATCATGGGAAACATGAGAAAACGATTGATTTTGTTGAGGATCGGAGCAATAGACTCCATCCTGAACCTCGCTGGCATGGATTTATATTCCGTAAGCCAGAATTCTCGTAGCATAGGGTCGGTGAGTTTTGCAATACATTTTTTTCGGTATTCAGAATCCAGGAGAATTTTGGGGATGCCCAGAAGCGAAGCATGAGGAAAATGGATCAACGTAGAAACTGCGTTGGTCAGGATATACTCGGTTCTTGGCCCCCAGCTCTCGGCAAACAGGGTATGGAAGCTATCCACAATCGAGGCAACTGTCAGGCTTGTATCCAGAGAAGACTGGAACACATTGAAAGCAATGGGATACTCTGTATCCGATGGATCAATCCATGCTACTCTTTCTCTGTGATTCTGGGAAACAGCTAGTATCTCGTCCAGAAGATCGCCATGCGGGTCAAGTACCGCTACACCAATGCCTTTCTTGATAAGACCAATAATGAGGTGAAACAAAAAGGTAGATTTCCCGCTTCCTGTTTTTCCAATAAGCGCAGTATGCCGTTTCAAATCGAGTTTGGAAAGGAATACGGGTTTCCCTTCTGGTTTCAGCGATCTCCCTACCAGAATCCTCTCCTTCATTCCTGGCAAGAGCGATGGGAGTATTCGAAACGAAGCTCTCGAAAGTTCTGGCAAAATCATATTCCCTGGCAGTGCTATGATTCCAGCCAGTTCTTCCAAGGAGAGCGTGGATGCTGATAGAATTTCCCGATCTCGAATGCATCGCACATCCTTTGCTATTTTCCCCATCTTAAAATCGTTGAATTCCGAGATCGTGAATTGTGAGAAGCTCGTATACATTTCAGGTATAGCTACTTCTTCCTGTTTTCCCTCGTACACAAGCCTGATGCTAGTCAAAAATCCAAGCTGCGAGAGTTTGCTCCTTGCAGCCTGCGAGGCTGACTCTCTCCCATGCCCACGATGGTCGATTTTATCCCTGTCTGATTCCACAATAGGATGCCCTGGTGTTCTTCGGATCAAAAGAAGCAAAAATAGCCTGAGCCAAAAATTCTCATAGACCATGCGAACAAAAGCATCTTTGAATCTCCAACACCGCCGAAAGAGAAGCCAGGAAGAGATGGCATCATGGATTGCAAGCGTATCCATACCTTTCTTACGCCAGACAAAAGAAATCGGCTTGCACACTATCTGGATCGCTCGTGTTTCCCTATCTTCTGTTTTCCTCAAAACAGCGAATAAGTTTTTGCATGATTCGTTCCAGATACGCTGCACTACATCGGTAAATTGTGAATACCTTCGGATAGGAAAAATGGAGGCACAACTGAGGGTGAGATGCGAAACGAATGGAGTTTCCAAGTGCAATGCCCTGTCTTTTCGTTCTTTCACGCTCACGCCTGGATATTGGGTTTCCAATAGATGGATAACAAGATTTTTATGCTTTTTCTGGCACCATACAGCAATCTCGATCTTCCTGCGTGTACTCCAGATTTCAAAAGAAAACGTGTCTCCAAGAGCATGGAACGCAGAGAGGATTTGTTCCATCACAATGGGCGAAATTTTATTCCCTGAATGTTGCATATCCAGGCTTTCTTGGGGAAGCTCGATAATGAGGAAACAGCTATCCTGACCTTTGATCATAAGAAAAAAATAGGGAATCTAAAAATGGAGTTTTTTCCTGAAATCCTCGCCTCGAATTTCCATGATAAACCCACAGCACATTTCGTATATACGAGACGTGATTCTGCACGGCCTAGCTATAGAAGCATTTTGCAGGCTCAATTCATAGCTTTGGAGAGAAAAATTGGATGTAAAAAAAGTAGGGAGACGATGGTTCAGGCGATAGTCCAAAATCCCAGTCAGAACCTCGTTTTTCCATGCGGTTATTTTCGTAGCACCGAGATCGTCCAGAAACAGGCACTTTGTCTCCATGAATTTCCGATACTGCTTCTTTTCGGATACTGCATGGTTTTCGTATGCCTCTCGTATCCGAAAATACATCTGCTCTTCGGTTAAAAAAATACAGGGCACCAAGTATCTTTGGATGAGTTCGTTGCAAACCGCACTCAAAACATGGGTCTTGCCTCGTCCTGAGCCTTCTGACCATAGATACATACCGGTCCCTTGTTCTCGAAATTTCTGAAAGCCATCCAAATAGCGATTGACAGTGAGTTTGAGATTTTCCTGTCCTTCCAAAGATTCCAGTGTCTTTTCCTTCCAATGAACTGGAAGCTCGGAAAACTTGAGGTTCTTCGCAATTTCAGCCAGCCGCTTCTTTTTCAAAGCATCCTGTACTTCTTGACCAGAACACCATTTTTGGAATGCTTCATTCCCCTGATCGCAGTCGCAACATTTAGGGCCGACAAGACCGCAAAAGCTATAGTAGATCATTTCAGGAAGAACGCCGGTATCCATACATTCCTGACAAAGAATATGTTGAGAAAACATAAAAGAAATCTAACGAATAAAGTTCCTGACTGGCGGGAAAAGCTGCCACACTTTGACATTCAAAGCTTTGGCGAGTTTCTGGCGGGTAGAAGGATGCGGACGCTTGATCTGGTCGTTCTCCAGAGCAGAGATCGTAGCTTTATGCACTTCCGAAAGCTGATAAAGCGTTTCCTGCGTCCATCCGTTTCGTTCACGGTAGTATCGAACGTGGTTTTGGATTTTCCACATATACAAATAGATTACATGAATGTTATCTAAAAATTACACAAACCAGATCATAAGCGGTTCTCAAAGTTCCTGCAAGCTTTTTCTCTTGACTTCTCAAGCCTTGCCCGCTAGACTGTCGGCGCAAACTTTACGGGAACCCGAACAAAACCCTTCGTAAATACGACGAAAACGCGAACAAAATCCTCACTTTTTAGCTTCAGTATCTCACTTTCTATCTTTGCTTGCATTTTCGAACATAGTTATACAACAATTCCTATGCCTTCTTCCACAAAAGCACCCTATAAAAGAATCGGAGAAAAAATCAGAATCGCACGTGAGCAGGCAAATATTACCCAGGAAGAAATGAGTAAAATGATCGGGTATAGCAACCACGTCCCGCTTTCCCTGCTAGAAAACGGCAGAAAATCGCCTTATAGAAAACTGCCAGAAATCGCCCGCGCCACCAGACGCCCCTTGTCCTGGTTTTTGGAGGAAAATAAGGAGATGGATGCTCTCATCTGGAAAGCGCGGCAATACGATATTTTGGTCGCAGAATTACAGAAGCTTCCCTCCTTGCGGTTCCCGCTTCACTACAGTGAGATGACTACTCAAGAGATAGGGAATGAACTTACTCGCTTTGGGATCACGGAACCGGATTTCCAGAGCCTCTTCAAAACGTGGTCAAAGCTCAATGAAGAAGGGAAAGGAAAAATTTGAGAGGCGATTCTCAGCACAGAAGTTCAACAGTAAAATTCAGCAAGAACCGCTTATCCACAATTATTTCCTCCCAATTTTTTCACTTGATCTCCTACTCGAATGATACCTGGCTGCACCACTTTGGCATTCAAACCTCGCAGCCTCAGTTGTTTCCCCATCGAAGAGTTAATGAATTTTACCGCATCCGACCCAAAGCGAGCCATAAATTTGCTACAGCCCGTATGCGGCTTTGCAGTCACTTCAATCGTAGCAGAGCCAAGAGCCAGACGTGTCCCGACAGGGAGATTCTCTAGGCTCAAATCCAGATCCACAAACAATTGATCTCCAGCCAGTGGCCAACGATCTTTCGCTTGGGTCAGCAACTCGATCACTCGGACATTCATGAGCGTGAGTTGCGCATCTGGGTCTGCTGACCCATCCACAATTCGAGAATTTCCGCGCATACTCCATCTATCACCGACCAGACCTTCTACCAAGTCCAGTTTCGCTTCTTTCAAGACTTCGCGCTCATCCATTGCCGGTCGGCGTACAATCAAGGCCAATATGCCCTCTTGTTGAGGTGCCTGGCGGATCGTGTTTAATCCAGCTTCGAATTCGGCGAGTGTTACATATTTTACTTCTGCCATCAAATCTTTTTCCTTTTATAATAATCTTTGGCCATCTTCGTCACTCGCACCACAGCAGGACTTTTTATACAAATGTCAAAAGAGGAACCATAATGTGAATATAAACGAGTGAACCATTCGCTTGTATTAGTCTTATGGACGCGTAGGATCAAACTTCAGGTAAAACACGATCTTCCTCCGCCCTATCTCTTTCAGCGACAAAAGAGGAGGAAGTGGCTGTCCGCCTGGCTGTAGTTTCAAGGAATAACCCGTAACCTGAACCAACAAGTTTGAGAGCAACTGTCCTATCTGCAAATTCGGAGACACCTGATCCTGGTAGAGCGAATTCTCTGGGAAAAATATAAAAATATCGATTCCTGCCTCTGCCATAATCTCTTTTGCCATGATCTCTTGGTACTTGCGCAAAGGGGAAAGATGAAGCTCGAACGCATTTTCACTATACCACTCGTAATGTCTACTATACCACTCTTGAACTTCCAGTTCTTGGAGGAATTGCAGAGACAAAGCCGCGCCCAAAAGTGCTACCCTGACTCTAGCTGGATCAGAGGCTACGGAAGGAATACAAGAAAGAGCCTGGATATTCGAAAAATAGAGGGCTGTAATATAATCCTTCAGGCAATAGTGATCGTCGTCTGCCCGGAGTTTTCTGGCTGCCAGCGTCCGCAATTCGCAAACCAGGCGAAGAGCGTGATCCTCGCAAGGAAAGTACCCCCAGGGAAGGGTTTTCCTTCGGCCTTCCAGACAGTCTCTCACGGCGATTAAGGCTTCTAATCTTTCCTGCTCGCTGTGGTTTCCCAGATGGGCGAAAATCTGGTGCCAGAATTCGGTCTCTATCCTGGCAAAATCTATGGCTGTGGGCATATCTCTTTGGTACCGGGCAAGATTAATGATAAAAGCCGTCTCAGGATTAGACAGGGCATTCATTTCGATCAGGATATTCGAAAGGTTCACATTACCGTGGATGCGTGAAAGCATGATTCTTCCAGTTAAACCATCGAGTCGTTCGTGCAGTTCTTTTTCCTGCAAAGGATTCGGAAAACTCCGCACCAGGGGAAGAATCTCGTCGTCTTGAATATCTCTCGCCTTCCGCCAGTTTACTCCTGGCCATTCTTTGGCTACCAGAGGATAGATTTGGCTTTCCAGACGGTCTTCGATTTTTCCGAATACATCTCCCCATCGCAAAACTTCCCCTTCTCTTGCCATGTGGGCTGCTCCTGCTTCACTGATATAGAAATAATCGAGAGATTGAAACGTGCAGTCCAAAGCCCGAAGGCAATTCTCAGGAGCGGATAGGATCTGCGTTTGTAAAAGGCTCCCTAAATCCAGGGCGTGTCCGCCTGGATTGGCCATCCGATAGATAATGACTTTGTCATCTTTATTATTGTCCCCATAAGGTAGCATGGCTTGCGGAGGTTTATCCAGCTTCCTTAATTCGCGGATCGCCTTCCATTCCTGTTGAGTTCGCTCTTCCCGATCGAATTTAGCCATAAGACTGATTCCGTTATCGCGCCAGGGCAGAAAAGTAAAGATCCCCGTCCAGAGGACGGGGCTTTGCTTTGCCCCCTGGAAGGGGGCTGAAACGCTGACCTCTAAAAGAGGTCAGCGGAAGTTGTCCCAAAGGGACATTGTTTCAGTATCACTGCCCTGCTTTTTATCGTTTACCTAAACTGCGAAATAGAATTTTGGGCGGAACCATTACCAAAAGATGTACGTGGTTTTTTCGAAAGTTGAATATTTGTACTTCAAATTCTAACTGATTGCCCTGCAAAAAGCAGAATGCAATTTTATACATCTTGATCCACTGACCACTTCATTCATCACTCGAAATCGGTATTTGGGCTTCAAGATTATATGATATTGATAATGCCAAATCAGATATGATTACATCTTGAACCTACCCATAATTGTAGGTGCAACTCAATTTGAGCTTATGATATAGGTAGGCTTTCTTTAAAAAGAATCAAAGGCAGAGCCAATTGTCTCTGACCACGTCCAGAGGACGTGGTTTTCTGGGTCTGAATAAAATGTTAAAAAAAAAGTAAGATTTTATTCAAATATATTATGGGAAATGGGTTACCAAAACTTGGAAAATCCAAGTTTTCCAACCCTTTCTTGCCCATGATATTGAAAGATTTCTTTCAAAGAACTGCATTCAAAACATTCGTTTTGAATGTTTTGAATGGAAAGCAAAGGGAAAAAGACAAAAGCAAAACATTCAAAATGAATGTTTTCCAAACTCCTTTTCTACAATAGATTATAGCAAAAATAGCATCCAAAACATTCAAAATGAATGTTTTGATATTCATTCAAAACTTGGAATATCCAAGTTTTCCAACTCCTTTTTTCTCAGTATATTAGAAGATTTCTTTCAAAGAATTGCATTCAAAACATTCAAAACGAATGTTTTGAATGGAAAGAAAAGGGAAAAAGAGAAAAGCAAAACATTCAAAATGAATGTTTTGCAAACTCATTTCTTGCAATAGATTAGAGCAAAAATGGCATCCAAAACATTCAAGATGAATATTTTGATATTCATTCAAAACTTGGAAAATCCAAGTTTTCGAACTCTTTCTTGCCCATGATATTAGAAATTTTTTTTTAAAGAAAGGCATTCAAAACATTCAAAACGAATGTTTTGAATGGAAAGAAAAGGGAAAAAGGCAAAAGCAAAACATTCAAAATCCAAGTTTTCCAATCCACTTTCTTGCAATGGATTAGAGCAAAAATGGCATCCAAAACATTCAAGATGAATGTTTTGATATTCATTCAAAACTTGGAAAATCCAAGTTTTGAATGAATAAAAACAGTGCCGCCTGGAACAAGAAAAAAGCTTCTCTAGCTCCTTTTGCCAGGAAGATACAATGTCTTGTATTCTCTTTTTTTATTCCTGGAAGCAAATTTTGGACCGATGCCAGCAGGCTTTGTTATTTAAGATATTTTATAAATAAGACTGTGACCATAGAAAACGTTAGAATAGGTATATCTCCTCTTTTAAGCTTTTATAGTCATAAAAAAAGATTATATCAAATATCCGAAAGTCATGTTTTAACATATTTTGGAAAAAATATCATAACAGCTTGAAGATCGAAAAACAATTTCTTGCAATTTTTGATTTTTGTCTTACAATTTAGTATAGAAGTACTTATTTGTTTTGAATCATTTTACTTGAGAAAGGGAAATCCATGTCTTATCTCTTGTATCGTAAGCGATGTTTGTATATTCTGTTGTTGTGCTTTTTTTCTACTCTTTTTGCACAGCAGCTCAAACTAGAAGAAATTTTATGGCTTAAAGAAAGTGGTATATCGGAATCAGAGATACTGGTTGAAGTAAAAAAAACATCCACTATCTTGAATCTTCAGGAAAAAGATGTCATAGAACTTAGACAAAAAGGTTTTTCCGACGATTTCATTCGTTCTCTAGGCCCATGGCCTTTCAAAGAAGAGGCCACTCTGGAAAATATCCTTGCATGGGTAAGAGAAAAACAAGAGGAAAAGGTCATTATAGAACGAGTGCGTAAATCAGGGAAAATATTCCAGCTTAGCATAGCAGATCGCCTCAGGCTAAAAAGAGAAGGCGTATCAGATAAAATTATTCAGGCACTGCTAGACTCAGGAAAGCTTAGCTATGATTTGTTGAGAGATTGGTATAAGGCCAAAGTAGGGGAAAAGGAAATTTTAGGGAGAATATCGCAATATGCAGAGATGCCCAAGCTTTCCGTCCGTGAGGTATTGAATCTCAGACAAATGGGGATGAGCAAAGAAGTTTTAGAAAAGCTCAATAAACCTTCGGGAATTCCAACTCCTAAGGAAAGCACTTTTGCAGACAAAGAAACCAAGATGCCCGATTTCATCGTCTATCAGGATATTACAGGCCTTTTTTCCATAGAATATCCTGAAGGATGGAATATTCTGTCGGAGGTACAGGCAAAAAACAGCTTTCGTGTATGTTTTACGCCTGAAAGCAAAGCCAAAAAGATCACAGATGTGAAGCTCGGTGTAAGCCTTAGCGTTGCCTTGATGGAAGGAGGCTCTGCATACGATTTTTTGCCGATAGAGACTGTTTTTAAAAGATTTTTACCAGGCTATTTGAGGGACAATCAAAAATACGATCTAAAAATACTCTCAGAACATAAAATACTAGATTTCGCTGGAACCCAAGCTATTTTGTCGGAATATTCAGCTATCATGGACAAAACTCCTGTTCTGGAAGATCTTTTGATGATAGCAAAAGACAGAACAGAATTCTTTGTACATTTTACGTCTCCTTCTAAAGAAAAAACAAGATACACACACATTTTCAACAAAATGAGAGATTCTCTACGATTTTCTCAGGAAAAGCTGCTGCAAAAACGCTTCGATGCTCCCATGAATCCTGGGAATATTATCGTACAAGCAAAAGAAGCTACTGTCTTGATTACCGCAGATTTTGAAAATGGTGCAAGAGGAACGGGGACGGGCTTTATCGTAAGCGAAGATGGCTATATTATCACAAACCATCATGTATGCTATAATCATCAGGATAAAATGAAAAAAGCCAACAAGGTTTCTGTTTCCTGGGATTCCAAAGTAGGAAAAAAAGAATTGCCAGCGTATATCTTAGCATCCTGGTTTCAGGAAACACCTGTAAGAAAAGATTTGGCACTCCTCAAAATCGAAGGATCGGGCTATACTTATCTTCCGCTTGCTTCTCCTCAGCATTCTATGGAAAGCGATAGAGTCATTGCATTCGGATTCCCCAGAACGGATGTGTTTGGACGCAGCAATATTACAGTTACAGAAGGAACCATCATCCGCCTTGTGGAAAATCCTGAAGGTAAGCTGGATACAATTTTCATCGATGCGAAAATCACACATGGGAATTCTGGTGGACCTTGCTTTAGTCTCAATCTTGGAGGCGTAATAGGGATCAACACAGCAGTGCATAAAGGCGATTTGCTCGGCTATAACATTACTCTGCCAGTAAGCATTGCCCTGGAAGAATTCCCTGAACTCTACTATTCATCAAAAACTCCGAATTCCGTGGATCACATGAAACTGGCAAGTTTGTACAAAGGAAAAGCCAACTATCGTGGTGCTGCACGAGAGTTGTTTACGTCTACAGACAAAGATCCTAAAAACGATATAGCATGGGCCATGTTAGGCGAAACCTTGATACAGGAAAGCTACAAAAGAAATCAGACCGATCAAAAAACCTTGCTCGATGGAGCTATCGAAGCCTATCAGAAGGCTTTGGAGATCAATCCTAAATCCGAGTCGGCATTGTATGGTATGGCTGCTTACTACTGGCAACTGGATAATAAAATCGAGGCATTTCGCTATTATGACCGCCTGGTGTCCTATTATCCTGAATCTGCATGGCCCTATAACAGCAGAGCCTACTTCTATATGCAGGCAGGACGTTTTGATGAGGCTGTTCTGGATGCAAAAAAAGCGATTGAGCTAAACAACAATATGCACCCTGATCCTTACATGACCCTGGGCAGCATCTATTACGCACAGAAAAAATATGAAGAAGGCAAAACAGAATATGAAAATGCCCTTCGCGTCAATCCTAACAATCTCAAAGCACACTATGGAAAGCTGGACTATTATATCTATCTGAAAAATTACTCTGGTGCTGAAATCGAATATGCAAGGCTATTGGAGCAATTTCAAGGAATGCCTGATCTGCTGGCAGAAGTAGGAAATTTTTATCAGGTACATAAAAAAGAAGACACCCAGGCCCTGAGCTATTATAAAAAAGCTCTTGCTATCTATAAAAAAACGCACTTGCTGCCTCCCCTATACTTGCTCAGGAACACAGCAGACATTGCATATAAGCTCAAAGAATATCCTTTTTCTCTGGAAACCTCTATAACAAGACTCGCTCTCGAAAAGGATAAATTTGAACAGCATGATACCATGATGGTTATAGGAAATTGCTTTTATGAAATGAAGAAAAGGGATGTAGCAGAGGCATTCTACTATCTGGCCTACAGTACATACAAAGACAACCAGAAGCTCGAAGAGTACCTGGCTAAGGCAAAGCCCGTTCCTATGAGTTTGGATAGCCTGGAAAGCTTGATGAAGATGTTTAGCGTAGAGATTATAGCACAATTGATTCTGGTTTGCGATCTGGATTTTACCATCTCTCCAGAAAAGTTCGCTTCTTTAGAGGGCAAAATCCCTGATTCTATTTTACTCGCTTTCAAGCTACGCCAGACCAACAACTGGAAACCCATTCGCCCTGTGATTCTGGATAAGCAGCCTGTAAAACCAGAAGAAAAGCTCACTGGACTTCCTTCTTTTGACTCCATATTGATAAAGAATATGGTAATACAGATCAAAAAATTCTACCCAAAAGACAATATCTGGTATGTGGATTTCAGTATCACCAATAACAACAAAATCGCTGTGAGCAATTTTGTTTTTCAATTTACCTTGATGGACGTATCGAAAAATATTGTCAAGACCATGACTCTATCCGATAAAAAGACTATCCAGCCATCCAGCAAAGCAGATTTCGACAACATAGATCTGGTTTCCTATGAACCTTTCGCCCATGTCGAATTCATACAAATTGCTATTCAGAAGCTACAATCCTTCCCTGTCACTACAAATGTAGAGACGAACACTGCTTTAATCGGCAATCTTTTCTTGCAAATACCTAGCTTCTATCACGATGGAACTAACTGGTATGTCACGTTTACAGTAAATAATAAAAATACTGTTGCTGTAGGAAAGTTTGTTTTTCAAATCCAGTTGGAAGACAGCAATCGGGCAGTTCTAAAAACTCTCTCGCTGCCTTTTACAAAGACAATAGCAGCAGGCCAGACGGGTTCTTTCGACAAGATTCTCCTGATTCCCTACGCACAATGCCCGAAAGCAGCTTTTATCTATATTAAAGTCATGAAAGTAGAGTAATACCTATTCTAACATTTCTTCTTCGTGTTTCTCTTAGCTCTTCGTCTATAACATTCCGAAGCTTGAGGCTTGTGTAAAAAGTCTTTTAATAGTCGTTATCGTTATCGTCATACCTGTTAATGAATAATTGCTTTCTTTGCAATGATTTGTAGCCGCAGGGTTGCGCCAAAAATGACTATCTATTCGGAAAAGACGGCCTTCAGCGCAATCCCTGCGTCTTTTGCCAATAGAAACTAATGGAATCGAATCTTTTTAAAGGGTATTTCCCAAAGACGCAGGGATTGCGCTGGCGTTTGGCTTTTGAGCAGACATGACTTTTTCGGCGCAACCCTGCGGCTACAATCTGTTGCAAGACAAAATTTTAAAACTTAACACGTATGACGATTAAGATTAAGATTAAGATTAAGACAAAACTATAATTTCCTATACAGCAAGTTAGCCTCCTTCGGAGGCAATCTTTCCCGTGCGTAAGCTGTAATCTTATCGTTATCTTAATCGTAATCGTTATCTTAATCCTTATCCTCTATGAGCATTGATAAAGATAAAGATTACGATAAAGATTACGATAAAGATAAAGATTAAGATTAAGATTAAGATTAAGATTAAGATTAAGATTAAGATTAAGATTAAGAATCGTAGTCCGATTCGTTATCATTATCTTAATCTTAATCTTAATCGAAATTTTTGTGATTTCCCTTTAATTTAGGGATACACAGAAGTAAAATTTACATAACAAGCTGTCTTGTATTCAATTAAAAATGGGGAAGTTATTTAATTCTCATCGCTTACGGTTTATCCATGTTAGGCATGATTGGGGAGACAATTCTTCTGAAACACCCGCAATAGTAGTGCCTCATTTAGCAGCATCTTCTTCCACACATCGGATTGTCTCCAATTTTCTCGATTGCATCCCTCTTGGGTTGGACAGCATATAAAATATAACGAACTAAAGTTCAAAAGAAAGGTAAAATAAAGGAGGGAGAAAGATGAAGAGCTTGGGGGGAAAATTTTTGTAAAAATTTTCCCCCCAAACCCCTCTTTAAAAACTTTTATTGAAAAAATAGCGAGATTCCTTTATAATTTTTATTTTTCAGTAAACACAGAAAGGAACTCGCTATGAATAATCAATTTATAACCGAATTTGAAGGCAATATCAATTTTTTTTATAATTGTTTTGATAGAGTAATTCTAAAAGGATATGTGAGATGGCTTTTTACAGCCAGTCGTTGGCGTATTTTCTCAAGCTTTTGGGATTTCATAAAGCTTCGCAAGGAGTAATGAGAATACTGACAGACCAATTGAACAAGCATATAGAGAAAGAAGCCAAAAAGTATGGAGTAGAAATAATTCCATGGGAGAGGGTAAAGAGAGAATACAAAGGAAAGAGCGAATACGTCCAAAAAAATTTTGCGGACAAATACAACGGGATAGGAAATTTCGTTTTATGCATCATCACAGCGCAAGAAAATGTTTTGACTTTCGGTGCAAGAGAACTGGT
>CALKWO010000261.1 GCA_938003875.1 uncultured bacterium
AAGATTACGATAAAGATTACGATTAAGACAAAACTATAATTTCCTATACAGCAAGCTATTATTGCAAAATTTTGTAATTTCAAGGACATATCATGCGAAAAAAATTGTTTATGACAAATGTATTTTATTTGCTCTTGTTGTATCTTTTTTGGGGAGGCTGTCAGAGTACGCAAGAACGTACTGTAGAGCCAGGAGTTGCTGAAGAACTCAGAGGGTATATTCGTGTGGAAAAAAGCTCCTTTCAGGTAAACCAGCCAATACAAGTAAGTTATTGGTTGACCAATATATCGAATGTTCCTGTGCAGGAGCAAGTCATGGATGGCAGTAGCGACCCTAATACACCTTTTGAAACCTATTCTTTTAATGCTATAGAAGAGCAAAATAAAAAAAATCCTTTAGAATTGAAGGAAGCAGGAACACCTCTTACTGGGGCTTTGAGCCTTATGCCAGGAGAGGAAAAGCTTTTTTGTCAGAACACGTTTGAGACACCAAAAGCAGGTGTCTATACTCTCTCTTTCTTTTTGCGTTGGAAAAACGGTAAAAGAATAGAATTCAAGCCAGCTACTATTACCATTCAAGAAGCATTCGTAAAAACACCTCTGGATAAAGAGATGGATCAGTCAATAGAAGGCCTGGCATCCAAAGATACCAAAATCAAGATGGCAGCAAAAGAAAAACTTGTTGAGAAAGGAGCTGTTGCGGTTCCAGCATTGATACAACTTTTTAAGAGTGAAAATCCATCCCTGCGCTCTGATGCTATGTTCACAACTATTGCGATTGGTAGAGGAGCTGTTCCTGATCTTATTGAAGGATACAACAATAAAAATCAGGAAATACGAATGCGGTGTCTTTATGCTCTTGGCCAGATTGGAGATACCAGGGGTTTTCCTGTCATTACAGATGCTTTGACAAATGATCCTGTAGATGAAGTGCGATTGACAGCATTGCGTTTTATCAACGAGACACTATCCAACCCCATTGCAATACCTTTATTGATTAAAGCCCTGGAAGACAATGCTGTTTTGCTTAGAAAAGAAGCAATCCAGGCATTGCAAGGTCACACAAATCTAACCTTTGATTTTGTCCCAGATGCTTCTGGCATAGAGCGCAAAAAATCTATAGATCAATGGAAAGATTGGTGGCAAGGTACTGGATCAAGCAATTTCAAAAATCCTTAATGTAAAAAAATTTGATTGTGGCGAATTTGCCACAATCATCAAAGGAAAGGCAGGAAAATGCTAACATTCCAAACACAACAAGAAGCCTTAGATAGCGATCAGGTTGCTTTGCTTGTATTGATAAATGGCACATTTGATAGAGTGAGTGTACGCCATTGTGAAAAGCAATTTGAGGATTATCTTAATATAGGATATAAGTTTATTATTCTGGATTGTACAGGAATAAAATTCATCAATAGCTCAGGTTTGCAGCTTATGTTGAAATTGGTCGAAACTTATAAAGAACAAGAGGGAATGCTTCTATTTATACATGTTTTGCCTCAAATTAGCAAATTTTTTGATATGTTGGGTTTTACACCTATTTTAACATCCTTCACAGGCAAAGAAGAAGCTTTGCAATACCTAAAAGAGCAAATCAAAAAAAATTTTGAAAAAAAAGCGGAAACATCTACTTTGCCAAAGTTGGCTACCAGTCCAGCGACCAAAAAATTTCAGGCAGCCCCTGGAAATTTAGCTCAGCCTGCGATAGCATCTCCAGCAATACCAGTATCTCCTATACAGTCTTTAGCACAAAAGCCCTACAGCTCAACCCGAAAAATAAACGTTCAGAATCCTTATGATAGCATAAAGCCTGCTGGCTCTTCGTTGCCCATTGCTAATCTGGCTTCTCCTAACACTGCTCCTCCTACAAAAAAAATGCCTGTTATGATTCCTACAAATCTGGAAATAGAAATCTCCCTGGAATACTATAAAAAAATGATACCCTGGCAAGTTTTCCCTGTTACCATTGCCTTCACAGAGATCAAAATCATCAGGAGCAAGGATCAAATTTTGCATATCATGCCTTATTTTCCTGGCTGTCTTCTTGTTCCTGCATATCGCTCTATGGTAATCAAAGAAGGAAATCAATGTACTTTCTGGGTTACACCCCAAACAAGCCAAAAAATTTCTCCCTGGATAGAGATTGGTCGTCCTCAGGACAATGCACAGGTCTTAGTGCTAGAGGTAAGCATGGGAAGGCAGTACCTTGCTAAAACTTTTTTTAGCCTTGCTTTGCTGGTATTGGCTTTCCAGCATCTGACACCATGGCTCACTCATCCTGAAGCCTTGAACTTTCTTGTTCCTATGCTCCCATCATTATCTTTTATCATGCCTTATATCGGCTATGCTATGGCAGGAATTCTATTTTTAGTAAGTATACTTCTATACTGGCTCAACAAACCCACTAAAGCCAAGATAATAAGAAAAACCTTGCAGATGGAAGGAATGGAAACAGGAATGGTAAGTGTAACAGGGAAAGAATAACCTTTCCAGGGCATAAATGCCCTGGCTTTATTACTTTGCAACATACAGAGCAAGACTTTTTATATAAGTCCAAAGTTAAAAGAAAAAATCAAGCAAATTTGCCTTTTAGGCTTGTAGTTTATTAGCAAAACGATTACAATAAAAACATCAAATTTGATAAAACCGTTCTGGTTACGAACTAGCCAGTTGGCGAGTCGGGTCACTATCGGAACCTGAATCGAAAGGATGATGAGTATGTTTCGGACACCACACCCCCCCAGAATACTTCTTCTTTTAACGGGCGGTACGATTACAATGGTCAAGGATGAAGCAGGAATCCTGAAACCAGCCACCAGCATCCAGGAGATTCTGGATACTTTTCCGCAGATGAAAGAAATTGCGCAGATCGATGCTCATGCCTTTTGCAACATAGATAGCTCCAACATGACTCCTTCTATCTGGGAAAAACTGGCTAAGGCCATTGAGCAAAAATATCATGATTATGATGGTTTTGTTATCACTCATGGCACAGATACCCTTTCTTATACAGCATCAGCACTCTCTTTAGCCTTAGGCAACCTCGATAAACCAGTAATCCTGACAGGCTCACAAAAGCCTATCACAGAATTAGGAAGCGATTCCCCTTTCAATATTTTTAACAGCTTTCAAGTCGCTGCCCAAGGAAAAATTCGTGAAGTAGCCGTTGTCTTCGATACAAAAATTATACGAGGAAATCGAAGCTCCAAGCGGAATGCCAAAAAAATTGACGCGTTCTGGTCTCCTCAATTTCCTCTTCTAGGAGAAATAGGGGTAGATATAAAATATTTTACAACAAGTTCTTATCCTAAAAACGCTGAAGAAAATCTACAGATGAAGCATCAATTCGACTCTAATATTTTTTCAATAAACCTTTTCCCTGGCTTTTCTCCATGTTTTTTATCCAAAATCATAGAAGAAAAAATGGCAAATGGCATTATCATGAGAGGCTTTGGCCCAGGGGATATCCCTACAATCAACGAAGAGATTCTGCAACTGATAAAAAAAGCTAAAGATTCAGGTATCCCCGTTGTTATCATTTCTCCTTGCGCCAGTGGTTCTACCTATCTTGATCTCTATGAAACAGGAAAAAAAGCCATTGAAGCAGGAGCCATTTCCGCAAAAGATATGACACTGGAAGCCACAACAGTAAAGCTCATGTGGGCTTTAGCACAAACCAGAGATTGCACTCGAATACAGGAAATCCTGCACCACAATTTTGCAGGAGAGATTGGATAGAAAGGAAATATAGGATGTTGAAGATTTCTTCTTTTGTGCAGGATGCTATTGCTAAAAAGCAACCTGTGGTAGCATTGGAGAGTACACTGATTTCTCATGGTCTGCCATATCCCACTAATTTAGAAACAGCCTTGAAATTGGAAGAAATTATCCAAAAAGAAGGTGCTGTGCCTGCCACAATTGCTATTTTAGACGGACAGGTGTGTGTTGGACTGGATGATAAGCAAAAGGAGCGTTTAACAGGATCACGAATGTCTAAGGTAAGTTTGCGAGATATATCTCTCTTGATCGCAGAAAAAGGCTGTGGTTCTACGACAGTCGCTGCAACTATGTGGGCAGCTCATAAGGTAGGAATAGCGGTCTTTGCAACAGGAGGCATTGGCGGTGTACATTGCGGTGACGGAATGGACATCAGCAGCGATCTTCCTGCTTTCGCCACGATTCCTGTGGCTGTCGTCTCTAGCGGTGCAAAGGCCATTTTGGATTTGCCAAGAACCAGAGAATGGTTTGAAACCTGGGGTATTCCCATATTGGGCTATCAGACTTCTAATCTTCCTGCTTTTTACACAGCCCAAACCTCTCTTCTTGTGGATCGTATGGTGAAAACGCCCCAAGAGGCAGCTCATTATATCAAGACGCATCTGGCTTGCTGTCAGAGAGGAATTATGCTTGCCGTGCCTGTGCCAGCAGAAGATGAAGTCCCTCTGGAAAAATTTCATTTATGGCAGGAAAAAGCGGAAAAAGCAGCAAAAGAAAGAAATATTTCTGGATATGCCCTGACACCTTTTATGATGGAATTTCTAAGAAAAGAAAGCGAAAATGTTACTCTGAAAGCCAATGTGTCTTTGCTTTTGAACAATGCACGGATAGCAGCTCAAGTCGCTAAAGCTTTATAAGTTGAAACATAAGATTTTGTTATATATTTTTACAAGGAAAGGTCAAATGAAAGAGGCATTTAAATCTGCGTTGCTAGATTCTGATAAAATAAGAGCATCTTCGCTTTTATCAGATCTTTCAGGTATGGAGACTATAACCAATCTTATCACCATGGTGTTGAATGAGATTGGAGATGAATGGGAAAAGGGAGATGTAGCTTTGTCGCAGATTTATATGAGCAGCAGAATATGTGAAGAAATTTTGGATAAGCTATTCTCTGAATCTTACACTACAATACCAAATAATCCCAAAATTGCCATTGCTACGCTCATGGATTTTCATTTTCTAGGCAGAAGAATAGTCAATTCTTATTTACGAGCAAATGGGTTTGCTATTTTAGATTTTGGCGGAATTTCTTCCCCTCAAGAGATGGCTAGAAAAGCAATGGAAAATAAGATTGAATATCTCCTTATTTCTACATTAATGTATCATGCTGCCATCAAAGTAAGAGAGTTAAAAGAAGAGTTTGCTAAAAAAAATTATAGCATAAAAATTCTTGTTGGAGGTGCTCCTTTTATCTTTGATAAAATGCTTTGGAAAGAGGTTGGGGCAGATGCTATTGGCATTTCCCCTGCCGATGCCGTAAGAATTCTCCAGGATTGGAAACAGGAGTGAAGCTATGAATTCCATGCAAAGAGTGCTTACTGCACTTTCTCAAAAGCAGCCTGACCGTATTCCCCTGATGCTGCTTTTTTCTTACTATGGTGCAAAAGAAATGGGAATTTCTATCAAAGAATATTTTTCTAACCCTGATAATGTAGTAGAAGCTCAGATCCAGATGCACAAAAAATATAAAACAGATTGTTTATATGCTTTTTTTTATGCTTCTTTGGAGCTTGAAGCCTTTGGCGGAAAAACATTTTTTTTTGATGATGGGCCACCCAATTCTGCCGAGCCTATAATAGAAAATTTCCAACAGATACTCCAGCTAAAAACCCCTGAAATACAAGAATGCCATGGGATACAAAAAGTTTTAAAGACAATTTCTGCTTTAAAAAGAGAAGTAGCAGATACAGTACCCATCATTGGCGTAGTGATGTCTCCCTTTTCCTTGCCTGTAATGCAGTTGGGATTTCAGAAATATCTTGATTTAATGCAATTTCATCCTATTTTGTGGGCACATCTGATGAAAATCAATCAGCAATTTTGTATTGCATGGGCCAATGCCCAGTTGCAAGCTGGTGCAACAGCGATATGCTATTTTGACCCTGTTTCTTCATCCAGTATAATAAAGCCAGGATATTATAGAAAAACAGGCTTTGAAGTAGCGAAATATACGATAGGCAAGATAAATGGCCCCACTGCAACTCATTTTGCTTCAGGACGCTGTAAGCCTGTTATGGCAGATGTAATCCAGACGAATACAGCTATTGTGGGTGTAAGCTGCCTGGAAGATATTGGCGAAATCAAAAATTTGTGCGATGGTAAACTAAGCGTACTGGGAAACCTCAATGGACTTGCTATGTGCCGATGGAAAGAAGAAGAGGCTGAATATGCTGTGAAGGATATCGTGGAAAGAGCGGGAAAAAATGGGGGTTTGCTCATTGCAGAAAATCATGGCGAAATTCCCTATCAGGTAGCAGAAAAAACGCTGTTTTCTATTGCATCTGCTGTGGAAAAATGGGGAACAGGAAGAATATGACAAACAACCTAAAGCTTGTAAGCTGTTTGACCTATTCCAAAGAACTGCAAGTAACATTGAAACAACTGAATGCAGGAAACGTGGATATTGCCATGCTGCCGTCCACTTGCTGCTCTTTGAAAAATAAAGATATTCTGGCAATTTCTCAGTATATCCAGGTATTAGAAGATGGCACATCCGATGTTTGCATACTCATGCCATACTTATGTACGGGATATTCTGGTGATAGAAGTAAAATGAAAAAATGCTGTTTTTATGATATTTCCAACTGTCACGATTTGATAGCACCAAAAGATTTATTAGAACATTTTATTGCCAAAAATTATTATATATTGACGCCTGGCTGGGTAGAGCAATGGAAGTATTTTGTGATAGATCGCTGGAAGTTCAACAAAAAAACGGCAATGGGCTTTTTTCAAGAATCTGCAAAGGAAATCCTGGTTATAGATACAGGAATCTATGATAATTTTTCTGGAAAGCTCCAGGAATTTTGCGATTTTATAGATATGCCTTTCAGTATCTTGCCAATAGGTATGGATTTTTATAAGCTACATATCCAAGGTATATTGAATAGCTATAAAATCCGAGAGTTTGAACTAGAGGGGAAAGATCATAAAAAAGAAACTAGCCGCAAGATTTCTGAGCTTTCCATGATTTTCGATATTATACCAACATTGTCAGGCATCACTTCAGAAGAAGAGATTATTTCTCGTACCATGAATCTTTTTCAGGTATTGTTCGCACCTGGCCATATCGTTTTTGTGCAGATCATGAAAGACAATAGCAAAAAAGCTATTTCCAGCCTTGGAAAAGACTATGGAAGGGATAGCATAGAAAAATTATTGAATTTTTCACAAGAATATCTCATCCATCAAGATAAAAATGGGTTTATCATCAAAATAGGCTATGATTCCCAGGTATTTGGATACATTATTCTGGAAAATATCATGTTTCCACAATATCTTGATCATTATCTGAATCTATCGCTTATTTTAAAATCTTTCATAGGGCTTGTCATTTCTAATGCTCGCCACTATAGAGAAGTAGAGAACGCGAAATCTCATGCAGAGCTGAGCGTTCAAGCAAAATCCAAATTTCTTGCCAGCATGAGCCATGAAATTCGAACTCCCTTGAGTGCCATTATCGGTTTCACCGAATTGCTTATCAAAACACCGATGGATTCTACTCAGCAGCAATATGCGAAAAGCATCAATATATCTGGACAGGCACTTCTGGGCATCATCAATAATATATTGGATTTGTCCAAAATAGAGGCAAAAAAATTAGAATTGGAAATGATAAGAACAGACATCCTGGAATTTGTAAAAGAGACGATTGACATCGTTAAATATAATGCAGAAAAAAAAGGACTGAATCTTTTTTTTACCCTTTCTCCTGGAATGCCAGCCTATGTAGAAATAGATCCCATCCGCCTCAGGCAGATTCTTGTCAATCTTAGCAGCAATGCCATCAAATTCACAGAAAAAGGAGAAGTGGAGATTCAGGTAGAATTCCAGGCAATCAATTTCCAAAAGGGAAGATATAAATTTTCTGTGCGCGATACAGGGATTGGCATCCAGGAAGACCAGAAACAAAACCTTTTCAAGGCATTTTCGCAGGCAGATAAGTCTATTAGCAGAAAATTTGGAGGAACAGGCTTAGGGCTTGTGATTTCCAATTTTCTGGCAGAACAAATGGGGGGAAAAATCGAGTTCCAAAGTGAATCTGGCAAAGGCAGTACATTCTATTTTTCCATAGAAACTGCGTATTATCAAGATCAAGACAAGGAAACAAAAGCAATCAATCAGATTTCTCAAAAAATATCTACTTCTAAACTCAAAGTTCCCTTGTCTATTCTTATAGCAGAAGATGTGCCAACCAATATGATGTTGATAAAGGCTATGATTTGTAAACTTTTGCCTCAGGCAAAGATTATAGAAGCGAAAAATGGATGGGAAGCACTTCAATTTTTCCAAAACCAGAAACCAGACATTGTATTTATGGATGTACAAATGCCAGAAATGGATGGCTTAACAGCAACTCGAAAAATAAGGGAATATGAAAATAGAAGCAATGGGCATGTTCCTATCATTGCTCTAACGGCAGATGCTCTGCAAGACGGAAAAGAAAAGTGTATTGCTTCTGGAATGGACGATGTTTTGACAAAGCCCATAAAAATTAGCGATATTATCACTATCGTAGAGAAATACCTGAAACATTTCGAGGAAAGGCTTTAGTTCTATGAGCATAAGCTCTGGCGTTAAGTCGGTAATTCTGGCAGGCGGCTTTGGAAAACGGCTGAGAAATATTTATGAGCGTTTACCAAAGCCTATGATTCCTTATGGAGGAAGTTGCTCTCTGATTGATTTCAGCATCAGGAACTGCGTGGTATCAGAGATTCAGGAGATAGTCTTTCTTACATACTACCAGCGCAAGGAATTGATTCATTATCTCATGAAAGAATGGGGAAATCATCCCATAAAATTAAACTATTGTATGTACAATGGTGTTTATCAAAAAAATTTTGATGATGTGTTTGCCGAAGTAATCCCCCCTGAGGAAAAAGGCACGGCGGATGCTATAATCCAGAATCAGAAGTATATTTTCAGTCAAGACTGCAAGCATATTCTGCTTTTGCATAGCGATCATGTATATCTTTTTGACTATCGCCCTATGCTGGAATTTCATCTAACACAAGATGCGGATATCACCATGGGCTATAAAGAAATTGATTTGGAAGATGTCCGTCTTTTCGGTATGGTCAAAGTAGACCAGAATCAAAATGTCACTCATTTTATCGAGAAACCATCCCATCCAGAGGTGCCTACCGTTTTTTCCGCAGTTTGTATTATAAAAGCAGAAAAATTACAATACTATCTGGAAAAGCTGGCAAAAACAAAATGGAACTATGATATCAGTAAAGATGTTATTCCTGCAATGATTCGGGAAGGCCAGAAAGTAAAAGCATATCTTTTCCAGGAATATTGGGAGGATGTTGGGTCTTATAAAATTTACTACCATTCCAATATGAAGCTGCTTTCAGAAAAACCTTCTCTTGATTTTGACTTATTGCCAAAAACCTGGGACAAAAAATGCCATACAGAAAAGGTTTCTCATAGAGAAAGCATTTACAATTCCATTGTTCCTAAAAATTTTTCATGTCATGGTGCATTCGTGGAAAATTCTATCCTTTATCCTGGCGTGTTTCTCGGTGCGGATGTGAATATTCAGAACAGCATTGTGTTTGGCCCTTCCCGAATAGAAGGCAGGAGTTGCCTGAAAGGAGCCATCGTTACAGAAAATTCTATAATTCAGAGCCAGAAAATAGAGGAAAATTGGAAAGATATGTAGCCAGGAGATAGAATGGAAGATCTATTGGAAATTATAAAACAAAGCCTTCTGAAATTTCTTATGGATAAGCGTTGGTTCGATAGGAAAACAGAAAGCCAGTTCAGAGTAGAAATAGAAGATTATTATAGTGAAAATCACGGTAATGGTATGATCGTGCTAGCTATATTGAAGATATATTTTAATGGGAATCAAAGTAAGCTGTATTATTTGCCTGTCTATTTAGAAAATATTAGAGATGCAGTGCCTCTCTGTATAGAAGGAGAATATATAGCCGAGATATATGATAAAAAATACCTTCTCAAAGAAATAGACTATACAAAAGAGTATGATATTGTCTCTCTATTGCTCTTTGCCAAAAGAACGTTGAATATGAAAAAAAGGGGAAGAATCCTTTTTCGCTCGCAGACAATTCCTGATCGCGCTGTCCAGATTACAGACACAAAGCCTATCCAAAAAAACGTATCTACAAATTGCGTGAACTACCAAAAAATTCAAGGGTTTGAGGTTGTACATAAAATTTATAAACAACTGCGCCAGGACAATCAGGAAATAGCGATTTTTAACAAGATTCAGAACCGAGACTTCAATGTTCCCAAGATTTTCGGTTACTACATCTATGAGGATAGCTCTGGCATACAATACCCATTAGGTATCATTGTAGAATATTGCTATGGCAATACAATCGATGTATTCCTGAACCAAAACATTAGAAGCCTTTGGGAAAAAGCCTCTTTGTTTATGTCCAGAGACAAAGAAAAAATCAGAAGCATAATCACAGAGCATCTGGCAAGCATAAAACCTATTATAACTCGGTTCGGCCAGGAAATATTGGTTTTTCATAAAAATATGAACCAGATGCTTCAGACAGAAGATAGCAACAAAGAATTCCATTATCAGGGCTATCTTGGCGATTTAAGAAATAAGGCCATATCTCTTTTGGAACAGGTAAATAAAGAAGAAAATATTTCCACCATAATCCAAAAAAAGATTTCCGAGGCATTGCTAAAAATCGCTAACATTCAGGAACCAAACAACCACGATTATAGATGTAGCTTTCCCCATGGCGATTTGCATATGTCTAATATTATCTGCAATAAAGAACAGTCTTACCAATTGAAAATCGTCGATTTTGGCACTAAAAAATTAAGGCTGGAGCAAAACGTAAATCAGAATGTCTTTGAAGACATTGGTTGGATAGTACGATCCCTGGAATATTTTGTCTATGATGAAGTGAACAGAGAGCTTTCCCTTAAGTTCCATCTTAGCGAAGAGGCAATTAGCCAGTATCGTTTTGACTGGAACATCCTGGAACAAAAGCAAGATAGCCCCTTTTTCGATATGGTTCAACTGATAGAATGGATAGGAGATACCTGGAAAGCCGCTGTCACCCAAATGATAATGCAAGGATACTTTGAAAGCAAAGAGGCGTATCAATATATTCTTACCCATCCTGACAATTTCTGCCAGAAGAAGCTCGACAAGCTTTGGGAAAAGATATATCTTACTGTTCTTATGAGCCAGTTGGAATACAATTATAATTATAAAAGAGACTACTATAAACAATTCGATTTTTACTATCTCTGGAAATTTCTGTAATATCTTAGATTGTAGCCGCAGGGTTGCGCCGAAAAAGCCGTGTTTGCTGAAAAGCCAAACGCCAGCGCAATACTGCGAACGGCCATAAACTAAAAAAATAGAATTAACCACAGAGACACAGAGGTCTCTTAACTTTTGAACCACGGATAAACACAGATGAACACAAATAATTTTTTATAATAGTTTTTTTCAATTTTATCGTTTTTTTAGATAGCTGTTCATGAATAAATTACAGCAAGAAGATTATCTAATCCGTGTTTATTTGTGTTCATCTGTGGTTCTCTTCTTATTTTTCTCTGTGTTCTCTGTGCCTCTGTGGTAAAATTTTAAATTATGCCTGTTCTCAGAATAGTATTTTCTAATTGGGCACAAAATTTTACATCAACGCCGCAATTGTTGCATTTTCCTGTGCTGCAATGAGGTGTGATTTCTTGGTTTATAGCCTTTTTCCATTCTTTTGCCAGGAAGTCTAAAGACACGCCACAACTGATATGATGCCATGGCAGTTTCTCTTCCAATGGAATTTCCCTATAGATGATTTTCTCTGGGGAGATATTGTGTTCTTCAAAGGCTTTGTCCCATGCGGATTTTTTGAAGTGTTCATTCCATGCATCCATATAGGCTCCATTTTGCCATGCACTATAGATGACCTTTGCCATCTGGCGATTGCCTCTTGCAATCATCCCTTCCAGGAGGCTAAAGCTAACATCATGGAAGTGCATTTCGATTTTGGGGGATCGGATGGCTTGCTTCATGCGTCTTTGGGCTTCTCTCAAGGTTTCTTCCCTTGCCATGGGTGCCCATTGGAAGGCTGTATGGGCTTTAGGAACGAAGTTGGATATGGAAGCACTTACGTTTCCTGCATATCCATGAGTTTTTCTGCGAGTTTGAGATACCTGATAAAGCATTTCTATGATCGCATTTTGGTCTTCTTCCTCTTGGAAAGGCAGCCCTAAAATGAAATACAATTTTACAGAGTCCCATCCTTGCTGGTAAGCATTGGAAATAGCATTGAGCATTTCTTCCTGTGAAATGGGCTTATTTACGATCTTTTGCATCTTTTCTGTTGCTACTTCAGGGGCGAGAGTCAATCCGCATTTTCTTACAGATGCAACAATCTTAGGCAAAATTTTGAGTTGTTCGTTGATTCTTAGAGAAGGGAGACTAAGGCCAACTCCTTTAGGCGCGAAGATTTCTAAAAGACGATTCGTGAGTTCTTCCAGATAGGGGTAATCGCTGGATGCAAGAGAATAGAGGGCGATTTCGTCATAGCCTGTGTTCTGATAAATCTGGATAGCGTCTTCTACAAGGGAATCTACATTTCGCAGGCGTAAAGGTCTGCGTATAATTCCCGCCTGGCAGAAACGACAACCTCTTGTGCATCCTCTCATGATTTCGAGGAATATGCGGTTATGAACGGCAGAATGGTAGCCAACAAGGGGCCTGGTCGTTCTTATACTATTGAGATCCTGTATGTATTGTGCTTGAATCTGAGCAGGCAAACCATGCCTGGGAATGATCTCGGCGATTGTGCCATCGTCTTTGTAATGTACATCATAGTGATTAGGTGCATATAGCCCTGGAATTTTTTTGCATATTTCGATTATGCGTTCTTGCCTTGGGACTTTTTGCTCTCGCAACTGTGCATCTAACCGCAAGATAGCGACCAGCATTTCTTCACCATCTCCAAAAGCGACAATATCCAGAAAGGGTGCGCCTGGCTCTGGGTTGTACACCCCATGGCCTCCTGCTATGATGATGGGGTCTTCTTCTGTTCTCTGCGATGCCCAGATAGGGACGCGTGCCAGGTAAAGCATTTCCAGGATGTTTGTCCAGTTGATTTCTGTAGCAATAGAAAATCCCCAGAAATGGAAAGAGCGTATAGGCTTTTTGCTTTCGAGTGTGAAGAGGGGAATGTCGTATTTTTTGAGCGATTCAATGAAATCGGGTAAAGGAGCAAAGGCTCTTTCGCATGCCAGATCTTCTTCTCTGTTGACAATTTCATAAAGTAACTTAAGACCGTGGTAGCTCATAGCGATAGGATAGGTATCTGGGAAAGATAGACAAAGCGTTGTCTTTACGGAAGAAAGGTCTTTTTGTACGCTATTGCATTCTCCTCCAATATATTGGGATGGAGTTTCTGTCCACATTAAAACTTGATCAAGGAATTTTTGTATATCCATAGAAAACCTGATAAACGGTAGATGGAATGGCGGATTCTAAATTAAAAAATAGAATTAACCACAGAGACACAGAGTACACAGAGAGTTTTTGCTTTTGAACCACTGATAAACACAGATGAACACAAATAATTTTTTGTAATAGTTTTCTCCAATTTTATCGTTTCTTTATCCAGCCGAATGAGACTATTTTAAATACTATATCCGTGTTTATTTGTGTCCATCTGTGGTTCTCTTCTCATTTTTCTCTGTGTTCTCTGTGCCTCTGTGGTAAAATTTTAAAACTATAATTTCCTATCCTTTAAAATAGAATGGCGGATTACAAATCCGCCATGAGCGGAAATCCGCCATGATGGAGATGAATCTAGTCGGCGAGTTGATAGAGATTTTCTTCCCCTTCTACTCTGGAGAAGATCAGTGTTGCTTTTTCGAGTTTGTCGGTCTTTTCTCTAAGCACTTCTGTGGTCAGACCAGTGCTTTTTAATAGAGAGCTTTCTTTGCAGCCATCGGGATTGGTATCGAGAATTTCCATGATTTTTTTGCAATCAGGATCTTCATATACTGTTACGATGATCTGTTTTAACTCCCTGCCTTTAGGTCCTGAAATCACTTGGGGAACTACGATTTTTTCTTTGAGTTTGCCTTCTGGTCTTGGGCTGTTCCATATAAATTCAAATTCATCCATAAAACGACGGATGATTTTTTGATGCTCTGGTACTTCTCCAAAGAAAACCATAACGTTTTCAAAATTGCGGAATTCTGCTGAGGTAGACCAGTTGTAGCTTCCCAAACCCATGCGTTTACCATTGACAACAAGGCATTTGTGGTGCAAGAGTAAATTTCGCCAGTGGATGAGTTCGCATTTTTGAAGCTGTGGATCCCATGCGTAAATGTTGGCTCTCCATTTGTAGCGGATTTCGAAATTTTTTAGATTTTTGAATTCCGCTGCTTTTTCCATATAAGGCCCTAGTACGCCCTGGTGGTTGTCCGTTCCTACCATCTGTGTCTGATCCATGAGAATGCGTACTTTTATGTTGGGGTATCTTTCTGCCAGTTCCAGCAATTTTTCAGCAAGTCCTGTGTGGGTAAAACTGAAGATAGCAACATCCAGCGTTCCATTTTGTGGATTTACCTGTTCCATAAGATCAAGCAGTACTTTGTCTATGCGCTGCCAGTTCTCTTCATCAAGAGGCTTTGCATTGGATATGATTTGAACATCGCCCAAATAGGTCTGGGCAGGAAGAAAAATTTCGCTCTGGCAGTTTTTGGTTAATTCTGTTCCAAACTCGTTCCAGAGGCGTGCGAATTCTTCTGCCAACTGTCTTCCCATAGAGGGCTCATTCTTGAAAAAAACGCGGTTTTCAGCAAAGACTTCTCCAGCACTCCAGGAGATATTGGCACTTCCACAAAAACCGTGAAGAGGGATTTTGGAGTCTTTTTCAAAGAAAATTCCAAATTTTTCGTGCATAGTTCCATAGATAATGACATCGTTTTGGATTTTTTTCCATCTACCTCTGTCTACCATTGCTTGCGGTAAGATTTCTTTGAGCTGAAAATCAAAAACGCGGTTTTCTTGCTTTGCACTTTCATGCTCAGCAGCAATTCTATCCCTGACTTCTTTGTGCATTTCTCTTGTCCAGTCAGCGATGGAGTCGAGGATAAGTTTGACTTTGATATTTCTTGTTTTGGCAGCATCTACCAGAACATCCAGCACAGGGCGATATCCGAAAGCGTACATGGCTATTTTTATGGTAGAGCCTTCTTTGGTATTTTCAATCATTTCGATTAAGGCATTGTTAAGATCAGCATGTACCGTTCTGCCGTCTTTTAGCGTAACCATACGATGGTTGTTGTTCGGACTGAACCCTCCTTTAGGAGAGAAATAGATTTCTAGCTCAGCAGAGATAAAAAGAGAAAAAACAAAAGACAATAAAAATAAAGTAGTTAGAATTTTTCGACTCATCAATTACTCCTTGAATTGTGTTGAAGTTTTGCTTGTTTTTCTTGCCACCATAAACGCCATAGCATAATAGATTCTCTTCTTTTCTCAGGCAATTCATAGTAGCGATAGTCTGCTTCTTTTCCTGTAAGTCTTGTTAGAACCAGATGGGCTTCTTTTCTGACATATTGTTCAGGGTCATCCAGAAGATCCCATAGATAATCAATGCTTTCTAAAAATCCAAGTTCTCCTAATACATAGACAGCTTTAGCCCTGATTAAAGGCGAAGTGTCTTGCAAAGAATGGCAGAGAAAAGGCAAGAGTGCCTTGTCTTTATTTTGTTTCAGACTATAGAGAACTTCCAAAAGCACTATTTTTTCTTTTTCATTCAATAGAAGTGCATTGTAGGGAATGGAGCCATTTCTATCCTGAAGGTTATGGAGTGCTACTAGCTTTACATAAGGGTTTTTATCATTCAGCGAATCTTGTAGGGATTTTTCTCCGTTTTCCTGGCAGGCTAAGATTTCCAGGGCTAAAGTTCTTATCAAAGGCTCTGCATCCAACAGCATTCTTTCCAGGTTCGCTAAATTTTCTTCCTGGAAACTGTCTCTTGGCACGTTTTTTTGAACGACAGGCTGTGCTGTGGTGCGTTGCTCAATGAAGTTCCCTATTTGTGCCAGATATAGAGGCGAAAGCCCTATAAAAAGGGTTCTTTCGCTTAGATTACCAGAAGTCAGAAGTTTTTCTAAAGAATTTCCCTTGAGTATTTCCTGATGGGATGGATTGGCTTTGGAAAGCCTTTGGCTTAGAAGATAGTCCGTTGTTTGCGTGATGCATCCGCCAATCATTGCAAAGAAGCATAAAAAAAATTTTATATAGGAATAAGGGAAATCTTTCATCGCTCTGAAATCCTTTTACTTCACTTTTCTTACAGATTTGAAGGATTTTAAAATTTCCATAGCAAAATCGGGGTTGGCATTCCATATTTCTATGGGAGCAAAGATTAAAATACCATAGGCTGTTGTATTGCTTTTTGTTGCAACAATCCAGGTTTTTTGGAGAGACTCTTTCCCTCCTTCAAAGGCAATCATTTTAGCAGGTCCGTCCGATAAGGAAATATCTGTTTCTTCTGTCACTTTCAGCGTAGGGTCTTTCACTGTTTCCTGCCTGAACAGCAGGAGAATTAAAGAAACATCCAGGTTCTTTATCTCGTTTTGCTGATAGCTCATTAAAAACAGGCTTGCGGATTTTCCCTGGTGGTGTAATTTACTGGATGCAATCAGGAGATTGGCACCGATTTTTTTTACGTCCCAGGCTTCAGGCAATTCCATGGAAAAATAATCATGCATAATTTTTTGTTTCTGCGTTTCCATTTTCAGAGATGTAGTTTCCTGGATTTTCCTTGGTTTAAACACAAAGCTATCGAGCATTTCTTGAGTTATATTTTTTTCTCCTTCAAACAGAGCGGATGGGCCTGTAAAGGTTAAAATGTATACTGCTCCTTCGTGTTTTGCAAGTATCCACCAAGATTTCCTGGCTTTATCAGCGAAATTTTCCAGGATTACTTTTGTTGCTTTTACATTTCCTGTAAGAATAATTTCTTCTTCGCCTGATTCTTCAAAGTCTCGGCTATCCATTTTTTGCTGCTGGAAAAACATCTTTATGGTTTGAGCATCCAGAAAATCCAGGCCTGGAAAAAAGGCTATGCTCACTTCCGCTCCTTGAAATTCTGTCATTTTTGGGCCTTTAGCCCTGAAGCCAATTTCGGATTGTTCTTTTTTCCAACCAGCAGGAACTTGTACTCTGAACCTTTCTGTTTCCAAAAATTGATAAGGGGAATATTCGATTTGTATGGAAAATTTTTTTTCTATTCCGCTAGGCGCATGGAGTACTTGAATGGTTTCCATGCCTTCCTGGTCAGGCGCATGGTATATATTTTCAATAAATTTGCCGAGTTTAGCTAAAAATTTCAATTCCGATGGTACTGTGGAGAGTACCTTGCTTTTATATAGCTTTGCTACGACAGGCATTTCTTCATTGATATTAAGCTTGTTTTTAGGAATTTCTACTTCAAGCAGTATACTATCCCTGATTTCTAAAACGATCTCTACCTTTTGGCCTGATGTATGCTGGAACAAAAGAATATCTTTATTGGCAGTTTTTGGTGCGATATAGAGATTTCCTTGTATTGTTCCTTTTTCGGCTTTTGCTGTATAATCTTTCTCTGAGAGAAGATTTTTTTGATCCTGAAGCTTCAGGAAAACTTCAAAAGGAACTTTTTCTTCTGTTTCCATGCTTTTTTTAGCTATTTCCACCATGAAAACAGGGGTGCTTAGAATAGAAAATTTCCAATCTTTCATGAGATTCCAGGAAGGAACGGAAACACGAATCGTATCTTCCCCTTCTTTTTCCGGGGCATAGTATATATTTTTTATAAATTTGCCTTTTTCTGCCTGGTATATTACCTCGTCAAGATGAATCTCCAGATCTTTTCCTTTGCTTTTTAGAACAGGCTCAAGGGATATACTTTCTTTACAATGTAAGCTCATCCTATCTAAAGAAAGCGATAGTTCTGGAGCTGGTAAAATATCAATAACAATCTCTTTTTTGAAGTTGCTGGGAGAGTGCAAGATGGTTATGGTGTCTTGTCCTGCCTTCTCCGGTGCCTGGTAAATCCCTTTTTCTATTTTTCCTCTTAGAGCTGTATAGTCAGCAGAAATATTTTGTAAGGTATTTCTTTGGAAAAATTGGGATTGTATTTCGTATTTTTTATTTGCAAAAATGCTGCTTTCTTCTAAAGAAATAGCTACCTCTTTTTGATTGTTCTGACAGGCAAGGATACATATAAAAAATAAAAAGAACAGCCTATTAATATTCGCCAATAATTGTATTTTGTGTATTCGCATAGAACGCTTCCAGACTATTTTGTTTATAAAGGATAGGATGGAATTTTTGATAAGCTACATCAAGAGGGAATTTTCCCATCTGTCTGCTTTGTATTAAAATTTCTTTTACTAATGGTGTACAAATCTCTTCGATTTTTTTCTGCATTTCTTCTAACACAGGAACATTTCCTGAAAGAATAATATCGGTCGCACAGATGACTGCCCCAATGTTTGCTATCCAATCAGGGACATAGAGCATTTTATAGCGGTGTAATTTTTCTGCTAGCTCTATTTCTCCTGCTACAGAATTACTGAGAAGAACATTGTTTGCACCACCTACTATAATATGATATTTGATTTCATGAATGTTATCGCGAGATAGTGCTCCACTATATCCACAAGGGACAAAAACATGCCCCATCTGCATACGAATCTCTCCAGGAGATACAGCAGTGATAGCCGAGCCATAAGTCGGACTATGTGTCTTGACGAATTCTTGGATCTGATCAGGATTCATATCTGTGACGATAAGATCGGCTCCCTCTTTCAGCAGAAGTTGAGCCAACTGGCTTCCTAATTTTCCCAAGCCTTCAATGCCGATAATTTTTCCAGAAAGTTTACTATCAGGATAACGATATTCTAAAGCTTGTTTGATGCTTGTATAAATGCTGTAAGCAGAACAGTTAGAAATAAGATCGCTGTTTTTATTTGTGATCAATTGCTCTGCGTATCCAGAAACTTTTTTCAACTCTTCCTGGCTGAATCCCGCTTCTATACCCCATTTAACCTTGTAGCGTCGAATAACATAAGCCAAAAAACCAGCGAGTATATCCAAATTTTCTGAGCTGCTTTGAGGTGCGTGTAAGCCAAGGCATGCTCCTGAACATGGAAGATTAGCTGCGGCGCAACGAAATGTCATGCTGCGAGAGAGGTTTAAAATATCACGAATTACCTCTATTTCGCTTTTAGACATAATAGACCTTCGTATTCCTCCCACTGTATATTCTCTGGTTGTTTGATGTAAAGCCGTAATGGAGCAAATATCCCATGTGGAATCATACAAAATTTCCAGGATTTCGTGTCTTCCTGATTTTATCAATTGTAAGAGATTGTTGATATATTTTTCTAACTGGTGGCGATTGATAATTTCTTTGATTTCCTCTTTGTTTATTTTTTTGATACTTTTGGTAAAGCCTTTTGGATCTTCGGAAGACCAGTCGATCTTCTTGGTCCATTCTTTTGCCAGAATTATATCCCAATCTTGATTTTTTTGATTAAAGGAAAAGGCAAAAGTAGTAAGATTTTCTTTTTTCATCATCTGTAAAATGGGATGTTGTTCAAACATAGCTAATCTCTCTACAATAGTTTCCAATGATCTTTGTTTCAACACGTTAAAAAAAATCCTGGCAAAGCAGAACCCTTACCAGGATCATCAAGAAATTTAGCTTATGAAACAAAGATAATATAGATTAGGAAAGAAATCAAGATAATAATTTCCATAACTTGCTAGTTAGTTGCAATTTTTTTTAAAATTGGGCGATTATTTTGACAATGTTAAATCTGATTTCTCGTTTTTCGTCATATCTGATCAAAAGCCGAACGCCAGAGCAATCCCTGCGTCTTTCCCAATACCGAAAAATTTTTGCCAATCGAGTTTCACGAAATTTAACCTCTCATGGCTTCGATTCTTTCTAAAAGAGTGCTGTTGTCGTAAGGCTTTTGAAGAAAGCTAACATTAGGGTTTTGGAGGTATTCAGAGATTTCTTTTGTTTCTAAAATGCCACTGATTAGAATAATTTTTAAATCTGCCTTTTTTTGCAAAAGCATTTCCAGGATTTGCAGGCCAGAAATTTCTGGGAGATACATATCTAAAATTACCAGATCAATACAATCCCTGTTTTGTTCAAATATTTCCATGCCTTCTTTTGAGTCTATAGCTACTGTAGCAATATAGCCTTTTCTTTCCAGAACTCTTTTGGTCAATCGGCAAAGATTTTCTTCATCATCAATAATTAGAATCATACTTTTTTTATCATTTGAAGTAAATTGTTCCATAATATTCCCATTATTTCATAGTCGTAGTTACACTGACTTTCCCAGGATATGGTAATGCTTTTATATCCAAAGCAATGAAAGCTTTTTTATCTCCTGATGCTGTGTCCAGAGCAACAGCTCCTTCCATTTTTTTCAAAACTATTTTTTGAATATAATCTATTCCTTCTATCTCGCTGATGCAAGAGCCTATATCTACAACATAGATACTTTCTCCAAAATTCCATCCCTGGCTTTTGTTTCCGCCTTTGACAGGGTGCAAGAATTCATGGATTTTCTTTTGAATGGTTTCAGAAATTCTGCTGCTTTCTCCCATAGAAAGAATTCGCACTGTAATGTCTATGGCGATTTCCGTATAGGTAGGCCCTTCTACTTCTATTTTATCCTTCAGCGTTACAAGGGCGCGATCCGATAGATAGCGTTTGATCATGTCCAGGAGGACTTTTTTCGGCTTCAGCTCTCTTGGTGTTTTCGGCACAATGACAAGAGAAATTTTGCCTCTCTGGCTTTCTATACACCTGGCCTTTGCCACTTCCTGAAATTGTAAGGCAAGCCATTCAAAATCCTCTTTGGTAACGGCTCTGCCAAGATTTTTTATGGATCCTGGGCCTCTTTCAGCAGCTCTCTGGAAATCTTCCTGGTTTGTTCCACCCACAGAGGGGACAGAATTTTCGACACTTTTGATATTAGGGATAGCGGTTGTTAAAATGGTTATGGTTCCAGCATCCAGATTTCCCTTTTCTCCTCCGCCACTTCTGTATTCTACAGCAAGTATATTTTGGCTGCCTTTGGGCGGAATCATCCCTCTGACTCCATTGCCAAAATGTATTTTCCCCTGGAGACGATCCAGTACATAGTGACGGCTCAAAGGCGTAGATGCTACGAAATCCTGTACTTCATGCCACCTCACCCATATTTGTTTTTGCCCTCTAATTTCCTTTATTTCTATCGCATCCAGCCCTTCTTCCTCTTCTATGATTTTCTTTTCTTCTGATGTAGGATAATCGCTTTCCTGGATTATGATTTTTTGCCCTGGAAGAATAGGCTTATGAAGAAAATCCAGCTTAAGGCTCGCTGCTCCAGTCCCTGAGCCAAGCAGCTCATTCCTGGTTGTCAGATAATGATAGGCCCATACTGTATTGAAAAATATTCCTTTAAGCCAGGGGCAAAATATCCAGTTGTCTGTTTTTTGATTTTTGCAGGAAATTTTTAGCCAGTAAAGTGTTTTTCCAAATAGAGTTTTTTTCTGGATATCCGATGGCCCAAAGAATTGGGTAATCCCGCCACCTCCAGCAAGGATATTTCCCTCTTCTACTTCCATGTCCTTCCATTCTATACCATTGAAGTATTGCCATACAAGTTCATTGATTTTGCTTTCTAAAGAAAATTTTTCGTCCTTCGACAGTATTTTTTCCTGTTCTGCCTGATAGATTTCATTCATGGCAAAATAGAGAGTCAAGGGTGAATCTGCTATAGTATCAGAAAAGCCTAAAAACAAGGAAGGATTGGAAATATTCCAGGGAGTATAAGGATAAAAGCTTCCTTTGGATAAAAAAATGTCTTCATATTCGAAATTGTTGTATTTTTTGATTTTTTCCCATTTTTTATCTTTAAAGGAATACTCCACCAATAAAGATTGCACAAAGGGAGGTGTAAACAAGGGAGGCTGGTATTTATACCCTGACGAGATACCTTCTTTTACAAGCTTCTCGATAATTTCCTGGGAATCTTTTAAGATTTCATAGAGATCTTTGGTTTTGACAAATCCACCAGGATCGCCATATCCATCTTCTTGTATCAAGGCTCTTATCCATTTGCCACGAGTTCCATTGATTTCCGTGATAGCCATAGATGGGCATATAAAGGAAATCTGCCCATTTTTAGTAAAACTCTTTGTCGTATCTCGGAATTCTTTTGTTTCCAGATTTTTCCATGTTTCGCCATCCCAATATTCCCAGGTAAGATTGACATTCCTTTGTTGCATGATATTTTCACTATAGGCATCTTCCAGGAGCATTCTGTTGAGACGAAGCAATTCTGTTTCTTTAGGATTTCTTTTCAGCAATTCTTGTGTGGTTTTTCTCAGGCTTATCTTAAAAAAACGTCCAGTGTCATAAAAAGAGCTTTCCTGAATCAAAGTATTGAGAGCATGGAGCAAAAATGCGATGATTTTTTCTTTGTCACCTTGTTCTTGCAATTTTTCCATTTCTTCTTTTTGGAACTTTTCTTGAACATAGCGTCCTATCATATCAAAATTGCTCAGCATTTTGCTCAACAGAAGATCAGGCTGTATCAGATCTTCTTCAACCACTAGCGGAGAATCTGGATTAATATGACTGATGGGCTTTTCCAGGCTGACATGCAAAGAGATCATGGCATTTTCTTTGGAGAACTCTTTACAAGAGATATAGAGGCTGTCTCTTTTTTTCGGGGTTTCTCCAAATGGGAAAAATCCCTTTTTGAAATCTACGATGACATCATTGGCTACAACTACCTCTGGTAGCAGGTTGGAAACCTTTATTTCTGCGACAATGTCCTGGATTTCAGGTAAAGCAATGCTATTTTTTTCTTTAATAAAATGGGGGATTCTTTCTTTGTCAGGTGCTGGCTTACTCATGAGCCAGAAGGTTTCATCTTCTTGTATTTTGCTTTTGGGGAAAGGTTTTAGTTCTTGAAAAGAGATTGTCAGAATATCCTTTTCCATTTTGATCTGTGGCTTAAGCTTATTTCCTGCTCCATCATACCACTCGTGAAAATAGTCAGGCAGGTATTCACCCACTGCTCTGATCTGGAGCTTTAATTCTACATTCTTGTGGAATTCCAGAAGCATACTATCTCCCAGGTATAGTATATGCTCCATATTTTTTTCTGCTTCATCGTTGGCAAAAATATAAAAGGGTTTTGCCTTCTTTAAAGATGCTTCATGATTAGTATATTTGTCCTGCCAGGGGTTTACAGAGAAAACAGAGGCAAGAGATGTTTTTACAACCGTAAGACTTTGTTCTGTTTCAAAAACCACTTCTGGATTGACACTTGAAGCAACTCCTGTTCCTTTAGGGACATAAGACTGAGTTGCACCTTCCGCTAAAGTAAAAGAAAGAGGAACGATAGCAGGGCTTGCAGGCAGAAGATGGATTCCCATCAAATCCAAAAAAGCAATACGATATTTTTCTGGAAGCTTGTTGTATTCATGGAGTATGGATTCAGTAAGCTTAGCAAAAAGCTTTATCATGGTGAGTCTTAGATCTTTTTGATAGGAAAGCCTGGACAAATCTTTAGGCCAGTCTTTTGTCCATTCTGAACAATATATCTGGGCAAGCTCTAATGCTCTATAATAGATTTCTTCCGAAGTTCTTTCATCCAAAAAAAAAGGCATAGAAAATCTCCAAAAGCATTACAGATAAAAAATCTGTAATGCTGTTTTCAATTCGTTATATATGAATTTTTTTGTTCCAACAATTCTTCCAGAACCTGAATGGCTCCGCTGATTCTGAGTAAAGTTGCTTCCAATTTTTCCTGTTGCAACTCTAAGCTTTGAAGCATTTTCTGCCCTGATTCAAATTCAATTTTAAGTTCTTGAAGTTTTTTTTGTATTTTTTGTTCCATATTTAAAATTTCAAAAATCAAATTACCAGGGGCGTTGCCCCTGGCTATTATATTTCGCCCCTTCGGGGCTAAGATTGGAATATAGCTTAAAGTGCATTTATTACTAAAACTATAATTTCCTATGCATCAAGTTGCTCTATCTTCCTTTTGCCAATCGTTCTGCAAGTTTAGGATCGAATCCAATGCTCTTGATCTTTTGCTGCGTTGAACTTATATCATATTTCAGACGATAGTAACAGAGTTCATGTTTATCTATATCGAAAATAATACAAGAGCAAAGACTACACTGGTCTCTTGGCTGTCCTACGCTACCTGGATTCACCAGATAGGTAAACCGCTTATCCAGAGTTATTTTTTTTTCTTGATGAAAATCTGTGTCTATGCTTTTGGAAGAGATAACGTAAGGCAAATGTGTATGTCCATAAAAGCATACAGAGACAAAAGGACGCTCTTTCTTTAAAATATTTAAGCTATTTCTTGCTGCCTGCAAAGAATTAATATATTCGTCTTTATGACGAGGAGAGCCATGTACGAAGAGGAAAATATCCTGCCAATATCTTTCATCTGTAAGATCAGCGATAAAATCTAATTGATCTGGGCGTAGTATCTTTCTTGTATGTTCGATTACCTGCTTTGTTTCTGGACGAATTACAGCATCGATTTCACCCGAAACAAAGCGGTCGTGATTGCCGCTAATACAAACAACATCTTTTTCCAACAAAAGATCTATACATTCTGATGGATTAGCATTGTAACCCACTATATCTCCCAAACAAAATATTTTGTCTACTTTTTCTTTTTCCATATGGGAGAGAACAACTGTAAGTGCTTCCAAATTAGCATGAATATCACCAAGAACGCCAAACTTCATAATCTTTCTCCGAAATGTGTCTAATGAATTTTGACCACAACATTGTTTTCAATATATTTTTATTTTGCCTTCTCCCCATGCGAGTTTTTCTCTCAGGATACGAAAGAAGCTACGATCTCCTATTGTGAGTATAGAAAATTTTTTCGATGCTTTCTGTATATGTACTATATCGTTTTTTTGTAAAGGAAAATGAATCTGCCCATCTATATTTAGAACAATACCTTCTGGATAGGGCGGTAAAAAATGGATTTGGATTGAATAGTCTGCACTAATCACCAAAGGCCTTAAATTTAAAAGATGCGGGCAGACAGGGGTAATAGTGAACGCATCGAGGCTAGGAGAAACCACAGGCCCCCCTGCTGACAAAGAATATGCTGTAGAGCCTGTAGGAGTCGCTATGATAACGCCATCTCCACCATAGCTGATAATTTGTTCTTTATTGATACTCAGGCTTATATAGAGCATACGGCAGCCTCCAGATTCTTTAACACTGGCTTCGTTTACGCCTAAATGTTTATAAATAATTTGGCCTTCACGCTCTACAAGGCATTCCAACATCATACGGCTTTCTATTTTCCCATGACCGTCCAAAATTTCTGGTATTCTTTCAAAAAAATCATGGATGTCCACTTCTGTAAGGAATCCTAGCTTGCCAAAATTAACACCCAAAAGAGGTATAGGAAAAGAAGCAACGGTTCGCGCGGCTCCTAAAAAAAGTCCATCTCCTCCAAACAAGATCAAATAGTCGGTGAGAGGAAGCTTTTCTCTTTCTATTTCTTCAAAGGTATTGTACCAGCCTAAAATCTCTGCTCGTTCCTTTAACCAGGGCTGAACTTTCTCTAAGCAGGAACATACTTCTTTTTTTTTGGTATCGGCCAAAACAATAATTCTTTTTCGCATTTTTTCCCCAAAGATTAATATTCACGATGTATGATAAAATTTGCTATCTCTTGCAAGATTGTACTATCAGGAATGGAAGAAATTGATTGGTATGCTTCCTTGACAAGTTCCTGAGCTTTCTCTTTTGCTTTTTCCAGGCCATAGACACCAGGATATGTCAATTTCCCTAAAGACTCGTCTTTGCCTACTTTTTTACCCATTTTTTCTTGAGAACCAACTACATCAAGAATATCATCTTCTATTTGGAAGGCTAGTCCAATTTTGCTGCCATATTCAGCGAATTTTTGGATGTCTTCCATGTTGGCACAGGCTGCAATGGCCCCTGCTTTACACGCAGAACAAATCAAAGCTGCTGTTTTGCAATTATGTATATAGTTCAAAATTTCCTGTGGAGATTTTTCTTTACCTAGTACATCTTCCAAAGGGGCTTTTTTTTCTGTAAGAATATCTGCCACCTGTCCTGATACCATACCGCCAATGCCAGAAAGCCAGGCAAGATTTTCGATCAGGGAACCCACAATCTCCTTGTCTCTTGTTTTGGATGCTATGAGCCAAAAAGCATGAGTGAGTAAAGCATCGCCTGTCAATATTCCCATTGCTTCACCAAATTTTTTATGCGTACTCAGTCTTCCACGCCGATAATCATCATTATCCATCGCAGGTAAATCATCGTGGATTAAAGAATAGCAGTGAATAAATTCTATCGCTCCTGCAAAAGGAAAGATATTTTCATCTTTACCTTTAAGAATACGGCAAATAGTAATGGCCAGTATAGCCCTGATTCTTTTCCCGCCACCAAACATCGCATAACGCATGGCTTCCCCAAGAAGCTTCGGGGTAATTTCCTGAGAAAGAATCAATTTTAAATAATCATCGGTTTCTTTTTTTAATTCTTGTAAGTAATTTAAAATATTAGACATAGATTAAGCTTTCTTTTGAGTTTTAGCTTGATCCAGAGAAAAAGGAGATTCATGAAGACTTCCATCCTCTCGCTTGCTCAAGGAAACGATTTTTT
The DNA here is from genome assembly GCA_938003875.1 of uncultured bacterium. Classification (GTDB taxonomy): domain Bacteria; phylum Planctomycetota; class Uabimicrobiia; order Uabimicrobiales; family JABWCH01; genus JABWCH01. Next base: position 26,711 of record CALKWO010000261.1, read on the forward strand.
TCTCGACAGACTCAAGAATAGCATAGCAAGTTTTCAAACGATGCATTCCTTCCTCATATCTTGCCAGAGAAAGTTCCAAAGGCAGATCTCCTCTTTCTAACTCATTGATCAATTGCTCCAGACGTTTTACAGAAGTCTCAAAATTTTCTTTTGGCTGAACAGGTTCCGTTTCTGGTGTCATCTTTTTTCCTGACCTAAATAAATGATTAAAGACCTCGTTCTTTCAATCGTGCAATGTCTTTCAGATTGCTTAGTGCAGAATTTCTCAAGTCTTTTAGATAGACTTCATGAAACTCTTCATCATCAGGATCAATTTTTTTCGCAAGCTCTTTGGCATCCTTGTAGTCTCTTTGTATATCGAGAGCAGCCTGCAATGTATATCTTTCCATAGCTTTTGTCAAGTCTGTAAGCAAGCGAGCTTCCAGTTCCTGCAAATCTTTGTTAGAATGCATTTTCAAGCGTTCTATCTCTTTGTCTGCTTTTACATCAATCAGCCTTAGAACGTACTCCTGGGCTTTTTTACTTACTTCCAGTTTATATTTTTTTTTACTGCTCCAGGGAACTTCTTTTTCTGCTTTTTGGATTTGCTTGCCAATGGAATCAAAAAAGTCTTTTTCTGAAAGACTTAAATCTTTGCCTACATACTGAATAGCAAGATTGTTCATGGCTCTCTCCTATCGTTGGTATTTCTTTTCCATTTTGTTATAAAGATTTTCCAGAAGTTGTTCTCTAAATTTAATCTGCTCCAGACTCAGCTTAGATTGGATCAAAAGCTCTTGCTGTTCTGCTGCCATCTTTTTAAAATCCGATTCTTCTTCTAGCCTGGCCCTAATGATTTCTCTTTCTTTTTCTAATTCAAAATTTTTTAAATTTTCCAGATTCAATTTCATTACAAGATAGAAGTCTTTTTCGCTGATTCCTGATTCTATAAGTTTTTTTAAATATCTTAATATTTCTGAATTATTCCCAAGCAATGCTACATAATGGCCTAAAAGTTCATAATTTGCTTTTTTGGTATCACCCAACATTTTCTTTTTTTTCCAACGCCATGCAAAATAAGGAAAACCAATGCCATATACCAAAATCTTGAAAGCCCATAGAAGCATTTTTCCAAAACTAAAAGGCATCAAAATAGCTAAAGTCAAAATAGTTGCTAATGCTATATAAAATTTATCCATAAGATGCTGCTAATTTCCCAGAGTGCAGAGTCCTTCTCTGGGTTGGTATGTATATAAAAAATCCGTTATTTTTCAAATTTTGAGATAAATCATAAAAAACGCATCTTTAGCGACCAGAATTAAATAACTTCCCCATTTCTAATTCAATATATAATAGTTATTTATAAGATTTTTATCGCTGTAAAGATTATTTTATAAGGTTCAAACTTCTATAACACAATCAGCATACACGAAGAAAAGCCTGTGCAGGCTAAGCAGTGCTATGTTAATAGCATCTGCTTGAGTCTGCGGGAGGAAATGTGGAACTTATTTAATTCTTATTTCTTAATAGTATATCTTCCAAAAACAAGAGCGTCAAAGAAAACTTCCATACTACCATAAAATTTGTAAGAAGTTATCTAGAATCTTCCTTCTGAATCTGTTTTGATAGCAAAAATATAGGTTTTTCCATCTACAATTTGTTCCCCTACAAGCAAAAAGCCTTTATCTTTTGTTGGAATAACCCATCTGGGAACGCGTTCTCCTAAATTTTTCTTCCATATCCATTGCCCGTTCGCTCCTACCTTGATAAGCCATCCATAGTATTTTTCAGAGCCAAATGTGTTAAAATAGCCAGTGATGATAAAATCCCCCTCCTGTGTAATCTGAAGGCAGGTAGGTCTTTCCGATCCTGTTTCGCCTATGGTTTTATCCCAGATTTTATTGCCCTCTTTATCTAGTTTGAGTAACCATACATTGATCCATCCATCGCCAAAAGAGCTGGTATGCCCTGCTAAAATAAAATTTCCATCCTGCGTAGGCCGTAAAGCTACTGCGTGGTCATTTTTTTCCCCACCATAGTATTTTTCCCATATTTTTTCTCCATTTTGGGAAAGCTTGACAACACGGATGTTCCAATCTTGAGAATATTCCTGAATATCCCCTGCGAAAATCAATTCGTTTGTTTCCAGTTCCTGCATCATCAAAGGTTTGTTGGTATTTTTTCCTTCTATATTTTTTTTCCATTTCGCAATGCCTTCTTTATCCGTTCGGACGATCCAGGTCTCTTCATGGATTGTATCAAAAGAGTTACTGCTGGCGGCGATGGTAAATCCCCCTTCTTTATTTTCTAAAGCGTAGTTTGCTTCTTCCCATCTTTTGCCTCCGTATGTTTGCTCCCATTCTTTCATCCCTTCAGGGTTGGTTTTGATACTCCATACATCTTTTTTGCCTACACCATAAGACCATGTTGTCCCAAGAATATAATATCCATTGTCTGCTGTTTGGAAAAGAAAATTTGCAAAATCATTGCTTGGGCCACCAAATTTTTTAAACCATACTGAATTTCCCTGGCTATCGCTTTTCAAGAGTAAAATTTCTTTTTTTTCTTGTTCTGATTCGACTTCTCCTAAAATAACAAAGCTACTATCCTTCGTTTCTACCACACAGACAGCTTTGGAATTCTGATACATGGTAAAAATCTTTTGCCAGGGATTGCCTTGTTTTCTATTAAGATTTTCATACCAGTCATACATGGTCTTTTGCTGTTTTTCTACTTCCTGAGGGATATTTTCTTTCCAATGTTTCTGTATTATCTCATTTAAATTTTCAGCCAAAGCAGGCTCTTCAATCCGATTTTTCACAATAGACAAAAGCCATATAAGATAAAGGGCATCCTGGGTCTGAAAAATTTTAGCAATTTTATTTCGCTGGTATGGTGTCTCTCCTTTTTCTCTTTTTTCAACCGCAAGGTATTTATACAAAAGTTCATTTTTTTCCAAAGAAGAGGCTATCTTTTTGTAAGCTTCTTCCTCTTTCAACTTATGTGCAAGATGGGTGGAGAGAGAATAGTATCCCATTTCCTCCAGAATTACAATGCCTTTCATAAATTTTTGCACATATTGTTGTTCTTTCGACAGGCTTTGGCAAAAAATTCCCTGCAACAAGAACGCAAACAAATAAAAAACGGCTATTGTTCTCAATTTTTTTCTCCTTTGCTGTTACAATCGGTATACACGAAAAGAAGCCTGTGCAGGCTAAGCAGTGCTATGTAATAGAACTGCTTCAGCCTGAGGTAAAAAACTAATTTTTTTTATTGTACTTATTATCTTTATCGTCGAAATGAGTAAGTTATTTAATCCTGATTCCTTATTATATTTTAATATATATCCTATCAATAAGAAAGTTTCGTTTTTTCTAAAAGGAAATTTTCATTGATAGGAATCAAAATTTTTGTTTTAATATCGCTTTCTTAGTAATCATAATTGCATTTTCTTAATGGAAAATATTTTATATAAATTATCTTAAATTTTGAGGCATGACATGCTTATTTTAAATTGGCAGGAACTTGTTCCTGAAACTCTTTGGAAAAACTATCATTTTATGGAGAAGTACCCCTGGCCTGGCTCTATCCTTGCAGCAAGCATTCCCATCCATTCGCCTCACACTCTTTTTCATGTTTCTGAAAAACAATTGCAAATTTTAGAAATCTTGCAGGGAAGAATACTACTGCCTGGACAGGCTGAGGTGGAAGAAGTCATGTTGCCGCTGGAAAGCATTGCTTTTATATGGCACAACAATAAAGTGGATTGCTTACATGAAGGTGAGCCAAAAGATCTTGGCCTATGGCTACAAAAATATGGCACATGGTCTAGCAGTCATAAACTCATAATATTCACCTTGCAGGAATTTCCCATTTCTTTTGTTTATAAAAAAAACTATCAGGGCAATATAGGCAGCGTTGCTTTAGAGGCAAAAATAAAAGTGGACAGAAATGCACTATCTTCTTTTGTAAATACATGGCTTAGAAGTAGATGTGCTTTGCATCTGCATGAAATTTCCCTTTCGTTCGAAACATGCCTGGAAGAAAACAATTTTCTATGTGGTTTTTCTCATAATTTTGAAAAAATTTTTCTGGATGAATCCTATCGCCAGCAAGTTTTTCCTGCTGAAGCCAAACTCATTCTGGAAAATTTTCAAAAGAAAGGCCTGCTATTGAGTTTTGAAGCAGTAGAATGGCATTGGAAAAAAGCTCGACAAACTCAGGCAATGCCAGTAGCATCTCCTTCTGGCATACCTTATACTGAAACAGTAACCCAAAAAATAGAACGCCAACGTGTAGAAAAGATCATTGAAGATGTCTCGTGCATTAAAAATAAAAAAGAAAAAGAAATTTTTCCCCCTGACAGAGAAAGCAAATTTTTTCAATAGAGCAAATTTATTGTTCATTCCGTTTTGTGACAATTTTGAAAAAGGTAACATTATTTATGAATTCAAGAATACTTTCGTATTTCCCTATTCTTCTAGGCATCTCTCTTATTCAGTCCTTGCAAATAAGCCTAGGATGGCTTATTGTTGTCTTTGGCATAGGTTTTCTTATTTTTATTCATGAACTAGGACACTTTTTAGTGGCTAAATATGAAAAAGTCCGAGTAGAGGCCTTTGCTCTGGGATTTGGCTACCCGATTTTTCGTAAAAAATGGGGCGAAACAGAATATCGTCTGAATCTTTTACCTTTAGGCGGTTATGTAAAAATGGCGGGAGAAATTCCAGGAGAAATCAGCACAGGTGATCCTGACGAATTTATGTCAAAAAAACCAGGGGCAAGAGCAAGAATCGTAGTCGCTGGTGTTGTGATGAATTTCATTTTTGGCTTACTCGGCGTTATTCTTGCTTTTCAAGTAGGAGTGCAATTCCCTGATGCTGTTATAGGACAGGTTATCCCTGGAGGCCCTGCCTGGCAGGCAAGCCTAAAATCAGGAGACAGGGTCATAGAGATTGATGGAGAAAAGATTACCAAATTCAAGCAAATTAAGCTAGGTGTAGCCTTTGGAGATGCAGAAAAAGGAATGCAGTTTAAAATACAAAGGCAAGACCAAATTCTTTCTTGTCAGATAAAGCCAGAATACAATCAAGAGATGGGACTTTTCTTGATCGGAATTTCTCCTTATCTGGAAAAAATCCAGGTTATGCCAGAAACGATTTTTTATGAAGCTGGCCTGAGAACTTCAGATCGCATTATTGAAGTAGATGGGAATAAAATTACTGAAGGGCATGAGCTGTATTCTATTCTATCTTCAGTGAAAAAAAACGTGATTAAAATAGTTGTGGAAAGAGAAGGAAAGGAGCTTTCTTTTTCTATCACTCCTAAAAACAAAACAGTCTACCGATTAGGCCTTTATCCAAAAGATCTTTTAGTAAAAGCGGTCAGAGAAAATTCTTTGGCCTCTAAGGCAGGCTTTTCGACAGGCGACTGCGTTATTAGCGTAAACCAAAAGAATATATATTCTTCTCAGTCTCTTCTTGAAAGCCTTAAGGTAAACAAAAAGTCATCTCTTATCGTAAAAAATCAAGAAAAAGAAAGGGAATTGCTGCTAGATTTTGAAGCATTAAAAACAGATGTTTCCTCTTTCTTGCAAGATATCTATTTTGTTCCTGAGCTGGCTGTCGGCAGCACTATCCCCGATTTTCCAGCGGTAGACAAACTCATGCCTGGCGACCAGATTGTATCTGTCAATGGCAAAAAATTAAAAGAATGGTCGGATTTATCCGAAGAAATTTCACAAGCCAAAGAAAAAGCTCTTAACATAGACTTTATACGCGATGGACAAGCGCAAAGCATAGAGTTGACCGCTAAGAAACAAGAAATTAGTGATTGGGACAGTCTGGCCCTGCTTCCTAAAATGAGCGAAACCCAAAGCTATGGAATCATGGAATCCTGTAAGCTAGGAATCAAAGATGCCAAAGAGATGATTATGGATATTTTTCTTATGCTACGAGGACTCTTCAGCCGACAGATTTCTGCTAAAAATTTAGGAGGCCCGATCATTATCTTTACTGCGTCTTATAATCAATTGCAAATGGGTCTTGGATATTTTATCTACTTTCTGGCTTTGATTAGCATCAATCTTGCAGTAATCAACATCTTCCCTCTGCCTGTTTTGGATGGAGGAATTCTTGTGCTGTTGCTGCTGGAAAAAATTCGCGGCAAAAAAATCTCCGAAAAAATTTTAATCTGGTTCAACAATATAGGGATTGCATTGCTCCTGAGCCTATTTTTGTATGTAACCTATCATGATATTTTAAGACTTATAGGTTGGTTGTAGTTGCTTCTAACAGAATCTGTTGTGTGTATAGTCTATAAAAATATAAGGCTGAATACCGCCTGCTGGAGCAGATGCTATTATCATAGCACTGCTCATCTGGCACAGGAAAAATTTGCTAAGAGCAGGGTTGTAAAGCTTAAAAAAAATTCTTTGCAAAAAAATCTTATATCATGCTATAATAAATTTCCCTTGGGTATTGTTTGTTTTTTTTCTAACCATATTTTCTTGAATAGGAGAAATCATGAACGTAAGTCCTATGACCAGTCCGGTTTTAAAATGGTTTAAAGAAATTAGCCAAATCCCTAGAAAATCTAAAGAAGAGCAAAAAATTTGTCAATGGTTACTAGATTGGGCTAAATCAAAAAATTTAGAGGCTAAAACCATTGAAACCCCGAATGCAGGTACCTATAATATTATCATCAAAGTTCCTGCTAGCAAAGGTTACGAAAATGCTCCCATTGTTATTGTGCAGTCTCATCTGGATATGGTCTGCGAAAAAACGCCAGAATCCAAGCATGACTTTGCTAAAGATCCTATACAATGGGTAGAAGATGGGGAATGGCTCAAGGCAAACCAGACAACATTAGGGGCGGATAATGGTATTGGTGTCGCTATGGCATTGGCACTGGCAGATGAAAATGTAGAACATCCTGCTCTGGAGCTATTTTTTACCGTAGATGAAGAAACAGGCCTGACTGGTGCAAATGCTTTACAGCCTGGCATGTTGGAAGGCAAAATTCTTTTGAACGTGGACTCTGAGGACGAAGGCCGTTTTACAGTAGGCTGTGCAGGAGGCAAGAATACCCATCTGGAACTTCCTCTCGAATTTGGAAATGCACCTGAGAATTTCGTAGAATACAAGCTAAACGTAGGTGGTCTTACAGGTGGACATTCTGGTGTGGATATCCACTGCCAGAGAGCAAATGCTATTAGCATTCTGTCCAGAGTTCTGAACAACTTTGGTGCAATACCTTTTATGGTAAGCAACATCAAGGGAGGCTCTGCCCACAATGCTATTCCTCGCGATGTGTTTGCCAATATATTCATTCCCTCTGAAGAGGCAAAAAAAGCTCAGGAAATCGTTCAAGATATGCTGGTTGTACTACGATCCGAATACAAAAAAACAGACCCTGATCTGGGAGTGAGCCTGTCTGTTTGCCATGAATCCAAAGACAGAAAAGTCGTCACAAAAGAACACAGCAAAAAAATTGTAGATTTCTTGCAGACACTACCTCATGGCGTTTCTGCTATGTCCGTTGATATTCAAAACCTGGTAGAAACTTCCAACAATCTGGCAACTGTAGAGATTGACAAAAATCTCCTGAAGGTCGTAACAAGCCAGAGAAGCTCCGTTATGAGCCGTTTATCTGCTATAACCCACCGCATCGAGACTATGGGGCATGCCCTTGGTGCTCATGTAGAAAGCAACTGTGGATATCCTTCCTGGCAACCCAATATGGATTCTCCTATTTTAGAGAGATGCAAAGTCATCTATAAAAAACTCACTGGCAAAGACCCTATCATTGAAGTAATTCATGCTGGTCTGGAATGTGCTGTTATTGGAAGCAAATATCCCGATATGGACATGGTTTCTTTTGGCCCTACGATTAAAAGCCCTCATTCTCCTCAAGAAAGAATTCATGTACCAAGCATCGGGGAAGTATGGCATTTCACCTTAGAGTTGATGAAGTCTTTTAAATCACCTACTGTGTAGTTATAAAAATAAATGCAGTTTGTAAAAATATGCAAACTGCATTTATCTATTTTGAAAGGCAGGGGATATGGATTTCTCGGAAAGGCTACTTCCCATTTTAAGAAAAATTCCTCTTTTTCAAGAGCTAAATGAGAATCAGCATAGAGAGATTATAAAGAATATTGATAGTCAGTATTTTAAGAAAGACCAGGTAATCTTCGAAAAAGGTGACCAGGCAGATGCTCTGTACATTATAAAAGCAGGAAAAATATTGGTCTATCGCCCTAATATGGCAAAGCAAGTAGCTGAAGAAATAGCAGTTCTTTCAGAAAACGATTTTTTTGGAGAAATGGGGCTTGTAACCCATGAGCCTAGAAATGCATCCGTGAAAACATTGGAAGACTCTATTCTCTTTGTTCTAACAAAAGAAGACTTTCAACTGCTTTTGACAGAAAATTCTGCAATAGCAAACCAAATATCAGAAGAATTTGTTAAAAGATTCAAAGATAATACTAAAAGAATGAAAAAGCAGGAAATGAAAGAGGATATTCTGTGATTTAGATAAGCGATGAGAATTAAATAACTTCCCCATTTTTAATTCAATATACAATAGTTATTTATGAGATTTTTATCTCTGTAAAGATTATTTTATAAGGTTCAACTTCTATAGCACAATCAGAATATACGAAGAAAAGCCTGTGCAGGCTAAGCAGTGCTATGTTAATAGCATCTGCTTGAGTCTGCGGGGGGAAATGTAGAACTTATTTAATTCTTGTTCCTTATCTTGTAAAAATAGCAAAAATAAAACGGTTTTTAAAGACGATTTAATATTATGAAACCACAAGAAATCCATTCTGTTTTTATATGTCCAGGCTGTCACTCTCAGATAACTCTTGCCGTTGTAAACAAAGATATCTTAGAGGATATTCAAGTCTATTGCAATTCATGCAAAAAAAAATTCCTCCCTTTATCTCTGGCAACAGAAACCAGAAAGGGGACTTCTACCTCTATAGATATGAAAATCATTGGGGCAACCCAGGACAATTTAGCTATTCCTTCTCAAAGAAAAAGCACTTATACAAGCACTGACTTCGCGGTAAAGGATGTTCCTTCTCAAAAAGAAGAAATATTTCCTGATACAAAAGAAAAAATAACCAAAGTTGCAAACTATTCCATAATAAAGGAAATTGGAAGGGGCGCAATGGGGGTTATTTATATGGCAGAGCATGCAGAAACCAAAAAAAGGGCAGCCATCAAGCTTTTAAATCAAGATATGCAGAATAATGAAAAAGCAACACAAAGATTTTTGCAGGAAGCTAAGGTTCACAGTAAGCTGGTGCATCCTAATATTGTGCATATATATGAAATGGGATACTTTACAGGTGCTGGCTTCTATATGGCTATGGAATATGTTGAAGGATACAGCCTGGAAAAAATTTTGCAAAAAGGCCCTTTGAGTATCAAAGATGCTTTCAAAATCGCTATTGCAATAGCCTATGCTCTGGAATATGCTCTTACGCAACACATCATCCATCGAGACTTAAAACCAGGCAACATTTTGATTGATACAGTAGGGCGCAAAATAAAAGTAGCAGATTTTGGTCTTGGAAAAATTTTACAGGAAGAAGGTGTTACGGTCAATGAATTTCTAGGCACTCCATATTATATGCCCCCTGAGCAAATCAAAGATGCCAAGCAGGTAGATCAAAGAGCAGATATTTATGCTCTTGGCGCAACCTTGTATCACATGATAGCAGGATGCCCTCCCTACTCCGAAAAAAAAGCGACATTCGCTGTAATAAGAGCCAAAACACAAGAATTGCCTAGTCCTTTGGAAAAATATATACCTTCCATTCCTTCCCATGTCGTAGGCGTTGTAGATAAAGCTATGGCAAAAGATTTGGAAACACGCTATGCAAATCCCACAGCATTTCTAACGGATATGCAAAAAGTATTGGAAACTTTAAAGTAGATTTTTGGAAAACTGTTCTGGTCAGATGTCATAAAATTTTGGGAAAACAAGCATGTTTCTTGGGAAAAAATTACCGGAAAAAAAAGATAAAGACGAGCCCTGGACAGGACAGGTTCCTGTAAATACGTTAATGAAGGTACTTTCAGAGAAAAAGAAGCACCGTCCCCACAAAAAGACTATTCCTAAAACAGAGAGGCATTATCTGCCCCATACACTGAGTGGCTCTTTTCATCTTTTCTGGAAAAAACAGAAGAATAAAGCCGTCCACTTTCTGGAAAAAATTTACAATTTTTTATGCTATTATTGTCTTTATTCTCCTTTAAAGCATTATTCTAATATATTTTTTCTTTTTTTTCTATATTTTTTGCTATGGCATCCTGGTTTAGACAACCATAATGTACCAAAGCCTTCTAATGTATCCTATCCTAAAAAAAACATTCCTTTACGAAATGCTATATCACCTGTGGAAAGCGTTTATCTGGAAATAGATTCTTCCCAATCCTGGCTTGCTCTTTTTATGGGACAAAAGAAAATAGCATTATACCCTGTTTCTGGGAAATCTTTGTCAAAAGGGAATTATAGAGTCTTGCAAATCAGAGAATATAATAATGGCATGGTTCTAGCACTGGCAGGAGGACAGGATATCTTCCAAAAAGAGCAACGTGTCCTTTTAAAAGGCTCAAAAGCACAAATAGAAGCAGGAATAGCAAGCTATATAGAACTAGATGAACAATATTGGATTACATTGCATCCTTATCTAAGAGAAAACAGCCCTGTTTTGATTAAATAAGAAGTCTGGCAAACTAGAAAAATTTTCTTGGAAATTTCCCAAAAAATGTTATACTATTTAGTTTATCTATTATTTTATAGATAAACTTTGTTTTGTTTCCATTAAATTTCTATTTTATAAGGGGAGACAGAGATGTCTCATTGGAAAATTTTTGCTTGCCTGTTTTTCTTTATAGCAGGCCAACTTTTTTGTCAGAGTTTACCAGAATCTCTTCATCCTTACGCTAATGATTGCAAGGAAGAAACTAAAGTCACAGAACCTGGAGCCATTGCTCTGCAAGTGACATTCAGCCCTGAAACTTCTGTAGAAAAAGGCCAGGATTTTATCATTCTGACAGATGGCAGTGGAAATATAGTCGCAAAATACACTGGAAATGATCTGGCAGGACAAACGATCCATGTTGATGGGGATACTGTATGTATCCAGCTTGTCAGCGATGACAACAAAACTGATTATGGCTACAAGGTTTCCTCTATTCGGAATGTTTATTACAGGGAATATTATAATGCCCCCGAAGTAGACTATTCCCGTGCTAATAAACTCCTCAACAGAGATTTGAAGCAAGAACTTTACAATATGGTAAAAGGACATACCAGCCTGGGTTATGATAAAGCCAGAGGAAAGATGTTTGGCGAAATCGACAATGAGAATGGCTATGTCAAATGCGTTTACACCGCCAGACTGGTAAAAACTACAGGGATTCCCAATGGGAATGATATGAATACAGAACACACATGGCCCAAATCTCTAGGAGCAGAAAATGAGCCAGCGAAAAGCGATTTGCATCATCTTTTTCCCACTGATAGTGAAACCAATAGCCGTAGATCAAGCTATCCCTTTGGTATGGTAGTGACTATGCAATGGAGTAAGGGCGGAAGCGTTCTGGGCAAAAATGAAAAAGGCCAGACAGTATTTATGCCCAGAGAAGAGCATCGAGGCAATGTAGCGAGGGCTCTTTTTTATTTTTCCATTCGTTATAATCTTGCCATTGCGAATGATTACGAAGCTGTATTGAAAAGATGGCATGTCGAAGATCCTGTAGACAGCAAAGAAATACAGCGCAATGAAGAGATCTCCCGTTATCAGAAAAATCGTAATCCTTTTATTGACCATCCTGAATATGTAAGTCAGATTCAAGACTTCTAGGGATTTTTTTTAAAAGCAAAGGTATAGCCTCTATGCCTTTGCTTTTGTTGTTTTTTTGTTTAGCGTAAGGGTTCATAATGCAAAAAAAATATGAAAATTTTTTAAAAAAAGTATCGGAAATTAACGATTTAGGGTATGCACAAGAGCTTCTCATGTGGGATCAGGAAACCTATTTACCTTCCAAGGGAACAAAGATGAGAGCAAAAGTGCAGGGTAGTCTTTCTGGAATGATCCATGAAAAGCTTACCTCTCCTGAATTTGTAGCACTTGTAAAAGAATTGAAAGATGCTAATTTGCCTGGCGATCAGGGACTGAATATAAAAGAGATAGACAAAAGCCAGCAGAAAGCACTGAAAATCCCCAGGGATTTGGTTGTTGAACTAAGCGATACACAGTCTAATGCTTATAAAGCATGGGTAGAAGCCAGGCAGCAATCGGATTTTATGCTTTTTTCTCCATGGCTCAATAAGATTATAGACTTAAAAAGACAAGTCGCTCATCTTATTGGCTTTGAAGGCTCCATATACAATGCTTTCTTCACAGCCTATGAAGAAGATACCACTGTAGAAGAGATTATCCCTGTTTTTGAAAATCTTCGCCAGCGATTGATCCCCCTGATTGAAAAAATCGTCAACTCTAAAAAAGCCATGAGAACAGCTTTTGTTAAAGAAGAATATCCTGTAGACAAACAAGAAATTTTCAATCGAGTTGTTTTAAAAGATATGGGATTTGATTTGGAAGCAGGAAGAATGGATATCGCAGTCCATCCTTTTTGTGCTGGTTTTACAAAATACGATGTAAGATTGACAACACGCTATGAAAATGAAGTATGGCCTGAACCTCTTTTCAGTACCCTGCATGAAGGCGGACATGGCCTTTATGAGCAAGGACTGCCAGAAGAAGGAATATCACAGCCTTTTGGACAAAGCATGTCGCCTGCTGTTCATGAATCGCAGTCCCGCCTGTGGGAAAATCTGATAGGCAGAAGCAGAGAATTCTGGCACTACTATTTGCCAATAGCAAAGAAATATTTTCCTGAAAAGCTTCATAACATTGATGTAGAAGACATCTATGAAGCCATCAACCAGGTAAAACTTTCCCTGATTCGTGTCGAATCCGATGAAGTAACCTACAATCTCCATATTCTGATTCGCTTTGAATTAGAAAGAGAAATTATGGAAGGACGCATCCAGATCAAAGATTTGCCCACTCTTTGGAATGAAAAAATGCAAAAATATCTTGGCGTAGTTCCTCCGAATGATGCAAAAGGCGTTTTACAGGATGTCCACTGGTCTTTTGGCTTGATTTCCTATTTTCCTACTTATACACTAGGAAATCTATATAGTGCACAATTCTTTAACAAAGCACAAAAAGACATTCCTGACCTGATGTCCAGGGTTTCTCAAGGAGATCTATTGACTTTAAGAAATTGGCTGCTCAACAATATCCACTCCAGAGGGAAAAGACTGACCCCAAAAGCTTTAATTCAAGAAGTAACAGGCGAACCCCTCAAAGCAGACTATTTTATCCATTATCTGGAAAATAAATTTTTTCCCATATACGGCGTTTAGTTACCAGAATTTTGGCTAATACAAAAATACCTAAAAAATAACCACAGAGACATAAAGAACACAGTGAAGCAAATCTGCCATGTGTTCTGCGTGCCTCTGTGGTTATTTTTTTTTCTAAGGTGACAAAATAATGAATGTCGAAATTCTGTCTACAATTTTATTTTCGACTCTTTTGTAAATAGCTCATAACACTAAAAGCAGCTAAAAACAATAATACAATACTGTGTGGTTCGGGAACAACCCCCTCCGATATACTGAAAACCTCAATTCTGCCGATAGTCAGACTCTCATGCGCCCAGGTAGTTCCCCCTGTTACTGTTCCATTTCCACCAGCATCATAACCGTAGCAAACACCATGTAAATGCAGCCAACCAGTGGACATATCATTGTAAACATACAAATCATAGTATGCGCTTGGGCCATAATCAATCTTGTTGTAGGATTGATAATTGATATAGCCAGTCGTATAGGTAGTACCAGTGGTCTGGGAATTTTTTTGAGACATTTTGCCAACACTAGGTTTAGTGAGATTAAACAAGAATGCGGTTCTTTCTGGGTCCGTATAAGAATAGCCGATAGGATCACCTGTAGAATACCAACTCTTTGGGTTATAAAAACCAACGATCTGCGGATCAGAGACTCCGTTTACAGAAAGAATTTCAATGATAGAAAAAGTATCTCCTTTTCCATCCGATGCTGCGTGAAAATTGCTTGCTGTATGACCGCTTTGCTTGGTATAGATATTATTCAGCGTAAGGGGGCCATTCCCTAACCATTGCTCCATTTGGTTTAGATAAGATGAATTTAGTAGTGTACTACCACCGATAATGCTAGAGCCATAGATAGCACTGGCAAATATCATGGTTGTCATTATTATCCAAATAAAATGTTTCATTTTCCTTTCTCCTTTCTATTATTATTAAAATTATATACGTCAAAAATTATTATATTTTTTTAAGGGATTAGTTCAAGGAATTTTTGGTAAAAATTAAAAATTCTAGCCTGAATTATTCATAAATTAACGATATGTGGGCTTTCTCTTTGCAAGAATTTATTTCTTTCGAATCACCCATAAAATACTAAGGCAACCTAAAAAAATAAGGGAAAAGCTTATAGGTTCTGGCACAGGAGAAGTAAAGACAATGCTGTCATAAGCAACATGATCATCATTAGCACTGTCATCCCACTCATCCACAAGCACACGTGCAATGATAGCACTATCGGCTACAAGTCCAACAAACTGATAGCCAGGTGCTCCTACTGGTGCAGGAATATGAGGGGCAATCTGAGCAATGAGATTATTGGATGCATCATAAAAATAAATAGCGACATAGGCTGCACCATCTGGTACATCGAATACGACATCAAGACCGACTGCCTTTACAGGATTACTAAAAACAAGTTCCAAATCGTCTTGTTGCTGAGATGTATTGCTTCCGCCAGGAGACAGAACATTCGCTCCTGTAGAGGGAGACATAGCATACCTTACTCCTGTACTTCCTGCTATGACCTGAAGAGGTATACCACCAGGAGAATTGAAAGTAGCCCCAGAAATCGTTTGGTTTGTGATTGCTGTTCCAGTACTGTAACCATCAAAATTGATATTAACTGTGGAGGTGACTGATGGATTGGCTAAGAAGCTGGAGCGAGTGGTATAAGTTACAGGAGCAGCAAAAGCACAAGTCAGAAATAGAATTAAAGCCAGGAATAATAATCGTTGCATAACGGCCTCCTATCTTTAAAATATCGGCAGTAAAAAATAAGAATTGTAAGACTTCTGATAGAAATTGTTTACAATCGCAACTTGGCATAAATTGGAAAAAAATAACAGCAAATTTATATTATATCACTTCCCTATGCAAAATCTAGAAAAAATATGGTTGAGATTATCATCGGAGATGATGCTGCCCAGGATTTCGCCTAAGGCTGTTTCTGCATTTTTTAATAAATTAGCGAACGTGGCGTTTTTAAATATAATATAAAAATATTCGAGCGTATCATAATAAAAAATGATATTATTTATCGTAGATAGATTGTAAACTATTTTTACAGGATATGAGGCTTTATATGATAAATAAATTAAAATTTTTAGGGGCAGCCAGGAATGTCACAGGGTCACGGCATCTTTTGCAGACACAAGATGCCAATATCCTTGTAGATTGTGGTTTATACCAGGAAAGATGCTTTCAGAATCGTAACTGGGGGAAATTCCCCTTTTCTCCCAAAGATATACATGCTGTTTTATTGACACACGCTCATTTAGACCATTGTGGATACCTGCCCAAGCTAGTGAAGGAAGGGTTTCGGGGCAAGATTTATTGCACTCCTGCCACATCAGATCTTACCAGGCTCATTTTGCTTGACTCTGCGCATATCTATGAAGAAGATGCTCTGAAGAAAAAATTGAGACATAGAAAAGAGGGACGTGAAGGAAAGCCTTATCCTGAAGTTCCCCTCTATACTGTAAAAGAAGCAAAAGCTTGCTGTAAATTATTAAGCCCTGTAGAATACAATTCTTGTGTCACGATCAGCAAAAATGTTCATGCCTGCTTTTATAATGCAGGGCATATTTTAGGTTCTGCTATCATTGAAGTCAAATTTCCAGGTAACAATAAAGAATGCAAAGTTTTGTTTACAGGAGACATGGGAAGACCTAATACCCCAATCATCAAAGACCCTGATATGTTTAAAGAAGCAGACTATATCTTGCTTGAGTCCACGTATGGAGATAAAACCCATGAAAATGTAGTGGACATTCATGAAAAAATGGGAAAAGCCATAAATCTAGCATACGAAAAGGGTTCTAATATCTTGATTCCTTGCTTTGCTCTGGAACGCGCCCAGGCTGTCTTGTATCATTTGAACAAGCTCTATCTCAACAATTCTTTGCCCTCGATCCCTATTTTTATCGATAGCCCGATGGCATCGAAGATCACAGAAGTTTTCAAGAAAAATATCAATCTTTACGATACATCCATGCTCAAGCTAGTGAATGGAGATTTTTCTCCCTTCACTTTGCCCAATTTAAAGACGATAAGCTCCCTCGCTGAATCGGAAAAAATCCAGGATTATAAAGGCCCAGTAATCATTATAGCCAGCTCTGGAATGTGTACAGGCGGTCGTATCAAGTCTCATCTTATTAGAAATATCAATAAAGAACCCAAATCTACTATTATGTTTGTAGGATATCAGGCAAGCGGCACTTTGGGAAGGCAAATTTTGGAAGGTGAGCGTGAAGTTAGAATCTATGGACAGAACTACCCTGTAAATGCTGATGTGGTTCGTATTCCAGGTTTTTCTGCTCATGCAGATCGCTATGAAATTTTAGAATGGCTAAAAAATTTTCAAAGCCCACCCAAAGGTATTTTTCTAGTGCATGGCGAATCAGAAATCGTTTCCAGATTCAGTAATTTTTTGGAAGAAAATACCAAATGGAAAATCTTTACTCCTCAGTACGGAGAAGAAATTCCTCTGGATTAAAGATATAAAGTAGAAAGGATTTTGATGAAAAAAGAAGATATTGAAAGTATTTATCCTCTTTCACCAATACAACAGGGAATTCTATTCCATATTCTTGCAGCTCCCGAATCAGGAATGTATTTTGAACAATTCAGCAGAATCTGGCCTTTTCCTGTGATTTCTCCTCATATTTTTCAGGAAGCCTTGCAGCGGATGCTGGAACGCCATACGATCTTGCGTACAGCTTTCTATTGGGAAGAAGCAGAGCAGCCCTTGCAGGTAGTCCATAAAAATGTAAAAATTACTATAAGCCATCTGGACTGGCAAAATCTTTCCATTGAAGACCAGGAAAAAGAGCTGGAAATTCTCATGAAAAAAGACCGACAGCAAGGCTTCAATCTCAGGCAACCTCCTTTGCTTCGTATTACGCTAATACGTCTTGCTCAGGAAACATACAGAATTTTGTGGAGCCACCATCATCTTCTTTTGGATGGTTGGTCTTTCTACCTTTTATTCGAAGAATTCATAGAGGCTTCCAAGGCCGTATCCGAAAACCGAGAAGCGATTTTTCCGCCAGCTTTACCCTATCGGAACTATATTACTTTTATACGCCAGCAGGATATGACCCAGGCTGAAAGTTATTGGAAAAGATACCTAAAAAGATTTACACATCCCAATATTTTTGGCATTGACAAGAACCCCCAGGCTCTGATGGTCAAACAAGAAGAGGAATACGAGGAAATCCAGACCCTGCTTTCCTCTTTATTCAGCAAAGCATTGCAGACCTTTTGCAGAGAAAACCGTCTTACCTTGAGTACATTGCTTCAAGCTGCATGGGCTTTGCTTGTAAGCCATTATAGTGGACAGGAAGATATTGTGTTTGGTTCGACGGTATCGGGTCGTCCCCCTGGACTGAGCGGGGTTGAAACCATGATTGGGGTTTTCATCAATACATTGCCTGTCAGAACAAGGATTTCCGCCCAGGAATCCGTGTCTGGATGGCTCAAGGAATTCCAGCAACAACAAGTGGAAGGACGGCAATACGAAAGCACTCCTCTTGTCCAAATCCAGGGATGGAGCGATGTGCATCGTGGTATGCCCTTGTTTCACAGCATTGTTGTTGTAGAAAGCTATCCTGTGCAGTCTTATGGGCAGCTTGCCAAAATGAAAAATCTGAAAGTCTTTCAGAGAACGAACTATCCTCTTACCCTGGTCATGGAACCAGGCGAAGAGATCATGATCCGCCTGACCTATGATCGCCAGCGATTCAACAAAGAATCAATTGAAAAAATTCTGTTGCATTACCAAAATATCCTTCGCCAGATTCCAGCCAATGTGCAAAATGATATTTCTTCGATTTCTCTTCTGACACAGGAAGAAAAAGAGAAAATACAAAAGGAATGGAATCCATACAGAGAATTTCCTCAGACAAAGTGTGTGCATGAACTCTTTGAAGAGCAGGCAGCGAGAACGCCAGAAAAAATAGCCGTTTCTTTTGAAAAGAAAACCTTTACCTATAAAGAGTTGAATGAAGCTTCCAATCAACTGGCTCATGCTCTGCAATCTTCTGGCATTGCAGCAGAATCCCTGGTTGGGCTTGCGATGGAGCCTTCTTTGGAGCTGATAGTAGGAATCCTGGGGATTCTGAAGGCGGGAGGAGCCTATATTCCTATGGATCCGCATTATCCATCCGAAAGGCTTCATTTCATGATGGAAGATACTCAAGCCAGCGTTGTGGTAACGCAGCCTAATCTTTGTGATAAAATTCCTGCAACAAAAGCCAAAATATTTTCCATAGATCCTGATTTTAAAGTTTTGCAAGATTACAGCAAACAAAATCTGCCATGCCAGGCTAAACCAGAAAACCTCATCTATATCATCTATACATCAGGATCTACAGGAAAACCCAAAGGGGTATTGATTACCCATCAAAACGTTGCCAGGCTCTTTGATGCAACACAATCATGGTATTCTTTTCACTCGGACGATGTCTGGACGCTTTTTCACTCCTATGCCTTCGATTTTACTGTATGGGAAATCTGGGGCGCACTTCTTTATGGAGGCAGGCTTGTTGTAGTTCCTCATGCCATAAGGCGTTCTTTTGATCTTTTCTATGAACTTCTGGTAAAAGAAAAAGTCACTGTTCTCAACCAGACACCATCTTCTTTTTATCAATTGATCCTCGCTGAAGAAGCAAGAGAAGTCAAAGAGGATCTTTCTCTGCGTTATGTGATTTTTGGCGGAGAAGCATTGAAAATAGAGAACCTTCGCCCCTGGTTTAAAACGCATGGCGACCAGAAGCCCAGGCTCATCAATATGTATGGCATAACGGAAACCACGGTACATGTAACATATCGTCCCATAAGCAAAGAGGATCTGGGTAGCCATTGTTCCAGCGTTATCGGTGTGCCTATTCCTGATCTTTATGTATATCTTTTGAATCAATACAAACAGTTTGTGCCTATAGGCGTGCCAGGAGAGATCTACGTTGGCGGACATGGTGTGGCAAGAGGCTATCTCCACAGAGATGAGCTTACCAGAGAACGCTTCATCCCTGATCCTTTCAGCGACAGACCTGATGCCAGGCTATACAAAAGCGGAGATATGGCACGATATCTGCCTGATGGCGGGCTGGATTTCTTAGGCAGAGGCGACCACCAGTTCAAAGTGCGGGGTTTCCGTGTCGAGCCAGGCGAAATCGAAAGCATTCTCAAGCAACATAAAGGCATACGCGATGCGGTTGTTTTGCTCAAAGAATATGCGCCAGGCGACAACCGAGTAGTTTCCTATCTTATTCCAAATACCCACCATTCTTCTATCGTATGCAACTGGCTAGAGATGGAAAAACAAGGGAAAACGAAAGACAAGCAACACTATGAACTCCCTAATGGAATGAGAATCTTTCATAAAAATAAAAATGAGACAGATTTCTTGTATAAGGAAATCTTTGGCGAGAAAAGCTATCTGCGATATGGTATCACAGTGCAAAAAGGAGATACCATCCTGGACATTGGGGCAAACATTGGACTGTTTTCCCTCATGGTTTCTCAGATATGCCCTGATGTGAAAATTTATGCTTTTGAACCCATACCTGCTGTTCATGATATTCTCAGGCTGAACATGGAACTCTATTCTCCTGCTGCAAAAACCTTCTGCTGTGGTATATCGGAAAACAGGAGGGAAGCACGCTTTATCTACTATCCCTATGTCTCCATTCTTTCAGGGCAATCCGCAAATCCAGGAGAAGTAAGAGACGTAGTAAAAAATTTCATCCTGAGCCAGCAGAAAGAAGAAGGCACGGAGATGACCCCAGAACAAATGGAGGAGCTGTTGAGCGCACGCCTGAAAAGCGAAGAAATTACCTGCTCTTTTTATTCCCTTTCGGATATCCTCAGAGAAAATAGCATAGAAAGAGTGGATCTTTTGAAAATTGACGTGGAAAAAAGCGAACTCTCTGTCCTGATGGGTATAGAAGAAAAAGACTGGCCCAGGATTCAGCAAATTGTTCTTGAAGTTCATGATGTGGAAGGAATTCTGGAGAAAATCCAGGGCATTCTATCAAGGCAAGGCTTCCAAATATCCACAGAAAAAGAAACCTCTCTGGAAGCGACGAACCTTTATAATATCTATGCCTGGAGAGAGCAGAGAGAATCATCTAAAAAGGCACAGCCCTATATATGGCAAAGTCCAGACCATCTTGTATCGGATGTACGCAATTTTGCTAAAAACAGGCTGCCTGAACACATGGTTCCTTCTAACTTCGTACTTCTGGACTCATTCCCCCTTACAGTCAATGGGAAATTGGATCATGATGCCCTGTTCTCTCTCGAAAAAGCACGCTCTGGCATGGAAAAATGGGTAGCACCTCAGTCCGAACTAGAGCAAAAAATCGCTTTAATCTGGCAGCAGGTACTACAACAGCAAAAGATTGGCATTGACGACAGCTTCTTTGATCTGGGAGGGCATTCGCTGCTTTTAGTCAGGGTATACAGCCAGCTCAAACAAATCGTGAAACGTCCTTTTACCATGACCGAACTCTTCGAGTATCCTACGATTCGAACTTTAGCAAGGCATTTGACTCAGCCTTTAGAATCTTCTGTGGCCATGGATGGGGCAGAAGAGAGAGCAAAAAAACAACAAGAAGCAATGCAACAACAAAAAAAGCTCATGCAAAAAGCAAGAACCCAAAAGCAGGAAGATACACAAGAAGAGGATTAGCATGAAGATGTAGGGCGCAGAGAAGAGAAGAGAAGATTTAGAATTTTACCACGAAGAACGAGAAAAAAACGAAGGATTAGAGCCAATATTTTTTATTCTTCTTCTTTTTTCTCTGCGTCTCTGCGGTGAAATCTTATGGGGAAGTTATTTAATTCTCATCGCTTAATGTATGCAATCCATCCGAGATGTGCTATGGCAAAGACGCAGGGATTGCGCTGGCGTTTGGCTTTTGAAACAGACAAGGCTTTTTCGGCGCAACCCTGCGGCTACAATTGATTGCAAGATAAAGTTTTAAACTTAAATGGAAAAATGCAAAGCCTCTTCTTATTTTTTCCGATACAATCGTAAAAATCCCAAAAGAATAGCCATGCTGAAAAATACATAGCTGGAAGGCTCAGGGACAAGGTAGGCTGTCAGATTGTATGTATAGACATTCCCTGCTGCTCCCAAAGCTGCATTCACATCGGTAACGATGGTCAGAACGGCATTTCGTGTTTCTACCAGATAATCGTTGTTGGTGATGCGAATGACAAGATTCGTAGAGCCATTTTTAGCCAGGACGGTGCCTGGAGTAAAATTCTCTATACTATAATAGGCTGCGTCCAGACCAGATATGCTGGCACTCAATAGTGTCATATTGGTTAGATTTCCAAGATCAGCATCGGGCGTGATGTTCTGTATAGTCAAAGTTCTTGTCGTAGAGACATCTTTGTCCACCACACCAAAGTCCATTGTGCTGCCAGGGGCAACGATGCTGGAATAGACAGGGCTGACACCCGTTCCTGTCAAAGTGGCCGTTGTATTGGATGCGTTGCTGGTGACGCTGATGACAGTAGAGTCTGATCCTCTTGCCGATGGCGTATAGGTAAAAGTGCGTGTGCTTGCCTGGTTTTGGCCCAAGGTAAAGCTTTGGCTTCCAGAAGTAGGGGAAAATTCGCTTCCTGATGCTGCTCCTATGTTTCCTGTTAAACTGGAACCAGATGCTCCTGCGTTTGTCACGATTACGCTGGCATTCGCACTGTTTCCTACGCGGACGTTCCCAAAGGTTGTGTTGCTTACCGATAGAGCAGGCTGTGGTGTAGATACTGTGCCAGCCGTTTCAATAGCATCCAAAGCCAGTGCCTGATAGGTGCCACTTGTGGGAGCTTGTGAGCTGCCATTTGTCGCGCTGAGGAAAACTTGGTCGAAAGGTGTACCATTGGCATCAAATCCCAAATAACGATACCCTGCAATGCTTAAACCAGCACTGGGCATATTGGTCGCCAATAAACTTCCTGAAGCAATGATACTTCCATTGTTGCGTACCTGGTAGTTATAGTATATGTTCGATGTTGAACTCCAGCCATTATAAATATACATTCCCAGCTTTACAAAATCCGAGCCATCGCTCATGGTAATAGAGGTATAGCCATTATCACCGCCAGTATGGTACCATGCTTTGCTTCCGTCTACAGGAGACCAGCTAGCAATACCATCTCCATTTATTTCTGCGACACGGATCATGTCGGTTGTCTGGACACTGCCCGATGTGCTTTCAAAGCTATTGAAATGGGTACGCTGGGCTGTTGAGATAAAATCACTTGTATAGACAGTAACGCCAAAAGCTTGCCCAGCTAATAATAAAATAACAAAAAGTATTTTTAAAACCATAGTGTACTCCTTAAAATATAGACTCCTTTTGCGTGATTTTTCTTTTTATACCTACATCTTTTACATATTATAAAATTTCATAAATTTTAAAAAAAATGCTGGCAAATTTATTGTAACCTGCTATTCTTTTTTTGTCAAATATCTTTTACATATTTTTGTGTAGGAGAAAAGACAATGTCTAAAAAAAAGCAATCTGGTATTTTTATATTGATTTTTCTTGTTTTTATATATTATATCTCCTTTCAATTAAATCAATTACAGATTCCTATATTGCAAGAAGATTATTTATATCTGGCAAAAAACAGGCAATTTGTGCTGGGATTTGAGGGAGAATACGCTACCTGGCTTTGGATACAAAGCCAGATGAGTTTGCATCACAAAGTGTTTTCAGGAGCTATATTCCCTAAAATGTTTGAATTGTATGAAACGATTACAGATATGGATCCCTATTTTTATGATGTTTATGACAAAGGTTCCTGGTATCTGACTATGGTATACGATAGTCCTATGCCAGGAATACAACTGTTGGAAAAAGGAGCTAGACAAATACCGCAAGCATGGATATGGTTATTGTTAGGGCAGATGTATCGATTGCAAAGGTGGGAATTGGAAAGAAAAGAAATTCTATCACAAAAGCAGGCCTTAGAAAGAGCTTTTTTGGCTTTCCAAAGAGCCATCTTACTAAGTCCTGGAACGGAACTGGCAGAAAATCTCAAGAGCTTTCTGGAAAATCCAGGAGGGCAACTAGATACCATGACGTGGGTAAGGCTCTATTGCCAATCCCTGGAAAATCCTTTGCTAGCTACGATTTTTCTGAAAAATTTGCATAAGCATATTCTTTCCATCCATTTGGAATACCTGGCAAAGCATATCAAAAAATATAAAGAAGAATTTCTTCGATGGCCTGAGAACCTTGCTGTTTTAGGAATCCCTGGTATTTTGGCTCCAGATGAAACCCAGGCATCCAGGATAGCGATAGCCCTTTACAAATTGCCTAAAAAATACAAAGAAAAAGAGGCATTTGTCCGCAGATACCTTTTAGATTGTATCGCAAACCACGCTTCTTATCCTTATATTTATGACCAAAATACAGGTAAAATCGAGAGTTCTTTTTTGCCTAAAAGAAAAAAATAACCTAAGGAACAAGAATTAAATAAGTTCCACATTTCCTCCCGCAGACTCAAGCAGATGCTATTAACATAGCACTGCTTAGCCTGCACAGGCTTTTCTTCTTGTATTTTGATTGTGTTATATACTGCGAACGGCCATAAACTAAAAAAATAGAATTAACCACAGAGATACAGAGGGCACAGAGAACTCTTAACTTTTGAACCACGGATAAACACAGATGAACA
>CALKWO010000262.1 GCA_938003875.1 uncultured bacterium
CTTTCGGAAATTCCTGCGGAGCAGGCACCATCCCAGGAATAGGATGGAGTTTTCGTCCTTCATCATCTAGCTTGGGAATGGAGCGGAAGAGGCCTCTTGTATAAGGATGCCTAGGGTTATAGAATAGCTCCTTGTTTTCCGCCATTTCCACCACTTTGCTTGCATACATGACCACAACTCGATGCGCCATTTCTGCGATAACCCCCAAATCGTGGGTAATGAGCAAAATAGACATGGAATACTGCCTCTGAAGATCCCGCAAAAGCTCCAGGATTTGAGCCTGTATGGTCACATCCAGGGCTGTTGTGGGTTCATCGGCAATGAGAAGCTTGGGATTGCAGGAAAGAGCCATAGCGATCATCACCCTTTGCTTCATTCCACCAGAAAGCTGATGAGGGTATTCGTCTACACGAATTTCGGGTGAAGGGATTCCTACTCTCGCCAGAAGCTCTATTGTCCTGTGGCGTGCCTGTGCTGAACCCATGTCTGTATGAAGCAGGATATTTTCTATGATCTGGTTGCCAACCTGTATGACGGGATTGAGGCTCGTCATGGGTTCCTGAAAGATCATGGCAATGTCTTTCCCGCGTATTTCCCGCATCTCTTTTATGGGCAATCGGGTCAGTTCCGTATCTTCCAGCAAGATGCTTCCCGAAACGATCTTTCCAGGAGGATCAGGGATCAGGCGCATGACAGAATGGGCTGTAACGGATTTTCCACATCCTGATTCGCCTACAAGCCCGACAGTCTCTCCTCTGTCAATATGAAAACTTACATCCTGAACAGCAGGAACCACCCCTCTATCCGTAAAGAAGAAGGTATGGAGGTTTTGGATTCTGAGTAATTTTTCTTCCATAGTTTTACTGCCTTAGCTTGGGATCCAGGGCATCGCGCAGCCCTTCTCCGACCAGGTTAAAGACCGAAACAATAAAAAAGATCGCCAATCCTGGCGTTAGAATCAACCACATTTTCCCCAGAGCACGCCCCTGGCTTAGAATGACTCCCCAGCTCGGTGCGCTAGGGTCTCCCAGGCCAAGAAAGGACAGCGTGGATTCTGTAAGAATAGAAGCTGCCACTCCAAAGGTTGCCGTTACCAGAACAGGGCCTAGAGCATTGGGAAGGACGTGGCTGAAGATGATTCTGCTTTTGTTCAGGCCCAGGGCAATAGCAGCCTGGACATAATCAATGCCTCTGAGTCTGAGGAATTCCCCACGAACCAGCCTGGCTACTGTTGTCCAATGCGTGATACCAATAATAATCATGATATGGAAGATACTTGGTTTATCCACAAAGGCAGCCAGGGTCAGAATCAGGAAAAAGCTAGGAAAGCAGATCATGATTTCGATGAAACGGGAGATGCAAAGGTCTACCTTCCCGCCAAAGAAGCCAGCACTTGCGCCCAAGATGATTCCAATGGCAATATAGATGGAAACCGCTACCACTCCAATGGTCAAGGAAATGCGTGTTCCATAGAGCATACGAGAAACAAGATCATGCCCTTCTCTGCTTGTTCCCAAAGGAAATTTTTGGCTAGGGGGTCTTGGATTCATTTCCGTAATGTCCGTTTCCCTATAGCCATAACGTCGGGGAGGAAAGAGATAGGAGAAAGTTTTGCCCTGGGATTGCAGGACATTCTGGTACAGGTTGAGCTTATCTCCTTGCAGTTTGAGCGAATATTTGCTCAGGCCTTGTTCCTGGATTTCCCAGGCTTTGTTTAGCTCTATGACCTTAAAGACTGCATTTTCTGATAGATCATATTTTTTTCTCAGCAATTCTGCTCTTAAGGCTTCAGGAACAGGTGCGTTGTCGGAAAAATCAATGCCTGCATGGTCTATCTGGAACAACGGAGTGATTCCTATTTTTTGCATCAGGGCATTGTAATACGAAGGTTCGATTCCATAGCAACAGGCAAAATTTACGATGCCGAACAAAACAAGATGAGTGAAAATAAAACAAAGGAAAATCTTTACAATATAAAGATAGAAGGCTTTTCCCATTTTTTTCCGAACAATATAAAACGCAAGCAAATATAGAGGCATCAGAAGCATAAGCAAATTGAAGAAAATGTCCACGCCATTTTCAAAAAAATTGCGATCAAAAAGCGATTTGAGCCAGGGGAAGTAAGTGCCTTCGTCTTGTATGCTACAATAGAAAGGCTTGTCTAGAGTAATAGCAGGAGCGAAAATAGCAAGCAAAACAAGGGTGATGATGCAGCACAAGCCAAACATGCCTGATTTATTCTTCTTGAATTGCTGCCATACAATCGCCCAGAAGCTTATCTTTTCAATCGCAGAGATTTCGATCTGTTCGGATTCTATCCCTACTTTTTCAAACAATTCCGGATGTCTTTCCGGGGTGATTTCTTGCAATGGTATTTTTTCCACGTTGTTGCCCTTTACTTAAAAGAAATCCTGGGGTCTACAAGAGCATAGGAAATATCGGAAAGCAAGATTCCTAGCATCACGAGTACTGCGGAAATCAAAGAGATACACATGATGGTGTTGTAGTCTTTGGCGGTAATCGAAAGAAGCATGAGCGAACCCATACCATCAATAGCGAAGATAAACTCGATTACCACTGAGCCGCCAATTAGAACAGGCAGAACAGAGGCCAGTAATGTCAAGACAGGAATCATGCCATTGCGTACAGCATGGCGCAAAATGACCAGATACTCTGGCAGGCCTTTGGCTCTTGCGGTTTTGATATAATCCGCTCGTATTACATCGAGAAGACCAGACCTTGCATAGCGAGAGAGAGAAGCAAGGCCAGCGTAAGTAAGGCAGATGAGCGGCAGACAGATATGCCACAGAAGGCTTTTGAGCTGCTCGTAAGTCGTCATGTCTACGTACTCTCTTGCTATGAACCCGCCTGTTGGGAAAATATGCCAGTAATCCCCTCCTGAAGAGAAGAATTGCAGCAGCAATGTTCCCACAAAGAATGTAGGCAAAGAATAGAGCATGAAAAGCATAATCGTAATGCACTTATCGCTAAGAGTATTGCGTTTTACAGCAGAGAAAATCCCTAATGGCACTGCAATGAGGTACGATATGAAGATAGACGCAAGCGAAAGCGTTACAGAATAGCGCAGCTTATCCAAAACCTTAGCCATTACGGGTTGCTTATCCACATGGGATATTCCAAAATCAAAATGCAAGAGATTGTACCAATAGTGGGCAAAACGAGTGTCGCCAAAAGCGATTCTGACCTTTTCCCAGAAAGAATAGGTATACCAGGAAACGCGCTCTTTGTACCAGGCAAGAATCTTGTCTTTCACTTCTTTTTTTTTCTCAGGAGGGTCGTTCTTTTCGTAAACAAGACTTCGGACATATTCATTCCGCTTGCCGATTTCTTTGTTGACAAAGTATAAGGCTTCTCGCTGGTATTCCTGGAAATTTTCTTGTTTTCGATTGGAATTTTCCTGATCGAACTTCGCCAGAAGCTCTCTTGCTTCTTTTCCCGATATGCTGCGGTATTCGCGGAATTGCTGACCACGTGCATTGTCACGGAAGACTCTGATTGCTGTGTTGCGAATTTCGTCGTTGTCTGTTTTTTCTATGATAGAAGCAAGGGCTGGAAGTGCATAGGTAGCATAGTTTTCCAGAATTTCTTCTGCTTCTATCAATTCTTTCGTGCTGGCAGCCATCTGTTTGGAAATTTTGCTGATGTACTGCAAAATTTCTTCTTCTTTTATTCCATAGCGGAAATTGAAGACAACAGGCTTGTTCAGATGAAATTGCTCTTTGAAAATGCGGGTAGCTTCTCTTTTCGAGCCACTCTCTCCCGCACTTTCCTGCCCTTGGGAGCTAGCCATTTCCCCAGGATCTCCTGGAGCAAGATTGACGATAAGAAAAATAATAAAGGAAATGGCGAAGAATGTGGGAATCATCAATAAAACTCGCCGAAGAATATAGATTGCCATAAGCCACCCCTTTATTTATCAATATAGTATGGCAAAGAGAAGATGTGGGGTCTTTCTTTGCGCAAGATAACATTCTTTACATACTTCCAGTACACCATCTCGTCTGTAGGCGCATAGAAAAAGGTATATGGCTGCTCTTCGTGCATGATTTCGTGAAATTCATGGAATAGCTTTGCGCGTTTTTCCCCTTCAAAGGTGCGCCTTGCCTCTTCGATGATTTCATCTGCACGTTTATTTCTAAAGCAAACTCTGTTAGAACCTAGAGGAATATCTGCCTGAGTAGAATGCCAAAGTTGATAAGGGTCTGCATCATAGTTGATCAGCCAGTAGCCACTGAATGCTTCGAATTCTTTGTTGTTCATCATCTTTTGGAATACAGGCCAGTCCAGAGCGCGGATGTTCATCTGAACCCCTATTTTATAGAGGTCTTCCTTGTATATCTGGGCAATGGTTTTCCACTGTTCGGAAGTATTCCACACAAGAAAAGAAAATTCAAAGTTGATCTTTTTTCCGTTGATTTCTTTTTCCAGAATACCATTTTTGTCATTGTCTTCCCATCCGCATTCTTTGAGAAGCCTTGCCGCTTCATCTAAATCAAAGGGATGTGGTTCTATCTTTTTATTGTAGGCACGGGAATCAGGGTAGAAGGGGCCAGTGGTGAGTATCCCCAAACCCAGGACAATGTTTTTCAGAATATCTTTGCGATTCAAGGCATGAGTCATAGCACGGCGTACACGCTTATCAGAAAACAAAGGGTGATCGCCATTCCAGCCAATGTAGGTATAGCCTACTACGGGAATTTCCTTTACGAGAATATCCCCCTTAGAGAAAGGAGAATCAGGATTTTTGTTTTCATCTACAACGTACTCATGGATGATAACATCAGCCAGGTCTTGTTCTTTGCTTTTCATCTTCAAAAGCACTTGTTTGGAATCGCGGTAGATCAGATAGACAAGGTCTTTGATATTGGGCTTTGGCCCCCAATAGCTTTCGTTTCGAGTCAATTTTATGCTGACTCCTGGTTCATGAGAGACGAATTGATAAGCACCGCAGCCAATCACATTATAATTGAACCAATGAGTATTGAAAGCTGTACCCACATTTTCTTTGGGAATTTTGTTGCCTTCTTTGTCATATTCATAAATAAACCTGGGAAGCGGGCGAAACATCTGGGTCATGGCACTTACGCTCTGGTACTGTTTTTCTGACCAATGCACTACCATGCAATAGTCGTCCAGAACTTTGTATTCTTTGACCTTTTCATAATAATTTTTCAGATGCCCACTTTGCACCTGAGGGCTGAGAACCATATCCAGATAGAAGGCAAAATCGTATGCAGTGACGTACTGTTCTTCTTTATCCAGCTTTTCTTTCAGCCATCTATATTGAGGATCGCTCCAGTCTTTCAAAGAAGGGCGATGCCATCTCATGCCACGACGGAAATAGAAAATCCAGGTTTTGTAGTCGTCCAGCACTTCGATTCTCTCGGCTGCTCTGGGTGCATATTTTTCGGGATCATTCCAATGATCATAGGCTGCTGGTTCAATACAAAATACTTCCAATTTTTGGCGCAAAGAGCCATCGTTTTCGATAATGAAGTTAAAGCCTTTGGGATCGGTAGGCCATCTCTGGACTAAGGTTCCGTCCAGTTTCCCTTTCATTACAGCTTCTTCGCAGACATAATTGAAGGGATCGGGTTCGAGAAAGTTGGGTAGTTCGGGATGAAGGTATTTGCGTTGGGATTCCTGCGTAGCAACAGGAGAAGAGGAGACATTAGAAAATCTTTGGTTTCTTTTGAGATCAGAAATTTCTTGCCGAATCTTTAGCAAGGAACGCTCTATATTGTCTATCTGAAAAAGAAAGAACAAAAAAAAACCAAGAAAAAGAGTCCATAAAACAATTTTGCTGATAGTAACAAACGTTTGTCCTTTTTCCATTTTTTTCCCCTACAAAGACAAATATTTTGAAAACATGCACAAAGATTTTTACAAAGATAGCATCCTTTACAAAAAAAGTATAGTAAAAAAAAAAGCGGCCATATAGGCCGCTTCTTTTTGGTGGGCGATACTGGGCTCGAACCAGTGACCTTCACGATGTCAACGTGACACTCTAAACCATCTGAGCTAATCGCCCGATTACGAGACATATTAAAACATAATTTCGTACCAAAGTCAAGAAAAAAAATAAAAAAAAATAAATTTTATCGAACGTATCCTCTCTAAAAATCCATAAAACATTCGTTGCTCTGAAATAAATTCCTTGAAAAATACAGAGGATAATTCTAAAATAACAATATTTCCTACCTTCTGCAGCTTCTAAGGAAAGAATTTTAATTTTTTTAGTTTGTTCTTTAAGAAAACGCATTTGAACCACAGATGGACACAAATAAACACGGATATATTTTAAAAATTTATCCACAGATTACTCAGATTACACAGATTTAAAGGCATTGGTTTTAGTATCATGCTATGCTTTTTCAATCTGCGTAATCTGTGTAATCTGCGGATTGTTTATATTTTGAAAGTCCATTTCGCCCTAAAGTAAATTCTTATTTGTGTTTATCTGTGTTTATCTGTGGTTCTCTTTAAAAATCGAAAAAGTTCACTTACAAGCTGCGGAATATAGGTATTTCAAAAGACTTTTGAGTTCAAGAAATTGGCAACCAGGCATATAGTGACCAGGGTAATAAGTTTTGGATTTGTTTTTGGCGGGAAGAGGAGATTAGCATGAGTGAAAGAATCAAGCTAAACCAGCAAGTATCTTGTGATAGCCCGAAATTAAATTTACAATGGAATTTGATGGATTCTACCAAGGATACAAAAAATCTTGTTTTAGAACTATCTTCTTCTGTTACTCATTCTCAAATGGTATTCTATTGTCTGAATGGTTCTTTTCTGGAAGTAAAAGATATAAGCGATTTAAATAAAACAAATTTGCCTGCAGGAAAAGACTATTTTGAGATTCCTAAACTCGTTACTCGCAAAAAGATACTTGTCCCCTGGTCTTCGGCTGAAAGTGCCTTGCAATTTTATATACAAAAAAAACCATACAATTTAAAAAGCATTGTCTATGAATTAGATATGTCAGGTTATTCCACACAAACCCTGCCTAAAATTTCCAATAAAGATGCTTTGAAAGCCCCTGAAACTGCTCAGCCAGTGACAAAAACGCAACCTTTGCCGTCCGCTATATCTGTCAATGCAAAGAGCCTGGAGGAATGCTTTGGAAATACTTTGCATGAAATTTATATTGCCATGCAGGATTCCAAAAAATGGCGCAGCCAGTTTAAACCAATTGCTCTTGCCCAGGAAATGGGATATTTGAACAATATCTATCGCTATATACTTTTTGCACGCTCCGAAGGATTCCAGAAGTCCGAAGATTTGCATAAGATTATTCTCGAAATTATAGAAGGAATTGCCAGGCAAATCCCCGTTGTTTCAACGAAAGTCGAAGAATATAAAAAAAAGTGGGAAGAATGGAATTTTCTATTGAGAAAATACTCCTTAGCAACAGAGATATCTCTCAGAGTATTGCCTGTTTTAAACATAAAATATGGAATCAGGCAGGCAAACAATTTTTATGAAATGATCGAAGAGCTGAAAAAGAATATTGCAGAAATACTGGAAGCACAAAAAAAACTTTTAGATTTGCCTCCCTTTCAGGAAATTACAAAAAATTTAAAATTTTTCATGTATAAGCTGGATCTTTTCAAATCCTCTCTTTCTAAATTCAAGATAGAAGAGGTTCATCCTCACTACTGGCTCAAAGAATGTTTGGATTCTATGCAGGAACTTTTCGAGAAATCTCTGGCTTATTTTATTCTTATTCCTAAGGATTTCTGGCTTCAAATAGAAAAGTTTTGGGATATTGTTTTTGATCATTACAGGATTCTGTGGAACTTTACCAGCTCGGAAAGTGGCGCGTCCGCCAATCGTTTGGGTTCACAAACCTTGAAATCTCTCGTTTTATCTAATATTCAAGGCTATTGGAATTTTTCTGGAAATACCACCTTCAGTAAATTCTTTTGGAAATCCCAGAAATTTGGGGGAACAGAAGAAATGATCGGCTTTAGCATAGAAAAAAAAGAATGGCAGCCTATACCTATTCCAGAGAATCTTGCCTTATCTTTGCAGAAGATTTGCTCTATATACAAAGAAAATCCCCATCTTTGCTTCTATGAAACAATACTACAATGTTTTATTCAGAGAAATACAGACATCGCTTCTGTATTGCATCTTATATCTTTCGATGCAAAAGAAGAATTTATCAACGAGCTTATCCGTTATTATGCTGAAAATATCCAGGCTATGATCGTTGATATGAAACCTTTCCTGGAGTATCTCCAGATTGATATTCTTGTTTCTGACCCTACAAATCCTTTGTGCGAAAAAAACTATGAATTCGGCACGGAAAGGCAAGAGGCAGGATACAAGATACAAAATGAGATAAGAAAAAAGCCTTCCTATACTTATGGAGTTCTATATCCTTCCTGCTGGGAGATTTTACAAAGTTTAAAATCGCTTTTTTTCAGAACGCAAAGATGGCATGATGCCTTCTTCTGGTACAAAGCTTTTTTATATAGAACGCAAGGAAATTTGCAAAGTCTGTTATCGGAAATACGAGAAATCATACTCTCTATGGACCAAGAGATGTATGGAGACGAAAATAAAAGTGCTGAGGAAAGAAAAAAATATGAGGATCTTTTGTGGAGTCTTCAGGAATCTCTACAGAACGAGGGATATCCTATCTCTTTTGCTGCTGGCAGCTATGAACAAGCGAAAAAAATATTTGCGGATATTCGTTATGAATTTGCCTCTGCAAGCCTTCCTGGAGAAATCATTCCTGGCTATCCATTAACAGTGGAAGATCGTCCTTTTACGGGCTATTCTTTCCTCCCTGATAGAATGGTATATTGCCGTGGCCATCAGCCTGAAATGCTTGGTTATTTGAAAAAATTAAATTTTGCCATGCCTGCCATGCGTAATGTAATTTTATCTTTAGTGCAGACTATAGAAGCAGACTGGCCAGAAAATAGGGAAAGCTTGTCCAGAGAAATCCTGGAAAAATTGGTCAAGCCCATGCATTACATTTCCAGGGAGAAACAGCAAGAGCGTGAAAGTATTCTTTCTTCCTTAGCAGAATTACACTCCGCCATGAAATCGGATGGAATGAAAGGACTCTATCCCCATCCTGCTATATTGGGGAAGCTTGTACAAAAAAAAGACCATGGTATATGCAAAATAGCACAAGAGGAATACTCCTGCTTTCAGGAAATCTTTTCGGATCTGCCTGCTATGAGTGTTGCGGAAATACAGGATTTTATTTTGGAGGGCGATGTTCCTTCTCAAGCTTTATTCAAGATAAGCGTGGGAATGTGTCCCTGGGGGCTGGACTTATTTCATAAAATTTTGTCTCATCTGAATGATTGGATTAGAGAATGGGAAGTGAAAAGAGCTAGTGCCAATATCCCTACTGTTTGGATTCTCAATGCTCAGGAAATTCTTTCTTCTCAGGATTTTTTCCAATATTCTAAGGGGATTGTATCGGAAAAGCAGATACAGGATGGCTACTATCCTAAATTTTCAGGATGTACTTTAGATTTGGCCCAATTCCACAGACAATTTTTTTCTGCATCTCCCAAAGACACACTACCAGGCTTTTTCTCTTTGATTCAGCTTCTGGATACAATCGTCAGTTTATGGTATTGTGAGGATAGCAATCCTGCCAATAAATTGGAAAATAGCAGAAAGATGTTAGAACAAGATACCATAGAGCTGATAGAAGAAATCCATTCTCATTCTCTTGAACAAGACGCTATTTTTCCTGTCAGAATCCAGGACAATATCTCCCAGTTTCAATCTATCTGGTATTTGTCTTCCCAGGGAGGAACACTGGCGATCCGACAGAGAAAATTCCCTGCTATTTCTGGTAAGAAAGACTTTGTTTATCCAACAGAGCATTGGGATAAAGTCGTTTTGCTGCAAGGGAACGTAGCAAAGTTCGACCATTCTCTTTTAGAGCCATTGCAGAATTTTTTTCTGAATACATGGTGTCTTCTACAGCAAGAAAGCAATAGCCTGAACAGGCAGAGCTATCTGCAAAATTGGGAACGGGCATATTTTGGTTTTCATAGCTCCGGGACATGGCAGGGTATTGTGGATATTTTCAATGCTTTTTATAAAATCAGCGAAGGATTGGAAAAAGCCTTAGGAAATTATCAGAAATTCTGTGAATGGGAAAGCCGCCTCAACTTTCTGGAAAACTATCTCAGACAAAATCATGGAATCGTAAAAATTTTTGTGCGCAGAGGGGATATGCCTGAAATCAAAGAAGAAATCAAGCAAAATTTTCAATTTCAGGAGTTCTCTATAAAATCTCAGGGAATGCAATATCGCCAGGGTGGAATCATCCGTGTTCTAAAGCCTGCTTTCATCCGCAACGATAGAACGAGAATTCAGATGGGAGAGGCTTTATTACAGGCATAGAAAAGCTTTCTGTTGACATTTTTCTATTTTGATATAAAATATGCTATGCACTTTTTTAAAAGAAATAAAATACTTACTATCATCGTTGGAGAAGTTTATGCAAATTTTTGATGTTCTTCTGGAAAGAGGTTTCATTGCCAGAAACGAAGACGGAACCCCTAAACAAGTCACCAATCCTGAAATACGGGATATATTGAATAATAAAAAGATCACTGCTTATATTGGTTTTGACCCTACTGCCTCTTCTTTTCATGTTGGAAATTTACTACAGATTATGGTACTTGCCCATTTGCAGAGAGCAGGGCATCGCCCTATCGTGGTGGTGGGCGGAGGAACAGGTTTGGTCGGGGATCCCAGTGGCAAGACAGAAATGCGAAAAATGCTTACTGTCGAAAAAGTTCAAGAAAATATGAACAGCCAAAAAGAGCAATTCAAACGATATATCGAATTTGGCGAAGGAAAAGCCATCATGGTAAACAATGCGGACTGGCTGTTGTCTTTAAACTATGTTGAATTTTTAAGAGATTATGGAAGGCATTTTTCTGTAAATCGTATGCTCACAGCAGATTGCATTAAAAATCGTATGGAAACAGGATTATCTTTCCTGGAATTCAATTACATGATACTGCAATCTTATGATTTCCTGCGCCTTTATCAGCAATATGGTTGTATTTTACAAATGGGCGGAGACGACCAATGGGGTAATATTTGCTCTGGCATTGAACTGATTCGCCGCGTAGAAGGAAAAGAATGCTATGGAATAACCTGCCCTCTTCTGACAACGGCTACTGGCTCCAAAATGGGAAAAACAGAAAAGGGAGCAGTATGGTTGGATGCCAATCTTTTTTCGCCTTATGAATTCTACCAATATTGGAGAAATGTGGATGACAGGGATGTGATCAAATTTTTATCTTTGTTTACTTTCCTGCCTATGGAAGAAATCCATAAACTTAGCCAGTTGAAAGATTCTAAAATCAACGAAGCAAAAGAGATTCTTGCTTTTGAGGCAACCAAAATCACTCATGGCGAAAAAGCAGCCGTCCAGGCACAGCAAGACGCTAGAAGCCTTTTTGGAGAACAAAAAACGGGTGAGAGCATCCCCACAGTGGAGATTTCTCAGCAAGAACTACAAAAGGGTATCTGGGTTATCGAGCTTATAAAAAAATCTGGCCTGGAAACATCCAATAGTGAAGCAAGAAGGCTCATACAAAAAGGCGGGGCTTATATCAATCAGGATAAAATTGAATCCATTGACCTCCAGGTAACGGAAAGCTTTGTAAAAGATGGAGAAATGATTTTGAGAGCTGGAAAAAAACGCTATGTGCGCGTACTTGTGAAATAAAAAACTTGCCCAGGGTGATACATGGCAAAGCTCTGGGTAAATGGAGACAAACATGGACGATCCTCAAGATAAATCTCCCAGGGAAAATGAAGGGGAAGAAGAATTTTTAGATATGGATGAAGAATATGAAGAATTGAGCCTTCCCAAAGAAAAGATACAAGCATCAGGGCTTGTGAAAATGGAAGAAAAACCTCAGGAAAACCGATGTGCTACAGATATCATCCTGGGCAATATCAATTTAATCCGCATATCAGAAAGCAATGTGAAAATAGGATACTATTTCAGCTTTCTCAACTCCAGGCCTATCTTATATATAGGAAGGAATAAACAAAAATGCGGTATAGATAGCATCCTTTTGGAGGATGAATGCATTTCTCCTTGTCATGCTTCTATTTCCTGGAAAGAAGGAAAATTCTATATTCAGGATGAAGGCTCTTCTTGCGGTACTTTTGTAAACGATAAAAAATTGATTTCTTTTACTAATATGTCTCTTCCCTCTCATTGCAGGCTACAATTCGGTGATATTATTTTCCTTTATAAACTGGAATCACCAGAAGTTTTTTTTGGTAAACCCATAGCCCAAGAAGAGAAAAAGATAGAGACTTCCCCTGTAAGAGAGGCAAAAGAAATTTCTTTCCGAGAGAAATCAGAAACTATCTCGCCTGGTTATGTGATAGCAGAGTTTGTTTTGTTGAGTCTGGACGCTGCCTGCGCTCTTCCTCACCATTGTGAGATCTTGAGCAACAGGGCGCAATTCACAATAGGACGTTCCAGAGAATGCGACTACCAGGTAGAATTCAAGGATAAGTACGTTGCAGAAGAACAGGCAGCTATCGTCTATTCTTCGCAAGAGCAAGTTTTCATTATCAAAGGGCTGATAAAAGAAAATCCTATTTTTGTAAACAACCAGAGAGTGAAAGATGCCCACCGTCTTAAATCAGGAGATATCATTCGTTTAGGAGTTGCTCTCAATGCACCTAAAGTAAGATTTAGCCTGGACGATGGAGAAAAAGACAATAAGAAAACAGAGAATCTTTCTGATCTCATAGAAGCTTTAGAAAGAGGAAAAATCTATACAATAGGCAATTCTCCTCAGTGCAACATTCGCCTGGAAGACCCTGCTATCTCAGGAACGATACTGGAAATTCAGGTACCAGAGCGTTCCGACCATCTTCTTGTAACCAAAGTAGGCCATAACGATATTAAGGTAACAATAGATGGATTAGATTTGAAAGAAAAAGAAAGTCGTGCTATCAGCATGTATCAGACATTGCAAATAGGCAATTTTTATTCTCTGGTACACAACCACCAAAATTTTGTTGTTCCCAGAATCGCCAGGCAAATCCTTTTTTCTGAAGTGGTTCCTTTTCCTAAAAGAGGCGATATTTATGGGATTGGTCGGGCAGAAAACTGTGTTTTTAAATTGGATGATGCCAAAAGCCCCTATTTGTTAGCAGAAATCTTTGTGCCTATAGAGGGAGAGTCTTTTTTAGTTAAAAAGATTGGCGATGGCGGTATCCCTGTTACGATAGATGGAGAGGCAATACAAGAAGGCCCAAGATCTCAGTCACGCTATGGTGTCAACCAGGTATTGGGAATCGGAGATTACCTTTCTATCAGAAACAACCATAGAGCTTTGCCCGCTGCTTCTGCTCCTTTTTCCTGGGGAAAATTGTTCTATATCGTTTTTTGGTGTCTGTTTTTTGCAATGCTTGTTGTAGGAGCAGGCATGGCCATCCAAAAATATTGGGATAGACTAGAAACTTTTGTTTCCTCGCAGAATAAAATAAAAGAATACCAAAAAAATGTATTTTATATTTCTGTTCTCGATAAATCAGGAAAAAATCTTTCTTCTGGAACAGGATTCTTGCTCGTCCAGAAAGATGCACAAGACAGGGATGTATACTATATTGTCACCTGTAAGCACGTGATCGAACCCTGGAAATTTGAAAACCATCTGGAAAAAGAAGGCAAAATTTTCAATGAAAAGGGAGAAGAAATTCCTGGGGATCAACCAGGTGCTTCTTTCATTTTTATATGGCCTTATCTCAGTAAAGCATTGGATTCTACAACGCAAAGATATATTCCTAAAAATAGCTTTACCAATGCAAACATAGCAGAAAAAACAGGCACTTTGGAAATCATACAAAAAGGCCAGGATGAATATGAAAAGCTAGAAAAGGGTATGCAATGCCACAAGAAAAAGAGTACCCAAGATATAGCGATTCTAAAATTGGTTCCTGAAGATAAAAATTGGAAATACGATTATTATCGCTGGACTATTACGAGCCAAAAACAAATTGAAGTAGGCGAAAGTGTTTTTGTCCTGGGATATCCGTTAGGAGGCAGTCGTCTCCTGGATAAAGAAGGAATAGTCATACCTGTAAGTTCCGAAGGAAAGCTTGTAAGCGACTGTATAGCACCTGCATTTCTTGAAATAGATGTAAATCAGAATCATGGTGCCTCTGGTGGCCCGATTGTAGATAAAAAGGGCTATGTTTTAGGTATGCTTACCTTTTCTGATAAAGAAAAAAAATTGATTTATGGAATTCACGGACAGCTTATTTTAAATTTTATGAAATAGTGGCTTGGAGCTGCCAGGCCAGCCATTTAAACTCTAGGAGAAATTGTATGGCAGAGCTTAATTTCGAAATTCGTAAACCAACACCAAGTATAGCATTAGTGAAAATGGAAGGCGCAATAGATAGCCAGACAGTAATAGAGTTCCAGCAAAAATTTGAACAACTCCAGCATGAAACTTATAAATATTTTATTCTCGATATGGGAGGCATCAAATACGTAAATAGTGCAGGATTAGGCACACTGGTAACTATTGCCGATACTTTAGGGGAACAGCAAGGTGGAATTGTCTTGACTCAGCTTCAGCCCAAAGTCAAAGTCGTTTTTGACATGCTGCATCTTAATTCCTTTTTTAAAGTATTTTCTAATGAGCAGGAAGCATTAAAATATATGGAAACGCTGGAAATGAAAAGGAAAAGTCCTGGCAAGACAGGAAGATACCCTGCATCTCAAGATCGAAGCTCTATGGAAATATCCGCTGCAAAAGAAGGATATTCCGAGAGTACAATGACAAGGACTTCCTCTATAAAAGCCAGTAACACTATGAGTATGCCAGTAGAAACATCCAGAACATCTGCACCTTCATCCGTTTCTTACGAAAAGGCAAAAGAGAGTATGAAGATAGAAGATTTGAACGATGTAAAAGAAATCCTCTCGCTTTTCTTTAAACGGGTAAGCATGGACAATGATGAGATACAACAAGTCCAGGATGTCTTGATGGAAATAGGCCGCCTGGTCATAGGCAAACTACAGAATAACCAGAGCCTTTGTTATGATATGGAAATCAGACCAGAATTCATGGAAATGAAAATCAGGCTTGAAGGTCGCAAAAAATAGGAGAAAAAGCGATGTTGAAGCTCGTAGAATGCGTTCCCAATTTTAGCGAAGGGAAAAATCCAGAAGCAGTACAAAAAATTCTGGATGCTATACAGTCCGTTCCTGGCGCATACCTTCTAGGAAAAGAAATGGATGCTGACCACAATCGAACCGTGGTTACTTTTGTTGCTTCTCCAGAGGCTGCGGTGGAAGCAGCTTTTCGTTCTATTTCTATGGCAATGCAGATTATCGATCTAAACCATCACAAGGGAGAGCATCCCAGAATGGGGGCATGCGATGTATGTCCCTTCATTCCTCTCCAAAATATGACAATGGAAGAATGTGTTGCTCTCTCTCATGCCCTGGCGAAAAGAGTAGGCAATGAATTGAAGATACCTGTTTTTCTTTATGAAAGTGCAGCTACAAGACCTGATCGCAAGAATCTTGCCGATATTAGAAAAGGCGAATTCGAAAAACTCAGAGAATGGATAGGCACCAACCCTGATAAAAAGCCTGACTATGGGCCAGAAGCCATTCATCCTACAGCAGGCGCAACCGCCATTGGTGCCAGATTTTTTCTGATAGCTTACAATGTCAACTTAAAGAGTGAAAATGTCAAAATTGCGAGCAAAATTGCTCGTTCGATTCGCGAAAAAGATGGTGGATTTCCTTGTGTTAAGGCTTTAGGCTTTGAGCTAAAAGAACGCCAGATGGTACAGGTTTCCATGAATTTAACGGACTATCGCAAAACTTCCATGAAAACGGTCTTCGATGCTATCTGCGCAAAGGCAAAAGAAGAAGGCGTTGAGGTAGCCGAAAGCGAAATCGTAGGGTTGATTCCCTATGATGCCATGCAATCCTATACATGCGAAGGCTTGCTATTGAAAAATTTTCAAAGCGATCAGGTGATTGAAAACCAGATGGCAGAGAAAAAAGAAGATCCTATGAGAAGCCCCCAGGCTTTCCTTGAAGCCACTGCTTCTTCAGAGCCAACACCAGGAGGTGGAAGCGTAAGCGCACTGGCAGGCTCTCTGGCAGCGGCTTTAGGACGCATGGTTTATGGGATTACGGAAAAAAGCAAAAAATATTCACAGGGTGTGCTTGGTCTGCAAACCCAATACGAACAGATGAAAGAACTCCAGGAGCATCTTCTATACCTCGTAAAAGAAGATAGCGATGCCTATCAGTCCTATATGAAAGCCAGGAAGATGCCCCAAGAAACCGAAGAGCAAAAAGAAGCAAGGCGAGTTGCTTTGGAAAATGCGACGATGAAAAGCATTCTTGTTCCTATGGATACCATGAAAAAATCTTTCGATGTACTCTGCTTTGCTTCTTCTCTGATCACAAAGTGTATTCCTGCTGCTTTTTCTGATATTGCTGTTTCTTGCCTTATGGCATCTGCTTCGATAGAAGGAGCCATGTTCAATGTCCAGACCAATCTTTCTATGCTAAAGGATGTCCCGCTCAAAGAAGAAATCCAAAAGCAGACAAAAGAAATTCTAGAGAAATCGCAAAAAATCAAAAAAGAAACTTTGGAAAAAATACAATTTTAGTTATAGCATTTTCGCCATCCTGTAAATGCCCAAACGAATAATCAAGTGCGTATTTATATGAATTTGAAATATTAAGGAACTCGTTTTTATGTTAGATAATATCAATGACTGGATCAGTAAGTTTCTCTTGAAAATTTTTGGTTCACGCAATGACAGATTGATTAAAGAACTCTGGCCTACAGTATATAAGATCAATGCATTTGAAGAAAAATATAAAGCATTAGAGCCAGAAGATTTTAAGAAAAAAACGCAAGAATTCAAAGCAAGACACCAAAAGGGAGAGACGCTGGACCAGCTTTTGCCAGAAGCATTCGCTCTGGTTCGAGAAGCATCGAAAAGAACCATAGGCTTACGCCATTTCGATGTGCAAATGCTAGGTGGTATTGTTTTGCATCAGGGTAAGATTTCAGAGATGATCACAGGAGAAGGAAAGACCCTTGTGGCAACCTGTCCTGCGTATCTCAATGCCCTGAGTTCCAGGCATGTCCACATCGTTACCGTGAATGACTATCTGGCAAATCGTGATAGAAACTGGATGGGGCCAATATTTGAATATATGGGGCTTAGTGTCGGATGTATCCAATCGGAAATGGATCCTTATTCCCGCATCAAAGAATATTCCTGTGATATCACTTATGGAACAAACAATGAATTTGGCTTTGATTATCTGCGCGACAATATGAAAATGACAGCAGACGAGCAATGCCAGAAGGATCTTTATTATGCGATTGTAGATGAAGTGGATTCTGTTTTGATTGATGAAGCAAGAACGCCTTTGATTATTTCTGGGCCTTCCGAAGAATCTACGGATAAATACTACCAGGCCAACCAGATCGCTAAAAAATTGCAGCAAGGTCGTCATTTTGAGCTAAAAGAAAAAGAGCAACTAGCGATTCTTACAGAAGAAGGCATAGAATTTGCTGAAAAGCTCGCTGGGGTGGATTCTTTCTATAAGGGCAAGAATATGGATTGGCCACACCATATCAATCAGGCTCTACGAGCACACCATTTTTTCAAGATAGATCGGGAGTATGTGATTCGGGAAAATGAAATCATCATTGTGGACGAATTCACGGGAAGATTACAGCCAGGAAGAAGATGGAGTGATGGCCTTCACCAGGCAATCGAAGCCAAGGAAGGCTTGAGAATACGAGAAGAAAACCAGACGCTGGCCACCATTACCTTCCAGAACTATTTCCGTTTGTATACAAAGCTGGCTGGCATGACAGGTACTGCATTAACAGAGGCAATGGAATTCGATAAGATCTATAAGCTGGACGTTGTCGTGATTCCTCCCAATCGTCCCCTGATTCGTAAAGCCCATAATGATGTAATCTATGGAACGCGATTAGAAAAATTCCATGCCATAGTAGAGGAAATCATTCACTACCATCGCACAGGCAGGCCCATCCTTTTGGGAACGATTTCCATTGAATTTTCTGAACTTCTTTCCCAGATGCTAAGCAGAAGAGAGATTCCTCATGAAGTATTGAATGCAAAATACCATGAAAAGGAAGCTCAGATTATAGCAAAAGCAGGCCAGTTGGGACGCGTTACTATCGCTACCAATATGGCAGGAAGAGGAACGGACATCGTGCTTGGCAAATTTACCAAAGACGAGCTTTTGGAGCACTGGCAGCAGCATCATCTGGCACCCAAAAAATTTCGGGCCAGTGATCCTGATATTGAGGAAAAGTTGATTCGCTATTGGGCACAAATTTTC
This sequence comes from uncultured bacterium, assembly GCA_938003875.1. Taxonomy (GTDB): domain Bacteria; phylum Planctomycetota; class Uabimicrobiia; order Uabimicrobiales; family JABWCH01; genus JABWCH01. The sequence goes on from CALKWO010000262.1 coordinate 18,422, forward strand.
CTGGAAGAAAAAGATTCTTCAATACCCCTGGAGGATTTACAAAAAAGATTGAATGACTCTTGGGCTGAGCAAGAAATGGCACCCTTGAGACTTTGTGAAAATGTTGCTGAACTAGGAGGGTTGCATGTTCTGGGAAGCGAGAGACATGATTCCCGCCGTATCGACAACCAGCTTCGCGGGCGATGCGGACGACAGGGTGACCCTGGTTCTTCTCGATTCTATCTGTCTTTTGAAGACGACTTGTTGAGAAAGTTCGCTCCTCCTGCCATGATCCATCTGATGAAAAAATTCGGGATGAAAGATGGTCAGGACATTCGCCATCCTATGATCAACAGAGGTATTGTAAGAGCGCAACAAAGAGTCGAACAATTCAACTTTGAAATTCGCAAAAACCTTTTGGAATACGATGAAGTCATGAACGAACAAAGAAAAATCGTTTATGAACAAAGGCAAAAAGTATTGGAAGGAAAGGGACTAAATCAACTGATCTGGGATATGATAGAAGACAGAACCTTGGATGCCTTAGATCGCTATTTGCCTCCTAAAACTTCCATAAGCGAATGGGAATACGAAGAACTTTGCGAATGGCTGGAGTATAAATTTTCCATAAAGTTTTCTCTTAAAAGCCTGAAAGAAAAAAATTTTGCTCAGATACAAAAAGACGTTTTGGAAAGTATCAAAAAAGAATACGAGAAAAAAACTCATGCGCTGGGCGATGGGCCAATGAATGCTCTGGAGAGGTATCTTTTGCTGGAAGCCATTGACTCTAAATGGAAAGACCATCTCTATGCTATGGATGAGCTAAAATCAGGCATAGGCCTCCAGGCGTTCGGGCAGAAAGATCCCAAGGTCGAGTATAAAAAAGCTGGCTATGAACTTTTTGACCAGATGATTATAGCCGTCAAAGAGCAAATCACAGACCTTATTTTCAAGCTAGTCATTGAGCAGGCAGACATTGATGCTCTGGAACAAATCTGGCAACCTTCCAATTTTTCCCATCAAAAATTAGGGAACTACGAAGCAGTAGATAGAGAAAGCTGGGAGCAGGCACAAAAATCCGCAAGTGCCAGTGCTGCTACGCCTAAGACGATCCAACGCAGCCAATCCAAAGTAGGCCGCAACGATGCCTGTCCTTGTGGCAGCGGGAAAAAATATAAAAAATGCTGTGGCAAAAACGAGTAACAATAAATCATAAAAGCATACGATTTTTTGGCAACTCTGCTTTCTATGATTTTTAAATTTTTTAGGAGAACACTTATGCAAAAAGTCATCATGGTGTTCGTCATGGTTATTGCTTTTCTTCTAAGTGCTCCTATCCAGGCCAGTGCTTTTACCAATGGCAGCTTTGAATCAGGCCTGGCAGGTTGGGAGAATTATAATGTAGACGTAGGCTCCTGGTGGCTACCTTCTCATGGTTCTTACTGTGTAGACTTGAGTGGAATGAGTGCTGGCTGGGTTAGACAAAGCTTTTCTACAAATCCAGGAAGCACCTATGCTGTTTCCTTCGATATGGCAGGAAATATGTACAGTTCACCCACCATTAAAACGATGGTCGTGGATATTCTTGATGCCAGTTCTGTTTCTTTGTATTCCCAACAGTATACATTCAATACTACTGGCTGGTCAGGTGCCAATGCGTCATCATTCAATGGATGGGAATATCATTCTTTATTATTTACTGCAACATCTGATATTACAACACTAAAATTTACCAGTCTTATCAATACTGCATACGGGCCTTCAATTGATAATGTGCAGGTTTACACAACAACAATTCCAGAGCCTTCCTGTATGTTTCTTTTTGTTATGGCTCTTGCTGTATGTCTTTTCAAGGTGTTGTCCAAAATATAACGATAATGACATACGTGTTAAGCAATAATTGTTTACTTTGCAATGATTTGTAGCCGCAGGGTTGCGCCGAAAATGACTATCTATTCGGAAAAGACAACCTTCAGCGCAATCCCTGCGCCTTTTGCCAATAAAGACTAACTGAATCGGATTCAAGGGTATTGACCAAAGACGCAGGGTTGCGCTGGCGTTCGGCTTTTGAGCAGACACGACTTTTTCGGCGCAACCCTGCGGCTACAATCTGTTGCAAGACAAGACATTAAAACTTAACACGTATGTCATTAGTTATCTTTATCGAAATTCTTGTGATTTCCCTTCAATAAAAGCTGTCTTGTATTCATGGTTCGCTCATTCTCACCGCTTATCTGCCTGGACCGATGCCAAAAATATTGCTTGGATTTTGAAGGAAAATTTGTTAACATCGAATCTATAGTCTGAAAGGCCTGCATATACCATCCCAGGAAATTATCCTGGGAAATGCAATCATCTTTGCAAAAGGGTAAATTTATGGAAAAGTCAAAAGATCCAACAGAAATCCAGAACCAGAAACAAAATCTGGAAATACAGATTTTAGAAGAAACCTTACAAAAGCAGCAAAATATCATAGAGGGTTTTCTGGAAGATTGGGTTCCTTTACCTATCATAGAAAATATAGCGGAAATTCTTAAAGATCTTTTTGCCAGAGCCAGCCAAATCCAGAAAAAAGGAATTTATAAGACATCTCAAGAGCATACAGAATTGAAGAATACTGAATGGCTTTACAAAAAAGTCTCTCAGTCTAAAAAGATAAAATACTGGCAGCTTTTACAGCTCTTATATAAATTTCCTAGCGATCTACAAATTGGTTTGGATGAAAATATATGCCAATATCTGGAAAAATCTTTATTCTATAAAACATTGGGAGAGCTTATACCTATCCAAAAATATATAGAAAATGCCTGGTCTTTAAAAAGATTTTTGACAGATTGCATTGCTTTTGCGAGATTGAAAAGAATTCAGCTTAAATATATTTCGGAGCTGGCACCTGGCCAGACACCCCACGAAAAAGTAAAACTGCTAGAGGCAGAATTTTCTCTGGTTCCTGATAATTTTCTCCTGGAAAGAAGGTTGGGAGGGCACGGAGGAGTAGGTATTTTCAAAGGAATGGATATAGCGAAGAACGTTCCTGTCGTGATCAAATATTTGACACAGCAGCAAGAGGGAAAAGGCGATTCTTCCTTCAGAACTATGGGATACCAGGAGTCAAAAAAACGATTTGAAAGAGAGGCTAAGGCCTTTGAAAAGCTAGAGCGTCATAGAAAAGCCAAAGAACAGGCTGTTACTATGCTTACAGAACAAGCGCAAAAACAAATTGAAGAAGGGAAGAAAACAGGAAATTCCGAGAAACTGAAAGCAGGTTTTGCTCTGCTTAAGCAAGGGCAGGAACTGGATTGTGATCGTTATTTTGTAAAAGCCTATTGCCTTGCTACAGGGCAGTTGAATCATTTCAGTTCAGACCAAGAAGGTTTCCAGAGATGCCAGTTTGAAAACGTAGGATTTATGGTAATGGAGTATGTAGAGGGAATCAACCTGGAAACCTTGATTCAGGAATACAAAGACAAAAATACCTTTATGCCCATGAAAGTATTTATTCCTATCATGGAAGGCATTTTAAGAGCACTGGATTATTGCCATACAGAGGGAATCATTCATAGAGATGTTCGTCCTGACAATATCCTGATCACACGCAATTTCAAAGTGCGCCTTACCAATTTAGGCAGGGCTAAGGTCGAGGATATGACTCAGTTGACAGCCCAAGGCGTTTTTGTTGGAACACCTGGTTATGCAGCACCAGAAGGGATTTTGCATGGAAAAGAGTATTCTCGCGATTTTTCTGAATTGGTGACAGCCACCGACCATCGCTTTGACTTATATTCTTTAGGATGCGTTGCTTATGAAATGCTTACAGGAAACCCGCCTTTTGTAAGCAATAAAAAATCTCTGGAAGAAAAGGATCTGGAGATATTGAACAAGCATCTGACGGAGCAGCCTGTGAGTATGCTGGAAATTCGCAAGGATATTCCAGAGGCAATTAACCTATTGGTAATGAGACTTCTGGCGAAAAAGCCAGAGAATCGTTTTCCTTCAGCAAGAGAGGTTCTGACAACCTTACGTTCTGCCCTTTCTCTAGGGCAAAAGGCAGAAGAGTATACCCAAAAATTTTTAGAAAAGCTGAAACCTGTGCAGCAGGAAAGTATTTTTCCACAGAGAAAGCCTTCTTTTGTACGCAGGATGGCCTGGGCCTGTATGATTCTTGTTATTTTATCTATGCCCTTTCTCTATGCATATCGCCAGGAAATTTTTCCCAAAGCAGAGCAATGGGCGCGTAATGCATGGCAAACAGTACGCTATGAAACCATAAGCTTTTTCAGGCAAGATAGAAAAGAAAGCAAAGAAGCCGATAGCATTTTACAAAAACTGGCTGTCTATCATAAAAGATTGCAAGAGAAATGGGAGGCCAATGAATCTCTTCGGGATAATCTCAATAAAAACTTCTCTCCTGAGCAAGGCTATCCAGAAGTAGGTGAAACCATCGAAAGCCTTCTGGTGCGATCTAAAAAAGATCTGGATCGTTTAGAGAATGCGATTATCGAAGGAAAAGAGCTTTTGATCTCCAAAGGGGGAAAAGAAACGCTTTCTTTCCTGAAAAACTATACTGCTTCTTTGAAGGAAGAGCAGGAAGAAGGCCTTTTAGACAGAATCTACAAAAAATTAAAATCCAGCTATGATCTTGCATTCAGGATAAAAAAAGCCAGAGATGAAGAAGAAAACACTCGTAAAAATGCCCGCGTTTTGAGAAATTATCTTTTCTCTGCGCAGGAAAGGGTGGCTCTGGTGGAAGAAAAGCTGAGCATCCTGAAAGAAAACTATCCCTCGGAACTTCGGTATCCTGGAATAGATGCTGAAACAATGAAGAGCTTTCGGGAAAGACAAAAAGCAACGAACGATCTGAACCTCACCATAGATAGCCTGAATAAAATATTCTTGCAGGGCGACATTGCCCAGGCCCAAAAGAAAATGGAAGAATATCGCTCTTTTGCTAAAGTCTTAGATGATTTGGTGGATATGGACGAAAGCATAACCCAGATTCTGGATGCCTGCAAAAAAATGAAGCAGCAACGGGAAAACAAACAAACCATTGATAAGGCTTTCCTGGTTTTGGATGAAAGAACTCGAGGCTTGCAAGAGAAAATAAGCTTATCTCGCAAGCTTTGGGAAGATAATATATCTTTACTGCCAGAGGATAAAGAACCCAAAGAATTGTTGGAAAAAGCCCAAAATGATCTTAAAAATTTAAAAGATATTCAAAAAAATATAACGCAATATCTGGATAGCAATAAGGAAAAAGATGCCATAGAAGTTGCCCTTTCTTATTCACCCAAAGAAGCTCCTACAAGCATTTTAGAATTGCAGCAATATATCGAAAACAGACAGGTAAAGATCAATATTGCCAAAGCAGCGCAAGTAGCACAGAAGAAAAAAAGTGAAACAGAATATTGGCAAAAGCAGATTACTCCTCTTTTGTATGAGACTAAAATCTCTCTGAGCAATCTAAACAAAGCATCAGAAAAATGGGAGCAAGAACTCCATCTTCTGGAGCAGAACTTTCCTGATGAATACAAACAATTTTCCGATAAAGACAGGGTCAACACACAGATAGAGAAAAGGCAGAGTTTTTTACAAAGAAACATCGATACAGTGCAAAACCTCATTTCCGAGCAAAATTTTGAAAAAGCCTATCAAACTTTGACCCAGATACAGAAAAACGTATCGAGTATTCCTCAATACATCGATTCTCTATCTTCGGAGGAAGAAAAGATAGCTAACCTGAGAAAATCAGCCATCAACAAAAAAGAAACTCAGGTATCCCAGATGCGAGCGAGCAGAATCGTACAAAAATTGCAAAGATATGTTTCTATCATGCAAGAGCAATTGGAGCCTGTGCAAAGAGAAATTCAAGCTTTATATGCAGAATTTCCTCCTGAAAAAAAATACCCTGTTCTTAGCGAAAGATCTCAAAAAACAGTCCAAGATGCTGAAAAATCCCTTTTGTTTTATCAGAAGGAAATACAAAAGGCACAAGAGCATTTGAAGAGCAATCGCATTTCCGATGCACTTTCTCTGCTCGGCACTTACGAAGAGCAAAGGTTGGTTGGCTATACTGAGTTTAGCAATAATTTTAAAGAATTGCAGGAAGATATCGTCAGGACAAGATCTAATGCCTTGCAAAGAAAAGCAGACATCCAGAAAATCGAGGAAGTGGAAGAATACCTTACGGAAATTCAAACTAGAAAAACAGAAATAGATGCTTGTGTATCATCCTTGAACCAAAAAATTGCAATGTTGAGACAATATTCTACACAACAAGGCTACCAACGAGAAGATCCCAACATAGCAAAATACATAGAAGATGCCAGCCAGGAAAGCAAGCAGCTTGGTATTATTGTTGATAAAAGCAACCAGCTTTTGGAAGAAAAAAAGTATGCTAAGGCAATTTCTCTTTTGCAGCCCTATAGCAACAAGATCAATCCTGGAATGACACTGTTGCCCTTACTAAAAACCTATATTGCTCAATGTGATAAAGCGTTGCAGGTAAATAGCAGAATGGAAAATGATCCTCAGTTGAGACAAAAGCTTCTATTCCAGGAGCAGGAAGCAAAGAAAAAACAGGAACAGTTGAAAGCCTGGCAAAAATCTCCTGGCCCATGGTTCGACAGGGTAATGCCTTCAGCAGAAAACTATATGAAAATGGATAAAGAGATTCTAAGCTCTATCCAGAACAAAGGAAGTATGCTGGTTCATGCTCGCATACAATCCACGATCATTAAGCTCAGAGAATCCCTGGAATATATGGCAGAGCTTAGAGAAATCGAAGAAGAAATCCGCAAAAAAGGTGGTACTTTACCTTCTGTCCCAGAAGATAAAGACAAATGGCTTGTCGAATATCTCAGAAGAAATAGAACGATTTTGGTTGATGTAGATTCGGAAATATCCGAAATCGAGGCTATGGTAAAGAAGATTTCAGGAGATATTCGCAGTGGATGGGTAGAAGAAAGCACCTTGAGAGATTGTCTGCGCAGCTTTCAAGCTCTGGAAAGAAAATTTGAAGAAAAATTGGAATCCATCAAGAGCCGTTTGCTGACAATAGCCACCAATTTTTAATATTAAGTTTTAAAATCTTGTCTTGCAATAGATTGTAGCCGCAGGGTTGCGCCGAAAAAGTCGTGTCTTCTCAAAAGCCGAACGCCAGCGCAATCCCTGCGTCTTGAATCAATGCGTTTTAAATGGATTGAGCTAGAAACTATTGCAAGAGGCGCAGGTTTGGGCTGGCCAGGTCTTTTCTATATGAGGCTACAAATCATTGCTTTTTTCTCTATATTTTCCCCTCTTCTATTAGGGAAATAAGTCTTAGCACAAGTTCCGTAAAACCTTCTGTCTGGACTTCCTTTACAGGATTGTTGATTGTAGTGGAAAGAAGATATATGTCTGATTTTTCTGTCTTTTGCAATATATGTGTATAGTTCAGGACACCAGGCTCAGAGCCACCTTTGTATCCTGCTTTCCACCAGGAAGACTTTTTAACAAGACCAGGGTTGATAGAAATAGAAGAATTTTCTCTCATATCATATAGAATTTCACACAATTTCCTGGTGGAAATATGCCATTCTACCTTATCAATAAGGCATGGTTTTTCCATGTTTAGCTGAATATCTTTATTCGAAAATCGCTGGTATTTTTCCAAAAGTTTACGTTTTTCTTCGATTCCTGCCCTGAGATATTCTTTTTGTTCTTTGTTGGAAATAGCCCATTTTATCCTGAACATATCCATAGTCGTCAAAAAGGGTTTTGTTTCTGCGGGAGCAAATTTTTCCACATAGTCTCTGCCTAAAAAATAGATAAGAGCATCAGTAGCAGTGTTATCGCTGATTGAAATCATGAGATTTGCCAGAGTTTTGAGGGTGACAGGAGTTCTATCAGGCCAGGATTGCAGGAAACCAGAGGGAATAGAAAATTTGCTGCTATCCAGAGCAACCACAGTTTCATCAGAGCATTCCCCTTCTTTTTTTTTCTCCTCTAGTGCTTTTAAAACAATCAGCTTGAAGGCAGAGCCAACACCAAGAGGCAGCTCCGAGTTATGAGAAATCAATTCTTTTCCATTTTTGATTAAAGTTACCGCCACTGTTCCTTCCAACTTTTTGAACTCAGCCATAACCTTATCTATGGTATCATCATAAAGAGTCCAATATCCAAGCCACAAAGTTGTAATCTGCTGGGAAGAATTGAAGGCAATGACACTTGGTACTTTTCCTCGTTTAAAAATAAGATCATACTTTCCTGCTTCTTTTTGGATACAGGACACATAATCTCCTACATTTTCATGATAGAGAGCTACAAATTCAACGATTTTTTTCTCTGGGACTTGAGAAAGAAAGGATGTGTGGAAAAGTTTTTTATAGTCTGTTTTTTCCTTAGAAAAAAGCCGTTCGTAAAGCTGTACAGCAGGATCTGTTGCCTGGCTTTGCAAAGAAAGAAGCCAGAGAATCGCTAAAAACATTCCTGATAAAAAATATTTTGTTCTCATTTGTTCCTCCTGAATTGAAAATGGTTTTCCGATAAGCGCAATGTCGGTTACGCCCCTTTGTTTCTAGGAATGCTAGAATTTTTTTGACAGGTTGAATTTTACAGCGCATCTCGGATGTATTGCATAGATTAAAAAGAACCACAGATAGACACAGATAAACACAAATAAAAAAATTTACCACGAAGAACATGAAGAACACGAAGTTTAAAAATTATCTGCGTTCATCTGTGTTCATCTGTGGTTTAAATCGCATATTATTTGACTCTGTATGCAACGCAAGTGAGAAGTACTAAATATTTTATTTTGATCGTGTCATAGCACGGGATATATAGTTTGCCATAGAGTTGAGGCCCATGATGATTATAAATAAAACTACGCCTGTTGCAAACAACGCCTGGCGGTGGTCTCCTGATGCATAGCCCATTTCCAGAGCGATATTGCTCGTTAAGGTTCTTACTGGATCCAGGGGTGAAAGTGGTATGATCAGGGAATTCCCTGCAATCATAATCACGGCCATAGTTTCACCAATGGCTCTTCCCATACCAAGAATGATCGCAGCGATAATGCCTGTGCGTGCAGCAGGCAAGACAACCATTTTGACTGTTTGCCATTTGGTTGCCCCCAGGGCGATGGAGCCTTGTCGGTATGTGATGGGAACAGCCATGATAGAGTCAAAAGAAATGCTGGTAATCGTGGGAAGTACCATGATCCCCAGGACAATCGAGCAGCCTAGGACGGAAAAACCGCTGCAATCAAAGAGAATGCGGATGGTTGGGACAATCACCTGGATACCGATAAATCCATAAACAACGGAAGGTATACCAGCAAGAAGCTCGATAGAGGGTTTGATAATATTGCGTGCCAGGGGAGAAGAAAATTCTGCAAGATAGATAGCACATAGAAGAGCGAGCGGAACGCTAAAGAGAATAGAACCGAACATAACTTGAAAAGAGCCAACGATCATGGGCAAAATTCCAAAGCTGCCTTTGGTGGGTGCCCATTTTAAACCACCAATGAAAGAAAATATTCCTTGCTTAAAAAGAATAGGAAGCCCTTCCATGAAAATAAAAAAGGTAATCAAAAGCAGTGCGGAAAGAGAGGAAAGGGCGATCATCATCAAAAAAAATTTAATCAGACTTTCGAATTTTTTCATAGGATGGTATCAATCCTTCTTCCTGGAGTATTTTTTCCCCTTCTGACGACTGTATGAATTCAATGAACTTTAAGCTTTCCCTAGAAGGCTCTGGGGAGGTTAGAAACAGAAAAGGCCTGATGATTTTGTATTTTTGTAAAGGGTTGTCTGTGAGCATATTTTCCATTTTAGGAGCGATTCCCTCGATACAAACACCCTTGACCTGATTGTTCAAGCCTCCAAAGGAAACATAGCCAATGGCATTCGGGTCAGAAGAGACGATTTCTCTTACTGCTCCTGTAGAATCTTGTACAAGACAACGAGGCGAAATTTCTGTCTTGTGCATAATCAAATCTTCAAAGGCACCTCTCGTTCCTGATCCTTCTTCTCTTGTAATCACAGTGATGCGACCAGAAAGAGATTTTTCGATCTCCGACCATTTTGTGATTTGGAAAGAAAAAATTTTTTGGATTTGAGAAAGAGTGAGGTTGGGAATAGGATTTACAGGATTTACAATCAGCACAATAGCGTCATAGGCAATGGTATGCTCCCAGAAAATTTTTTCGTCTTTTTTCAAAGCACGAGAAGACATGCCAATATCGGCTGCTTTCATTTTGGCTGCCTGGATACCAGCAGAAGAGCCACCGCCCTGCACTTCGATTTTATATTCAGGATGATGTTCCATATAGTGTTCTGCCAGTTTTTCCGCAATAGGCTCTATCGAAGTGGAGCCTGCCAGGATTACTTTATAATGGGTTGCAGACAAAGCATTTTTTTTAGAAGAAAAATCGCATCCTGATAAAAGCAGTAGCAAAAGGCAGAATATAGAAAGAGGAAATTTCAGCATATTGGGCGACTTCCTTAAAAAGAAAAAGGGCACCATTGTGCCCTTTAGTCTTACTCATTTACGAAAGACAGAACGTTATCATTGATTTTTTTTGCTGCGTCTAGTAAAGCCTGTTGTACTGTTTTTATGCCTTTGAGGGCCAGTTCCATCTCAGGATTGACAACGTCGGATTCAATGTAGGAATACATGGGTAAAGGAGGTGGGGCGACGGCATATTGGATTTGTTCCATAAACGTTCTGATAATAGGGTCTACCTGTATATTGGGATACTTGGGATGCTTTTCTTTTCCCATGAGAATATCGGCGGCTCTTCGATTCACAGGAACCTGTTTGAGCGCATCGCACCATTCTACCTGAGTTTCCCAGGATGCCATATAGTTGATAAAATCATAAGCTATTTCTTTATAGGGGCTTTTTTCAAAAACGATCATGCTATTTCCACCTACATTGGTAGCAGACTCAGGTAGTTCTTCTCCTTCCATAGATGCTTTAGGTATCATAGCTACATCAAAATCCAGTTTTTTGTCTTGAAATTTTTGTACGTTCCAAGGCCCCATCAGAATCATAGCGTACTTTTCATTCAAAAAACCCACATCAGGCCCAATTGCTCCTGATTTCCAGGCACCTGCTTCTATTTTATGTTTAGCGTACAAATCCACTTTGAATTGAAAGGCAGCAGTAGTTCTTGCATCGCCCAATGTGCATATTTTTTTTCCACTTTCGTCTATTTTAACGAATTGAGCATTATAGCCTCCGAAATAAGGCATAGTCCACCAGAGGGAATTGTTCATGGCAAATCCATAGTATTGATCGCTTCCTTCCTGGTATGTTAAAATTTTGCCATAGGATATCAGCTCATCCCATGTACGAGGTGCTCTTTCAGGGTCAAGACCTGCTGCTCTCAGCTCTCTGGCTCTGGCGCGGAACATCTTTTTGTTCCAGAAAAGTGCCAGACAGGAAGCCTGCTCTGGAAGTCCATAAAGGTGTTTTTCGAACTTGCCTTCTTTATTTTTGATTTCTACAATATTCGCATTAAAAGGCCCAGGCATATATTCTTTGCCTTTTTCTTCTATGGACTTTGCATCAAAATTTTTTAAAAGATCCAGCTTTACAGCCACCTGATGGTATGCCAGTTCCAGAACCTTTTGCACATCCACTCTAGCAATATCAGGGGTTTTTTTGCTCAAACAAGACATTTTGATGTTAGTGACCAGATCATCAAAAGGCACTTGTTTCGATAAAATTTTTACTTTTTTATTGTGTTTCTTTTCATAGGCTTGAGAAAATTTTAAAGCAAGTTCCTCAAATTTGGCATTCTCAGAGCCTTTATAGGTAAGCCAGGCAGTAAGAACAATCTCATCCGAAGCTTCGCTTTTTTGATTCCCACAACCAGAGAAACATAGAAAAACTGCCAGACACAGCAGCAGTATCCTCATAAACATGTCCTTTCAAATATTTGTGTTTCTCTTGATAAAGATAACGATAACGAATTGGTGGACTTTCGATCGAAACCTACATCAGTATACACGAAGAAAAGCCTGTGCAGGCTAAGCAGTGCTATGTTAATAGCATCTGCTTGAGTCTGCGGGAGGAAATATGGAACTTATTTAATTCTTATTTCTTGCCTATTATGGCTTAAGGCAAAGGATAAATCAACAAGAAAATTGTCAGGAGTTAGCATCAAATTTTTTCTCTGCTTTTTCTAATGTTTCCAGGATTTTTTCAATGTCCAGGACTTTCAGCATATCTCCTGAGGAATTTGCATTATCTCTGTGAAATTCCAGTAATTTTTTTGTTTTTTTTAATTCTATAAGATTTTTTGGAATCTTGATTTCTGATCCTAGCAATTTGGATATTCCTCTAAAGAGCAAAGTCCACTCGTCTTCTTGGTAGCAAACAGTATCTTCCTTTTCCAGTTCTTTTAATTTTTGTATGCTGGCATCCACATATCGGTTGCCTTGCTTGCAAGAGAGAATGCCTATTTTTACATTGCCAGGAAGATAGGGATATTCCTGGATCATCTGCAGGGCAAATTCTTTATCTTTGTTGTTATATAGATGGGAGAACATCTTTTCATAAAGCTCTTTGCTGTTTTGCTTCAAAAGCTTATCTACCAAGGTTCTTGCACAAATGCCTGCTGTATTTTGTATGTAGCTTTGCAATAAGAAGGAAAAAGCTTGAGGAAAGGTCTGGAGCTGTTTTAGTGTGGTAATCCTGGAAAAAAATTCGTCTTTGTAAATACGCATAAGTTCTTTTGGATCTTTTTGGGCACAACGATTTACCAATAGCTCATAGATTTTCAGGTTGTTTTGATCCATAAAACGCCCAAGAAGCTGCAATCCCGATAAAGAAGTCTGCTTTTGGGCATAGGATTCTATAAGAAAATCAAGTGCTTTGGGGTATTTTTCTAAATCTTCGAGGCTGGAAATGCTATCGAAAAAATTGTCCGTGTAAACCAGAGAAAGCTCTTTGTGGCTTCCTTCTCCCTGAGAAAAAAGGGCTTTGTAAGCATTGCCTTTATAATCTTTCAAAATTTTTTGTACACAGGATTTGCCTTCCTGGCTTAATTTTTTCTGGAGATATTGTCGGAAAAGATAAAAAGTACTAAAAGGATACCATCCATCAAGACTGACACAAGAAATTTCTTTCCAGTCATAATTTTTAGGAATTTTTCTGCTGTTATGAATGGAAATTTTTTCTATTTCCTGCGCATCGAGGCTACTATATCTTTCATAGGACTTCCAACCTTGTCCAAAAATACGTCCAGCACACTCATCGGTAATAGAGGCAATATACTGTTGTAGAGAGCTATTCTTTTGTGCCATACGCAATAATTCTATAGGATAGAATAAATTTCTGGCCTTCAGAAGCTTTCTCTTCTTCTGGCTTATATAGAAAAAAGAGATAAGAATGCTTGCAAAGAAAAGGCAACTAAGGCTTATGAAAACAATCTCCAGACTTCTAGTAAACACTTTTTGCTTCCTTTTCTAACAGGTACTCTGACAATTCATGGCTGAGAAAATGGATTTCCACCAAAAGGCTTTTTCTTCTTTCACGAGGGATTGTCGTTAATTTTTGGTTGAGATTTTTCCGTTTTATGCCTATTTGTTTCTTGATTTCCTCTGCTGATAGATTGTTTTGCTTTAATTGTAAATACGACAAAGCGTTTGCATAAGAGGAAAGATGGCTGCCAATCAAATCATCCAGGATTTTTCTTGCTTCTTCGTCTTGATGCTGGATACGGGAGGTGTCCATGCGTGAGTCTACTCTGGTCATCTTCGCCATTCGCTCTTCGATGTAATTCCAGTCATCTTTATGAAAATCCAGAGGTTTTTTTTGCTTCAGCCACTCTATCGTATACTCCAGGAATTCCATAGGGACACTTTCGCCCTTGGTTGGCTCAAAAGAATAGATTTGGAGTAGTTTTATGCTCTTTCCCCCTGATGCTTTTAAAATCAAAGCACAAAAAATATCCCAATCTTCAGGGTAAGCCTCTTTGGCTATAAAGCTCAAAGATTTAGGATATATTCCAGTAACATCGAATTCTTCTCCACTATTGACGATTACATCTTTTGCTTCCTTTAGGGGAATCTCCATTCCTAAAACACAAAGAGCATCCTGGTCTTTTTGTATAGCCTTTCTTACAGCTTCGACTTTTTGGCGGTGCAATCCAAGTTGGTTCTGGCAAAGGAGCAAAAGATCCTCTGCCAAATTTTTTCTAATATGGGATTCTAAATGGCATAAAGCAAAAGCCATTTCCCTTTCTTTATGAGAAAGCTTATAGTCGATAAGCTGCAAATCTTCTTTGCAACAAGGAAAGGAGATTTCCTGAAAGAATATCTCTGAGAGAAGATTCTGGTATTTGGTGATAGTGTCTCTTAGCTCTTCATGGTACAGACCACCTGGTTTTAGTTGTCTTTTGATGTATTTGCGCAGAGATTTAAAGTATTGCGCTTTTTGCAATGCAGGAGGAAATGTATCGAATTCGTAGTCATCAATGCATTCCTGGAGAATTTTTTTTACTTTGTCTTTGCTTTCTTCTACAATTTCTTTTTTCTGTTTACGCAGAAAAATTTTAGGGTAAAAATGAAGCCACAAAAGATCATAAATAGCCCATAGCATGAAAAAGATTGCGAGACAAAGGGCTGATATGGATAAAGGAGGTTGTCCTTGCCAATACAAGAAAACGCCCATGAAAAGCTCCTCATTTTCCCAGGGCATTGCCCTGGGTTAGTATATACAGGCCTTTCAGGCCAAAATAAAAACCTTTTCAACTGGAATACAGTGCATCTCGGATGGATTGCATACATTAAAAAGAACCACAGATAAACACAGATAAACACAAATAAAAAAAAATTTTACCACGAAGAACACGAAGGACACGAAGTTTAAAAATTATCTGCGTTCATTTGTGTTCATCTGTGGTTTAAATCGCATATTATTTGACTCTGTATGCAACGCAAGTGAGAAGTGCTGTAACTCATAAAATTCCTAATTTACTTCAATTTGCTCTAACTGCTCTTTTTGGATCTGTATTTCTTCTGGAGTCAACTGGTCTCTAAGATCCAAAGTGCTTTCGATCTTATCCCCATTTGCCAAAGATTCACTACAGACATCCAGTCTTCCTTCAAAGTTGTATTTCAGATGAACCCGTATCGGGGATTCTTTAGGAAGATCGTCCGTAAGGCGCAGAGTGACTTTTCCGACTTCTCTGCATTCTTCGATATTTTCTGACTCTCCCAGTAAAATGCGAATGCAGGCGGTTTCCTGATGGGCAGCTCTGGTTCCAAAGGTATGCTCGGCCTCACAAGGAATCTTGGTATTCTTTTTAACAAGGATAGCGTTTCTACGCTTTCCTGATTCTGTAAGAGCTACAATACCAATAGAATGAGAGCATACACTGCTAACTTTGCCTTCCAGATAGAATATTTTTTTCTCTTCTGCTTCTTGTGGGGTTATTTCGCCTTTTTTTTGTTCTTCTTCGAGTCTTTCTTCTATTTCTTGATAAATATTACCATATATAGCAGCACCCAGGGCAACGGCTTCGTCTGGATTCATGCTGATATCAGGTTCTTTTCCTGTAACTCTGGCAACCAGGCTACGGACACAAGGAGTGCGGCTCGATCCTCCAACCAAAATGATTCTGTCAATATTCTGCCAGTCTTCTATTCCTTTTTCCTTTGCTGCCTTCAGAAGATTGTTCATGGTAATTTCTGTTTCTGAAAGCTTATCCTGAATCAGCTCATTGTATTTTTCCCGCGTAATTTCATATTGCTTTTGGTCTATACGGACTTTTTTCTTTTCTGCTGTGGAAAGAGCTATTTTAGTAATTTCAATATTCTCTTTCAAATCCTGGAGTTTTTCCAGATTGCTGTAAACATCGGTGCCATCTTCCATGGCTTGTTTGGCGAGATATTCCAGCAGCCTGCGATCAAAATCCGCTCCGCCCAGAGCATGGTCTCCATCGGTAGCAAGAACTTCGCATTTTTTTCCATCATATTGGAGCAAAGTCACATCGAATGTTCCTCCCCCCAGATCATAGATAAAAATCGTCTCTGGCTTGCGTACTTTACCATAGGTAAATGCAATGGCGGCGGCTTCTGGTTCATTGAGAAGTGCTAAAACATTTAAACCAGCCAGAATCCCTGCTGTTCTTACTGCTTCTCTGGCAGTAAGATCAAAATAGGCAGGAACCGTAATGATAACATCTTTGACTTCTTTTCCCAGTTTAGCACAGGCATCTTTGACTAGTTTTTTCAAAATAAAGGCAGAAATATCTTCTGGAGTATACTGTTTTCCATAGATTTCCCAAGTTCTCTTTTCTCTGCTGCTGCTAAGGTTGGCGATTTCTCGTTTGGCAAGTTCTACGCCCTTCATAGAATCAAGAGCAAGAGAACTCTTGGCAACTCTTCCGACAATCGCATTACCACTGTCTTCAAAAAAAACCACACTGGGGGTGCTTCTTTGCCCTTCATCATTTTCTAAAATTTTAGGATAACCTGTTTCATCTATGTAAGCTACAGAAGAATATGTAGTTCCTAAATCTATACCAAGAACGATTTTTTCCTTTGTCATAATTTGCTCCCAAAAGTTGTACGGCCTGGGGATAAACCCCCAGGTTTTATTTCTCTTCTCACTATATAGATTTGCCCAGCCCGAAATAGAAATTCACGCCTACCAGGAAGCTTAAATTCATAAGATCCATTTCCCCTGAAAACTTATTAGTATCAGTATGTAATGCAAAATTGGCATTGTTGTAATGCCATCGAGGTTCGAAGAATATACTCATCTGCTGTGAAAGCTGGTATTCCACCCCGATTGCTATCATAAGGGCAAGCGTTGTTTGCTGAACGGATAGAACATTGTCTTTGGTACTGTTGTTTAGATTCACACCAATTCCGAAGCGTCCATAAGGGCTAATCCAGGTATCGCCTACAGAAATAGGATGGCGATATTCCATAAATGCCAGAAAAGATAAAACGTGGAACTGGGTTACATCATCCTTAGAAAAAGTAATCAGAGCATCATTAGCATCTAAAGCTCTTACTTTAATATCATCTATAGAAAAAATGTTATAGTCTATGGCTGCACCAAAAGAGAATTTATCGAAGGGTGCAGGAAGAGCAAACTTGATTTCTACATTCATGGCAAAGTTATCATAGCCATTTTCCGATGTTTCCCTGAGTATATCATATTCATTGCTGCTATATTCAAAATCGATCAAGGAAACAGCATAGCCAGCCCCTATACGAAGTGCCCATGTATAAGACACCATATCAAACTGGTTTTGATTTTTCAGAGGGGAGCGATAAGGAGCAGAAACGATGGATAGCTCTTCCTTTCCTTCGTAAAGCTGGCCTTGCGCTACTGCTAACGTGCAACACACTACGAAAAAAGAAACAATACAAAAAATCTGTACCAAAGAAAATGGTCTTGCCATCTTTTTCTCCTTAAACAAATGATAAAAAAGACACTATGCAACAAAAATTAAATAACTTCCCCATTTTTAATTCAATATTTTTATCATCGAAATGGGTAAGTTATTTAATCCTGATTCCTAAATACCAGATTCTGTTAGAACCAAGACTAAACTATAGCTCGTTATTTTATCTTGGGTTAGAAAATATGTCAACACTAAAAATTTTTAGACCAGCTTATCAGGATGCTATGACCATTCTTGTTTTTTTCGCCTCGAAGCATTCCTTTATCATGTACATATTGTACCTGGAGCTGAGAATCCCATAGAAAACCAGTAGTAATCGCTACACTAGCCGACCCTACAAGCTCGTCTTGTGTAAGGGAGACGCCTTTTCCATCGTCGTTGATGTCCATTCTTCTTATGGAGCCAATGGTGCCTTTTAAATGCAGGTAAAGAAAAAAGAAAACTTCCAGACGATATTCTAGCGAAAATAAAATATAACGACTTACGATAAATTCGTCAAATCTTGCTCCAGGAATAGGAGAATAGGCAAGAGCTTCTGCCTCGTCTCCTGAAGGATTTCCTCCGATTCTGAAAGCAGAATATCGGTCCAATTCTTCCTTAGGTGCTATGCCTCCATATAAAGATAGTACAAATCGGTGTCTTTCTGATAGCCACTGAGGCCCACCCGCCCATGTAAGATAGCCTGTATACAAATGATATTCTTCTGTGTCTTCTTTTTTAAAACTGCCATTGTAGTCATGGTCTCTCCAGCGATGGCGATGCCCCCAGACAAAATCAAAGCCTGCTGCCCACCCTGCATGCCGAAGCTCCATGATATTTCTCTCCATGGCATCCAGTCTTACTTTAATATGAATTCGGTCTTCATAAGTTGTAGGAGGAACTAGATAGTTATCCCCTGTGTGGTCTGTATCTTCAAAGTATAAAAGCCCAGGCTCATAATAAG
This sequence comes from uncultured bacterium, assembly GCA_938003875.1. GTDB lineage: Bacteria > Planctomycetota > Uabimicrobiia > Uabimicrobiales > JABWCH01 > JABWCH01. The sequence continues at coordinate 36,757 of CALKWO010000262.1, forward strand.
CATAAATAGAAAAAAAGCTATCAATTTCATGAGGGGCAATCGGCATTCTCCAGCCCAGACCCAAGCCCGCTCTCAAATATCCCCAATAGATTTCGCTATCTGTCAATTCTGTGTCCTTGATTTCCAGCTTGGAACTAAAAGGCAGGGTATAATTATCCCATGTAGCTGCCAATTCTATTCCAAGATTGTTCCAGCTAGAATCATAAAAGTAGAGAGAATTGACAAACACAGCAGCAACAGCACGTAGCCTTCTTTTTTTTTCTTGCCATGTGTCGGAATAATAAAAAGCAGCATAAGGGACTATGGCTTCATCTCCTACTTTAGGAAGATAAATGTCTGTGCCAATGCTTATAGCAGTTGTTTTATCTCTTTCTCTTGCAGGTATATGAATATCAAATCCCAAAAAAGTGCTATCCAGTCTTTTCCCTGCACGGGGAGTGCGATACACTTCTTCTTGCGGGGAAGTTTCTTTTTCTTCTGCTTTCTGAGAATATAAATGTATCTCTAATATTATCAATATAATAATGAAAAATAAAATATTTTTTCTCATGCTATTCTCCTCAAAACGGACTCTTATTTATAATTCAAAGAAAAATTTTTATATAGGATAGCATGGTATGTCAATAAAATCCAGTTCTTTTCTTGCAAAGAAAATTTCAGAAGAGATAAACATTTGACAAAAAATCCTTCTTTACATAAAATACCAGCCAGTCTGATTCGTAAATTATTTGCTCTGAAAGGAAAAAAAATGGAAAAAGTAAACGAAAAAGACGTTCTGGATGCCTTGAAACAAGTAGAAGATCCCGATTTAAAAAAAGACATTGTCTCTCTAAATTTTATCAAGGATTTACAGATTTCTTCCGAGAACATTGTTTCTTTTACCCTGGAGCTGACAACACCAGCATGTCCCTTCAAGAAAAAGATGCAAGAAGAGGCAGAGAAGCTTATTTTAAAGATCCCTGGAGTCAAAAGTGTAGAAATCAAAACTACTTCTCAGGTACGCAGTACAGTGCGGGACAACAAAGAAATCAAGCTTCCTGGTGTAAAAAATATCATTGTTGTAGGCAGTGGCAAAGGAGGCGTTGGGAAATCCACTGTGAGTGCCAATCTGGCGATTGCACTAGAGCAGGAAGGAGCGCAGGTAGGCCTTTTGGATGCAGATATCTATGGCCCTACCATCCCCAAGCTTTTTTCGCTTGATGTATATTCTCAGACAGATTCCCCCTATAGCAGAATGCAAATATACTATCGTTATGGTATCAAGATTATGTCCGTTGGTTTTTTGATTCCCGAAAAAACAGCCCTTATCTGGAGAGGGCCAATGCTGGAAAAAATGCTGAGAATGCTGCTTTGTGATATCGAGTGGGGTGATCTGGACTATCTTATCATAGACTTGCCACCAGGTACAGGGGATGTTCCTTTGAGTTTATGCCAGATACTCAATCTATCTGGAGCAATCATTGTTTCCAGCCCTCAGGCTGTTGCCATGCAGGTAGCGGTAAGAGCAATAGATATGTTCAATAAACTGAATTGTCCCATCCTGGGAATCGTAGAAAATATGAGCTATTATATTTGCAGCCATTGCTCCCAAAAAGACTATATTTTTGGACACGGAACAACCGAACAAGTCAGCAAAGAATGGAATATTCCTTTTCTAGGGGAAATTCCACTTTGTTCTCAGATTCGCTACACTTCCGATCAGGGAATGCCCGTTGTTGCTGTAGAACCAGAGAACCCAGGAGCAAAAGCCTTCCAGGAAATAGCCCAAAAAATTTCTGCACAACTCAGCATAAAACACTTTTCTTCGTAGTATTTGTAGTATAATTTATAGCAGAGAAATAAACCAAAAAGAGCAGCAACACCGCAGGTTGAAGCAGTGCTATTATCATAGCACTGCTTATCCTGCAAAAACTTGTCTAAGAACTGATTTTGCATTGGTAGCTTATTTTTTTTAAAGACCTACAAAACGAGGATGGAGACTATGAAATTAAAAATTTTTTTTATATCCTTGATGATTTTTTCCAGCCTTTTTGCCCAGGAGGATTCCTGGGCGATAGGAGCATCGCCGAAAGTTACAGGGATTGGCAAAAGCATGGATCAGGAAACAGCCTTTCGGCTTGCATGCCAGAATGCTCTAAAAGCCTATTTAGAAGAAGTTCTTCCCAGAGAGAGCTTTAAAAAAGCAGAAAAAGAAATCGAAAAATGTATTTCTTTTTTTTATAAGAGATACTTTGTCGAAAAGCCTGAAATCAAACTATGGGATGGCTGGACGATGCAGATAGCAGGCAAGGTAAAAAAAGAATTGCTTCTTGGCGAGATTCAATACAGAATCAACATTCCTGAAGTAAAGGGGAAAGTCGCTATCTTGGAATGGGATGAGGGGCTATCGAAACTTCCTGAGGAACACGCACAGGAATGGAAAAAGAAAGTCCAGAGTCAACTAGAGCAGACGCTCAAACAATATGGAATGGAATTCAGCACCTCAGAGAAAATCCAGAAAGAGCTGGAAAGAGAGTATAAAGAAAGTGGGACTTTCGCAAGCGAACAAGAAGCCATTTACCTGGAGCATAGCAAAAGCCATTTCCAGATAAAGACAGGTTTGATTGTGCGACAAGTCCAGCAAGATGTTATGGGGAAGGAAATGACTTACTGGGATGTTAAAGTTTCCATAGAAATATATCCCCAAAGAGAAAAAAATCGAATATTCCACGGAATTTTTCCACCAGAGAACACTACCTATGGAATGAAATGGATTCCTTCTAAATCCGAAAGCCATCTTATAGGCAGTGAACTTGTAAGTAAAGTGTCACGCCATGCGTCAGATAAGGTTGCTTCCTATCTCAGAGACTATCGCCCTGTCTCAAAATCTCATTTTATTGTCTATTTTTCTGGCTTCGACAAAGAAGCAAAGCTCAAAATCATCAAATCTTTTGATGCTCTTCTGGCAAAACAGCAAATTTTAGATATGAAAAAAGGGATTGGAGGTGGTGGTACCCTGAAAATTGAATTCCAATCCCATTCTAAAATCAATGTATTACAAGAACAGATTGTAACCTCATGTATAGAAGAAGGCATTGCTGTAATGCTTGATCCTACAAGGCAGGATGACTTAGGTCAGACTTTCTATTATATTTCCAAAGAAACAACAGAAAACTGGTAATTCAAAATAAAAATTTTCTAAAAATATATTGGAGAAGGAAAACATAAGGAAAAAAGTTATGACAATAAATGAATTTTTAGCGGAACTGCAAGATAGTCTTCAGCGAGAGGAAGAATTGACATTGGAGATGGTTTTAAAGGACCTTCCCGAATGGGATTCTCTTGCCATGATGTCTGTTGTTGTTCTATTCGACAAACACTTTAATAAAAAATTGACTTTTTCTGATTTTGAGAACCTCAAAACAGTTTCTGATTTGGTAAAAAAAACAGGATTATGATAGGCTAAAGGATTCATAAACCTCTCTATTTCTGATTTTTTCCAGAACCCTGTAACACAATGTCTCTCTGATTTATGCCTTGCAGCTTTTCTCTTATAATCTGAAATAGGTCTTGGCTATCTAGCTTTTCGATTATAGAGCTTTACTCTATTTACTATTATATATAGTAAACAAGTCGTGTTACACGATTACAAGGATACTATTTCTATAATCCAGGAGATAAAGGCTATTCACATTTTTCATTTTTATTTCTTTCCTCTTTAATATTTCCTGGATTAGAACAATTTTTTTTGGGCGTTATTGTGCAATGCCCTCCAATTCTTTCCTTAGAAGCTGCGGAACGTAGATAGTAAATTATATACTATATATTAATATATATCACTTTCTGTTACCTTTTTGATAATATTGCCGACTTTTTCGACAGTTTTTTGAATAATTCTTTTTGTGGATGGTTTATCTAGTTGGAAATGCCTTGCTATATCCTCAGGGGTGCCACCTTCAAGCAGCATCTTTAATATTGTCACGTCTCTTTTAGGATCATCAAGATGATATAATACTTTTTGATAAAAGCCAGAAGGCTCCAAGTAAGAAAGCTTAGGAGAAGACCAGGTTTTTCCAGAGCTCAATAAGAGTATTACCTCGTTATCCCAATACGAAATTTGTGTTACATTGCTCCATCTATACACATTTTTTAGCTGGTTTCTCTTTATTTCTTTTAAACATTTTTCATTCAATATAATTTTATAAGATGATTTAATATAAGACCATATAAACAGCAATAAAGAGAGGATAAGACATCCGATTCCTATCGGTTCTTCTAAACGCAAAAGCAAAATAGCCAACAGAGAAAAAAAAACTCCTAAAATAAAAGAAATCACGATGAGTGTCCTGTAAAACAGGCTATATTTATACGTTTCTTGAAAATTCGTCCTCAGATAATCTACTGAAATTTCACGCTTTTCTAGCACTGCAACGATGTCTTGGATCATTTCTTTCACTGATTGGTAGCGGTTGCTTTTATCTTTTTGTAGAGCACGACTGCAAATCTCATCCAGATCAGACGGAACATCAGGATTGTAAATCTGTATGGATTCTTGTGTAGAATATCTAATAGCATCAACCAATTTTTCTGTTTGAGCATCATAAAATGGCAATTTTTTAGTAACTATTTGATACAAGGTAACACCCAATGCCCATATATCAGTGCGAATATCTTGCTTTCCTGTTAGAGAAGTCTGTTCTGGAGCCATATAAGCACAAGTCCCTAAAATATTTGAAGTTAAGCAGTTGGAATCAGAACCATCTACTATTTTACTCAACCCAAGATCAAATAGTACCATCTGTTCATCGTTAGTAAACATAATATTATTTGGTTTGATATCTCGATGAATTATATGATGTTCATGCAAAACTTGGATTGCATTCAACAGGTCTAAAAACTTTTTCAGCAAAAAATCGTAACTCATTGTTTTGAAAAGGATTACTTTATCCAAAGTTTCTCCTGTCAAATAATCCATAATAAAATAGTCTACATCATCTATTCTACCATATTCATAAAATGTCACGATGTTTGGATGGCTTATTTTCTTATGCCTCTCGATTTCTCCTAAAAATCGCTTTCTCACTTTCTCGTTAAAAGGGTCGGCTCCAATGATTTTAATAGCAACGGCTTTTCTGGTTTTTGAATGAGTCGCAAAATATACAGAGCCCATTCCGCCCTTGCCGATGAAACGTTCCACACAATAAGAACCGAAGAGAAATGGTTTACTTCCTGCCTCTAACTGGGAAAAAAGCGTTTTCGTGGTTCTTTGCTTTTCGTGAAGGAGTGTATTGAGCATCTCTTGATCTACAAGTCCTTCTTCTTCCAGAAGCTTACCAAATAAGGTATCTTCCCATCTATGCCCACTTTGCCTTAGCGCATTCTGCTTTGTTAAAATTTGATCTCTTTCTTTTGGATTGATGATTCTTTTTTCTACAGCCAATTCCCCAATTTTCACTGTTTTTTCCCTTAATAATGAGATAAAAGCTCTTTTAAATATCTTCTTGCATTATACAAACGATTTTTTACAGCATTTTCTTCTAATTGTTCGAGATGTGCTATATCCTTTATAGACATACCTGCTAAATAGTGTTGAAAAAAAGTGTTGTAAAGGGACGTTTTTTTTTGCTCAAATTTTTCCAGGGCATTTTTGAAATCTAGGGAAAAATCTGTCCAGACATCGCTATCTCTTTCCAGTTGTTCTTCTATATCTATATCTTTCAATGAAAAAGGATGCTTTTCTTTATTCAGTTTAAAGAGTTTCGATTTAATGATTTTAAAAAAAAGACCACGCAATCGGCCTTTATCTCGATTTAAACGTAGAGTAAGCGAATAATCGTTTTTTAGAAATTCGAATATCACATCCGAAGCCAGTTCATGAGCTTGTAAATCGTCTATTCCAGAGCGGTATTGCCTAAATTTTATAGCCAATATTTCAAAATAGTATGCTGCAAGATATTCTGCCAGTGCAGCAGGCCCTTTTTTTAATAATCCTTCCATCTCCGTCCATTGGGTAGTGATTTGAGAAAGATGTTCCATAACAATCCTCTTTTAACAAAGATATTTTTTATTTTATGGATGATGTTTCTATTTTCTCTAAAAAGAAAGAGGATTGCAATATTTTTTTATAGCTCGATTTTTTTATCTAACCAAAGCAATGGAAAAAGACAATACCGTTATAAATAAAGACACCGTTACAAAAAATATTCTAAAAACAATGTATAATGGAGGGATGTATATTATGACGCTAAGAGAAAGAAGAGAAAAATGGCTCGATTTCATTTATAACAGAGCAGAAGATTGCAGAAAACAAATTCAAAGCGTAGACAACGAAATTGAGATAGACGACCTTTATATTAGAAACGTGGTCGAAAAGGTTGCTCTTTTTGTCCAGGGGAAAAATCAAAGAGAAGATATTGTCTTTCCTTCTTTGAAAATAGATGAGTACAATGACCAATGGCCGCCTTCTCATGATCCTGAAGACATTGCGAGTTTTCTTTCCTATCTGATTTTTGCCTGGGTGAACCATACTTTTTTCGATGGTTTGAAAAATGTTTCCCCCAATATAAAAAATTTTGTATGTCAGAAAAATCCATGGCTGATTGGCTATCTTGCAATCAATAAAAAATACCATTATCGGTTTCTGCTCTGGAAAGAATTTCCCCAAAAAGAGGAAGAAATGAAAATACAGAGAAACAGGATATTCCCCACCAGAATTCCTATCCATGACTTTCTGAAAAAAATTTTTTATAATCCTTTTAACGCACAAGCCACCAGGACACATACTTATAGAATGACAATAGAGTTCCTTACCTTGCTTTTTATGAGGGAAGGCTGCGCTACCCCCTATAGTATCCAGCAAAGAATCGTCGAAGAATGCAGCCTGGAATGCGATATCAGCCTCATAAAACCAGCATTTTATAGATTAGAAAAATTTCTCTTACGTTCCATGGTTACTAAGTGCGGAACATAAATTTACAGGAGTGCAAATATGGCCAGTAACAAAAAAAAATTCTCTATCGTTGGAAAAGAAGATTCTGAATGGGATGAAGATGAAACAATGCTTCCCTTTGAAGAGAAAGCAGCAGAAAAGCTGCAAGGCTTACCTTGTTTCGAACAGCCTCACTTTTCTCTGTACCCAAACCAAAAAACGCCTGAGGCCATTATAGATATGGCAGAAAAATTAGGGTTTTTACCATCAGCGCAAGGAAAGGTAGCAGCAGGAATTCTTCTGGAATTTCATAATATCCAGAAAAAAATTTGTCTCAAAGCCGCAGGAGAAGTTTGTGGTAAAACCCCCAGGCTGATTCCGATTCCTCCTGATATTTTTTATCAAAACAATTTTGCTTTAAATTTTAGAATAGAGCCAGGCAAGAATTTTGTATACATGGAATTTTTTGGCGGAGATGGAGAGGCAAGATCCAAACTGAAGATAGACATTTACTATACTGCATTTCAAGAACCAGAAGTTTTTTATGTAAAAGACAGGAAAAGAGGCGGCGCATGGAAAATACCTTTAGAAAAGACAGAAAAAATAGAAAAAATTTGTTTTTACTTTTTGGAGGATGAGAGATGAACTTTTTCAATCTATGGAAACGTCAAAATTTTTATATTGGTTTTCCTGTGAATGCAGGGGATGCGATCTCTTCTTTTGGTATTCTCCTACGCCTTACAAAAGGAAGATACCCTTATGTGATAGGAAAAGATAATATAAGAGAAAATGGCATTTCAGGGCTAAGAGAAGGGTCAGGAGCAGAATTTGTTTTCACAAGGCTGCCTCATGAAATGCAAGAAAACTATTGCTTCGAATTTAAGGCTCTTCTGGATCAAGAGGAATTGCAAGGCCTCACTCCTAAAAATCTTGTAGATTATGGCGATTCTGATTCTGTTGCCTGTGCCCTGGCATCTGCTCAATCCATGTCAGGAGAACCAGGAGAAAAGATCGTTTTTGTCTCTTGTTCTTTTCAACCTGCTCCTGAAAATCATGGTCTGTGCAATCTCTTACTCAATAGAGTAACAGAAGAAAACAAGGATGAAACTAGCCAGAGGAATTCCCTCGAAAATAAATGGAGTGTAGCGTGCAGGGAAAATGCCTATGCCCTGGTTCTTTATGAGAAAGATGCTGAGATTCTCTCCAAAGCAATCCAAAAGCCTGCTATATCATTAAGGCAGGGGAGCTTTCTAAAAAAACAAGAAAAAGAGCCTCACCTGATTTCGTGTAAAGCAGACCAGTTGCTTTTGTTAGCAAAAGCATTGAATATCAACCCTGATCTTTTTGTGTATGCAAAAGGAGAACGCAGGGTACACAAAATTCTCTATCCTTTTTTCGTTGTCTTATCGCTGGTTTTGACGGCTTTGCTTATATATCTAAAACCTGCCCCTGTCCCTGATTGCACAATCAGACTTTCTCAGGAAACCTATCCTTGTGTTGCAGATTCTTTTTGGCTTGGCTATTCTTTTCCTTATGCCTATGAACTAACACATAACAAGCAAAATCTTTTTAAAAACTTTATGGGTAAAGCTGGCGAAAATTTAGGTTTCTTTGTATCAGAAAAGATTGCCGAAAATTATGAGAGAATAGAAAAAAAGCATGGTACAAAAGCGGAAATAGCATGCAGACTAGGCTATTCTCTAGGCTCTATTGGGCTACAGCCAAAAGAAAAACAGGGAACCCTGCTGGCACAAATAAAACTGTATGCAAGCAGTTTCCTTTTTTCCGAAACCTGGTGGCATACCCTGGAAAAGCTTACAGCCATAGAAGAAAAAAAAGAAAGAGTGAATGCTTTCCTGATGTTTTGCTGGCAAACTATGTGCCTTTTAGAAAATCGAGATAGGGCAGAAAATAAAACTATCACAGTGGATTTGGACATGACTGAAGAGCATTATGCTTTATCGCCTTTACGAACTATTCAGACACAGGATGGCAAATTTTTCTATGTATCTGGATACTATGGTTCTTTTTATGATGGAAATCAGACCAACCATTGTTTGTTGAAATTCAATAGTCAGGGACAAAAGATATGGCAGTATCTCACGCCAGAGAAATCCAAATGCAATTCTTCTTGTTTCCTGGATCAAGAAGGAAACATATATTTTGTTTCTGTGGACAAGGAAGATCATCTAAGAATTAAAAAACTTTCTTCTGAAGGGAAACTGCTTTGGGAAGAAATTCTACCCAATACTAACATACTCCGAATGGAAATAGATAGCTTCCTAGTAGATACATCCAACCACCTCTGGCTCGCAGCTTCAGAAGGTACCAAGGAATCTCCTAAAATGGTTATTTTCCATCTGGATTCGCAGGCAAAGCTTCTTGATAAAAAAATGTGGGATAAATCTCCTTGCGATCCCACTTCCCTTATTTCTGATGGGAAAAAAGGCTTTTATGTAGCAGGTGTTAGTCGAAAAGAAAAGGATATTTCAAGCTCTGTTTTGCTTCATTTAGATGAAACAGGGGCCGTAGACTCCGATTTTTCCAGAAATACACAATATTCCATACGACCCAATAGTATGCTCAGGCAGGATTCTACTCTTTACATTGCCGCGAAACAGGCAAGAAAAGATTTTAGCGTCTGGAAGTATGATATATCTCGTCCACTAAAGCCAGTTCTTTTAAAAGAAATCGTACCCCCTCAAGATTCTCAGACTACAGATTCTAATATAGAGGCGTATTTTCCAATGGTATGCGTGGAGTCTCAGATGATTATAGGCTATTACAAACTAAACCGCTTCGAAGACAAAGGTATGGCAATCATCAATGAAAAAGGCCAAATTGCCTGGAACATTATACAGGGATGGCCTAACTATCATGAAGCTATAATTGGCTTTTATATATCGCCTTATTCCTTGATTTCCGTAGAATACAACAACCACGCTTATTCAGATCGCTCTGTTATTGGGCTTACAACCTGGAATATTTTGTCAACGAAAAAAGTCGAGTAACCTGTATTACCCAAAATAGCTAGGAAGCCTAGCTATTTTTGGTAGGAATATATTTGGTGGGCTTATTTTATGTGCTAATTGCAGTTCTTAGTTGTATTGCATACAAAGGTCACCTGGTTTTTTATATTTCTCTGTTGCTTATTTATTTGCCCTGGGCATTAGAATCTGTCTTATTCCCCAAAAGGATAGAATGAAGATTAAGAGACAAATTATCATGGGATTCATGATAATTTATAAGCAAATTATAAACCCGTTGGGATATATGTTTTCTCCCTGGATTAGTTTTATAATCTATAAAAATTTTAAAAAAATTAAAAAATTCTTCTTGTGTGAGTTTTATACGGTCTAAATTTTCTAGAATTTGAATCACTGTAAAGCAATCGTCTTCTCTGAACGAGTTTTCCAAATATTCTAAGAATTGTTTGCGTTTGAAAGAATTCGCCCTACTTTTTAAATCTAGATATCGTACTATTTTACTTTTTACGCTTCCTGAAATATTTGTTTTCTCCTGAAGAATGAAAGTAAAGCATAGCTCAGGATTGATTTTATCTAGTAATTTAATAGCTTGGATTTTGACATTAATATTTTTCAGCCTGATAAAATCCTGGATTTCACAAAAATTTAAGTATTCTTTTAGGTATTCTTTTTCTTTTATAATTTTTAAAATATTTTTTAAAATACGAGTTATAAAAAAAAAATGAGGAAGGCTGGTTTCGTCATAATATCCCTCTTCTGGTGGAACATCATTATCTACTTGATTTTTTAAATCTTGTGCTATACTTAAAGTATATAAGACTGCTTCTTTTTCTTTGCCTGGGAAAGCCTGAAAAATTTCTTTTTCACCAGGGGACAGGTCGAAAATTTTCTCACTCAAAGTACGAAAACCATTTTCCTGGCAAGATGCATATCCTGATATAAAAAATACTATTAAAAAAATACTCCATTATATTGATAGGTAAGATTTTGATATAATCTCCATCTTTTCCCCCAATCCAAACCGTACGGGACGCTTTCACGTCATACGGCTTTCCATCAAACCTTATCCAACTGTATAAAGTAACAATTATTTTGACTGTTCCTTATGACCTCTATTTGACAGTTCCCAAAGTTTTCTTAACTTGTTTTTCATCTTATTTGTAAACCATTTTGGAGGAGTAAATTCTTTAGCATGTATCAATTTATGGTTTAGATGAGAGGTTATAATCAGATTAGAAAACTTATCCTCTCCACCGTCAGCAACTCTAACGACATGATGGCAATGTATTTCTTCAGCTTTCAAGAAAATTCCTGTTATGTAATCTTTTCCTTGTTGCATAGAATATCTTGAAATTCTGTTGTCATTATATTCCACTGTTCTGCCTATGACAGGATTCTTGGCTAGTTTACTAAGTTCTCGAGTTTACAAACAACGTGAAAAAAAAATCTGAAAGCCTTAAATTATAAGGAAAAGACAAGGGAATTAGTGTAGTATACAGATAAATTCTATAAGATAAAGAGGAAAGGCTTGGGAAATACCTTACAAAAAGGATTCCAAACCCAGGGCAGAAAAAATTTCCTTTTGATTAGTGGTCAAGGTGCAGAGCTTCCGTTCAGCATCTTTGGGGTTATACACGAGCAATGATTCAGTGATATCTTGAAGCTCATTGACCAGGGCCTTGCCACTGATTTCAAGACCATGAGAACGGACTTGGAATTCGACCAGCTTGACGAGCAGTAAAGCTAAAACAGTAACAAAGGAATGAACCCTGATCTTTGTATCAGTCCAATGGTACATGGGCCAGAAGCTAACATATTGGCGGTCTTTGAGGATTTTAAAGTCATCTTCAATCACTTGCTTTCCCTGGTACTCACGGAGAACGGTTTCAGGAGAGAGTGCAAGCATATCGGTGAAGATGATCCTTTTGCCAAAAGTAAGATGCTTTCTGGCTAATTCTCTTCGCTTGCAGACGACTTTGAGAGAACGGATACCGCTTCCTGAGACATTGTCTTTGATTTCAAGATATTCTGAAGCCTTGGCACTGGAGATTTTCAGGGAACCAAGAGAATACTGTATTTCTTGTTTGAGTGCATCCAGATTGACAGCACCATTTTTTTTGATTTTGGTGTTTAGCGCATTGTAAACCTTCTCTAGTTGTTTACGGAACGTATGGTGGTCTCTTTTCTTATGGGATTCGCTAAAAGTGATGACGACCAGTGCATCCCGTTGATAGATCTGTAATTTCTTAGAATAGTACTTTTCTTCACGATAGCCTTGCTTGTATTCCTTTAGCGGAATAGATGCCAAATTGGGATAATCGCAGGGACTGAGGGCACCAATAAAGTGTACTTTGTCTTTCAGGGCATCAAAATGTTCTTGGGAATTGCTGCCCTGGTCAAAGACCAAAACAGGTTTTTTTGAGGAGTCTGCGATTTTATGATAACGATTCACGAGCGCGGAAATTACTGTGGTAAACAGGCATTGTTCGTTGGTTTGTCCTCCATAGATTTGGTGAAAGATCGGGATGCCCCATTGCCTTAGCACCGCCAGGGCCAGTCCGATTTGCCTTTTATCGAATCGTTTTTGCTTATTGGAGCCGCAACGTTGCGGAATATTGGCGGCTGTGCCTTCATCCATGAAAGTATAGAAATTCGTAGCGTCATAAAGGATTACATCTGCACACAGGTCGAATTTCTTCGTTATGACTTGCCATAGTTCCTCTTCTATGGCTTCGATCCTGCTGTCATCTAATATTCGCTCTAGCTCCTCAAATTCTAATTTTCTGGTCTCCCGAATGCTTTCTTCGATTTTTTTTGCTTCCAGCCCTTCTTCGCTCACGATTTCATCGAAAGCATTCCAGAAATGCTGGCTTGTCAGTTGTTCTTTGGAAATACCTGTTATTCGGGGTAGCACCGTACTTTCGTACCATTTCGCTAAAGCTCTTTTGCTGGCTGTATGCCCGACTTGATTGATTGCTGCTATCGCTATGTATTCTCCCAAGCTCACTTGCCTATCTCTTTTGGCTGGGACTATTCTGTTGATTATGTCTATCAAGCCGATTTTTTGTATCATTTTCCACAGGGCGCAGGGCAGTCCGAATGCCTTGTTGTAAATTTCGACGGGCGTTTCATGCGTCAATTTTTCCAGTACCATCTCCGCCGTTCCTAAATAGTACGATTCCGTCACTACTTTACTTTTCCCGCTGCCTCGCGTTTTTCCTTGTTGGCAGGGATCTACTTTTACCCTGTACGTGCGCATGTAAGAATAGTACGTCTTCCCATTTCTCTTGGCCGATACGATCCGGCCATTGTTTAGTTGTGGTTTCATTTTGACACCCTTGTATCTCATTACGGCTTATTGTAGCCGAATTACAGCTACATTATATCATATTTTCTTTATAATACAAGGATAATATTTAATATTTATTCAGCTACACTTTATCTATTTCTCTGAAAAAGAGTTACGAAATTTTAAAAGGCTTATTTGTAAACTTGAGTAAGTTCTCTTTTGACTAGTTCGTTAAGGTAATTTCTATTTTCATAGTAGTTTTATTATTTGATCTTTTATCTTGTCTTCGTAGTCTGCTATACCCAGTACTCTTA
>CALKWO010000263.1 GCA_938003875.1 uncultured bacterium
CAAAGATAATCTCCTTTCTTCCGACCTACTACGATGCTTCCCAGTCAGAAATTGCTATTAGCGAAAATACCAAAACCATGTACTACGATGGTGCTCAGAAAATTCGCAATGCCCCCATTGAAGGCACATGCCTTCATTTTGATATTTGTATCAGTTGCATCCACGGACCTCTGGGCCAGGGCCTTGATCTCGGCCAATTCAAGCTCGCTATGGTTTCGACCAATTGCGAACGCCCTAAATGCCTTTTCACAGGCCGCCCCGTAACTAAAACCAACAAGGAATACATTCTTGAAGACGTGGCAGAAAAATCCAGACAGGCGGCCTTACGCATCCTCCGCCTTGCAGAAGGCGAAACCCCGGATGCACCCCGTGTAATCCTTTTCTATGGCAGATATTCCTATGAAGTCGCCCATAAAGTCGAAGCCGAGCTTTCCAAAGTAGGTCATACCGTAAAGGTACTCAATGCTAAAACATGCCTTCAATATGCCAGAGAAATCTCGGTGAAATGGCTGGCAAAAGAGGACATCTCTTCCCTGGAATCGCAAGGCGTAGAGAAATACGAAGAGCAGGAAATCATTGGCAAAGCCCAGGCTGCTATTATCGAATATCAGAAAGAACATCCCAAAGCAGATTGGAGAGAACTTATGGTTGGGCCTAGAATTCTGCGGGATTTACCTCGGCAGTATAAAGATTCATTGCGGAAATGGTTTCAGGAAATGTCTAACAAAAGCAAAAAAAAACTGGGTGAAGCTTTAATATCAACAATAGAGAAAATAAAACAGTTTTTATTACAACAACCTAGTGCTATATGGAGAGATATATATATCAAATTCCATTTGGCAAGAAAATCAAGAGAAGAACAAGAAACAATTCGTCAAAACCTTAATTTATAAGCCTCTTGCTTGTATACCAATTTTGCTGCCAATACCTCCTATATATAAGGAGGTTCTGGCAGCAAAATTGGTATACATTTCTCTTGCACTATTTTCAGTCATGACAGAAGATTATGCATCTAAAAATATTATTAAATAAGCTATTCCAAAGGGTATAAAATTACACTTTTCTCAAACAGGCTAATTTTATCCATTTTGTCGCTTATTATTCCATAGAAAGAAAGGAAACAATCATGTTAGTAGGTTACGCAAGAGTTTCCACATCCGAGCAATGCCTGGATATGCAAAAGGACGCTTTGCTGAAAGCAGGATGCGAGAAAATTTTTACCGATATTATAAGCGGAAGCAAAGCACAAAGAGATGGACTTGGAGAAGCCATACAATTCATACGCCAGGGAGATACCCTCGTCGTCTGGAAATTGGATCGACTTGGTCGCTCTCTGAAACACCTCATAGAAATTGTAACACTTCTTCAAAAAAGCAATATCGAATTGCGAAGTCTTCAGGAAAATATTGATACTACAAGTAGCTCAGGGAAGCTGGCCTTCCACCTCTTTAGTGCTCTTGCCGAATTCGAGCGGGAACTCATCAGAGAAAGAACAAAAGCTGGTTTAGCAGCAGCCCGCTCTCGTGGAAGAATCGGAGGGCGAAAAAAACTGATGGATGATAAAAAAATCGCTATGGCAATCGCCCTTTATCAAAATTGTAGCAATGATATAGGCGGTATATGCCGTACTTTAAAGGTTTCCAGATCAACATTTTACCGTTATCTCAAACATCATGAAGAAAGCAGCCAAAATCAGTAGATGAAAATTTTCTGATCCTGTGGTCATTGTATTCTTCATTTTATGGTAGAAAGACTCTGCTTTGAAATTGAAATAATCGGCATTCACATGCAATATTTGTGATGCGGCTTTTCCTTATTCTGCTTTCCCTTTGAAGTGGCTTATGGATATGCCCGCAAAGAACCAAATCTGGCTGAATTTGTTCGACAAAGGTGCGAACACGATCACTCCCACCGTCTTTGCCATTTTCTGTCATAGCTGCCTCGCATCCGGACGGAGGAGTGTGGGTCACGAAAACCAGTGGTTTTCCGTAAGAGGAAGACGGAAAAGGAACTCCATCTTCACTATCCATATAACTGCACCCAATAAAACTGACACCATTCATAGAAAACGGCTGAGATTCCAAATCATGCACAAAAGGAAATTCGAGCGATATTTTTTTCATGAGGTTTTTATAATTGCAGGCTTCATGATTGCCAGAAACTACCCACAAGGGAAGCTCTAGTATTGTCAGTCTTGTGAGAAATTCTTTCCAGAAACGACCGAAATGTGTGAAATCTCCAGCGGCAACAAGAAAATCAGCTTTCTTTCCTTGCTCAATAAGTTTGCTGGTAAACATGTATGAAGCGTGATTGTCAGAAAAAGCGAGAAATTTCATGAAGCTTTAGGGCTTTCCCAATAACTCGGCTAACTCAGACTTTCTCTTTTCAAGAGATACTAACTGGGTCTTGAGCCTTCTTATCTCTTTGTTCACTTGCTTCAGTTCGTTTTGAAGCTTCTTCGTCTTGAGTTCATCCTTCCCATATTTTTCACTTACCAGCTTCTCTATTTCGCTTCGAATCAGCCGTAAATAGGGATTCCCGTGCATATAATTTCTGCGGTATTGGAGTTTACCCGCTTTGATCGCTTCGATAATCTCATTCTCCGTAAGCCCGAATTCTTTCTTCGCAGTTTTGTCGCTCAAAGTAGCGTTTTTTTCAAGCCAGACTGAATCTGCCATTGTTTTTTCTCCTTATTTAGCTTGGTGCGAGCATCGGTGCCAGTTAAATTGCATAATTATTTTTTTGTCCGTATAAAAACAACAAGTTATTTTATCACTTTCCCTGCCAAAAACATTCCAAAAATTTTCTAATTTTTTGAGTTTTACGGCACCTCTTCATCACTTTTTACAGCCGGATGTTGGCCTTTTTCCCAATGTATCAAGGCATAATAACCTTGACAAGGCATAATAAATATATAAAATTATATAAGCACTTGTAGATCCAAGTGTAAAGATTCTTTAAAAAAAGTTTTGATACCAAAACAAGTAGCTTACCTCAGCATTACTGGAGGCTATAATGCTTAAAAGCATTAAAATAAACGGATATAAAACATTTCATAACTTTGAGCTTACCTTAAACAAACTCAATGTTCTTATCGGGCCAAATGCTGTCGGGAAAAGCAATTTTCTGGATGCGTTGCAGCTTTTGTCACGACTTGCCACTTGTAAATCTTTAAAAGATTGCTTTGATCCACCATACAGGGGCCGTCCTATCGAATCTTTTACGCTACCTGAAAAAGGCATTGAAGGGCTTATTGAAAAGGATGCTGTCCATTTTTCCATCAGTATGGATGTGGAGTTATCACAGCCGATTATTGATAGCGTCAACAAAGAAATCAGCGACATGCGCAAGGGCTATGATGAAAAAAAAAATGGGAAGGATTCGAATTACATCAAAGAAAGATTTTTGCGCTATACAATTGAAATTGAGCTAATGCCAAAACAAGGATATTTACGGATATGCGATGAATCCTTATATGCTTTGCATCAGAATTTAAAAGGTGTGAAAAAAAGCCGTGCTGCCTTTTTGAAAAAGACCGAAGAGAACCGCTTGAGTTTAAGAATGGAAGGCCAGGGCCACTCGACATATTACGATCTTGGTATGGACCATACCGTTCTTTCTTTACGATTGTATCCACCCCATTATCCCCATATCACTGGTTTCATACGGGAGTTGGAAAGCTGGCGTTTTTTTTATCTTGAGCCTAGAGAACGTATGCGAGCGGCAAATCCCACTAAAGAGATTCGCCACATCGGAATGATGGGTGAGGAACTAGCGGCGTATTTGCATAGTCTAAAAATCAATCCAGCCAAAAAACAGCACTATGATTCCCTCTGTAGAGCTCTAAAAATCATTATTCCCTCTATTGATAAAATTGACACGGATATTGATAAAAAAACGGGTGATGTAGAATTATTTATTGTTGAAAACGGCAGACCCATATCCGCTCGTCTGGTATCCGAAGGAACGCTTCGCATACTCGGACTTTTATCCATCACAGGAGATAATGACAATCCATCGCTTATTTGCTTTGAAGAGCCAGAAAACGGCATCCATCCCCGGAGAATCAAACTTATCGCTGAGTTTTTGAAAAATATTGCCGGACGGAACACACAAATCATCGCCACCACCCATTCGCCCATTTTCCCTGATGAAATAGATAACGATTCTCTGTATGTTTGCAAAAAAAAGAATGGAATTACCGAAATTATTCCGTTCCATGATTACAATATTGGCATTGATAAAGCCTTGGACGAAGGAGTTCCATTACCATCTGAACTTATTTTGCGAGGAGACCTTGATGCATAGGATAGTCGTTTTTTGCGAAGACATCGGTCACGAAAAAGTGATTACTGGTCTGCTTCGAAAAATAGTGCCGAATAAGCTCTCAACCATTGAAACTCTTTCCTCCCGTCACGGAAAAGGCAGGGCGCTTTCCGAACTGGAAAGGTATTTGGTGCAAATAAAAAACAGACATTTAAGCATGCCCGACGCTATTGTAGCTGCCATAGATGCCAATTGCAAAGGATATAACGTTAAAAAAAATGAAATTGATGGTAAAGTGCCAAAGGAGTTAAGCGATATTATGCCTGTCCTCCACGCTGTACCCGATCCGCATGTGGAACGGTGGATGCTCCTTGATACACATGCTTTTAAAATCGTCTTTGGCAAAGGTTGTAGTGCTCCTAAACAAAAGTGTGAAAAAGACTACTATAAAAAAATCCTCAATAAAGCAATCACGGATGCAGGCGGTTATATAACCCTGGGCTGGATTGAACACGCCGAGGAAATCATTAAAAATCTGGACATAGAAATGATCTGCCAGCAGGACGATTCTGTCAGACGTTTTATTGAGGAAGTTAGAGTTCTATTGAAAAAATGGGGAGATCTGGCGTAGGCATCCTGATTAGGCATAAAGAATATAATGAATGATTCCCTTAAACCCAGTCAGTTGTTGCTTTTTTCCAATGATTGTTGCTATTTTCTTAAAAAGGTGGGTTTATCGGTCTATACATTTTTTTTAGCATACAGAAATATTTTATTGCAACGAAAAGGGAAAAAGATAAAATGGATTATCACTCAATCTCAAAAACGTACCACAATAAAAAACAATCGGCGCAAAAGCAAGTAAATCGGGAAGAATGAAATTTTTGAATCGGCGAAAAAATTTTCTCATAAACGAGGGGAAATGACACTTAAAAATTTCTTTTTTAGGGAGTTATTACTGGAGATTCGCTTAAAATTTTTTGGTTCGATAGATTTTATAAAATATTTTAATTCAAATCTTATAATAAAACAAGATGGAAAAGAAAACCAAAGGCTTCTGTAAGAGATTGCTGAGGAATAAAGAATATGTTCGACCG
Source organism: uncultured bacterium (assembly GCA_938003875.1). GTDB lineage: Bacteria > Planctomycetota > Uabimicrobiia > Uabimicrobiales > JABWCH01 > JABWCH01. Next base: position 5,364 of record CALKWO010000263.1, read on the forward strand.
TACAAAGCAACACATTGTAAAAAGATTGATGGATGAGATTTCTTGTCTCGATGCTTCGGAATTGGAGATAATCGCAGAAAATGTGATTTCTTATAAGGAATCAAAGCGATTGATTCACCATGGTATTAATAAAAATTATAAACCTGTTAAATCAACTATTGATGCATTTTCGGACGATTCAACAATAGCCATTGAATGTAGTACTGATCAAAACTATTTCGTAGATAGCAATCACAGAGGGGCTACTACTCCACACTTCCAGAAAATTGAATGTGATATCAATCATGCAGTTGAACATACACCACCCAATGGACCTGACAAAATTTATCTGATCACAAATCAGGAGGAACAACCATCTTTTAGAAATGAGTTTAATAGATCAGCAATCTATAGACAATACGGATTAAAAACTACAATTTACGATTCGCGCGAGTTGGCAAAGTTTGTTTATGATCAATCGAAAGATAATAAAAATGCCTTCGCTTTTTACCGACAGGCATTCCCTGATTTCGCAGCCAATATGGACAATTATGAATATTATGGTAATGTTCCTGCCCTATGCGAAAACCATATAGACACTCCAGAAATCATACAAGTGATTGAAAGACATTTGGGTAAGGGAAACAATATCTGTATTCTTCAAGGAGTTAGTGGTTCAGGGAAAACACAGTCTGCAATCAATTATGTGCATAAGCAGCATAATTATTATGAGAATATACTTTGGATAAGTGGTGACGACTGGAAAAAAGACACTTCTCTTTCGTCGATCCAAAGAACAAGGGGTGGTGCACCAATTAATATTGCTGGTATTTTTAACTCCCAAAAAACATTGCTCGTTATTGATAGTCTAGAAAGAACTATTGAAGAATCTGTTTTCGACGAATTAGTAAATGGTTTTAAAAAAGGCGGGAAAGTACTGATTACTTCCCAAATAGGCAAAAGTGGGGACGGGAACTATCTCCCCATACCTACCTACTCAAGAAATGTTGCAATAGCAATTCTGGGAGAAACAGAAGCTTCGCTTTCTGAAAATGGTAAAAAGGTTATTGAAATATGTAGTTCTTCGCCGCTTATTCTTGCAACAATCCGTAATCTTGCAAAAAAAGAGGGAATTCCACGAGAAGAATTATATGTAGAAGTTATCAACACACCAGAAAATATCACCGATACTGTTGGCTTTTCGATAGTTGTAAAAATTCTTTCAAAGTTAGAGCCTTCAACTTTGGAAGCATTTAAGAAAATTGCTAATTCTGGAGTGGCATACCACGATAGTGAGTTTTTGGTTCATTTCATCGGCGGACTGAATCGTAGTAATCTTCAAAAAATTTCATTACTTCTTCCAGCAGATACTCCAGGCATTATAAAAGCGCATGACCTATTGGTTAAATCAATTCAAGATACACCCAATAGTGGAGTGATTACACTCAGTATAGAATCATACATTGACAAAAATAAAGGGGAAATGACACCGAGCGTTTTAAGAGAAATTCACCTTTGTTATTCGCAGCTTTGCGCCGAAAATGCTCGCCGTGGAGAAAGAAGACCGGACTGGATTGCCTATGCCTTAATTCAAATAGAAGGTAAAACCAAATACGAAATTTGCCAACAGATTTATACGACGGCTCTAATGCCAGATCTTCCGCTTTCTTCAGTCATGAGCATAATTGATGCTAAAGAATCCCATGCGTATACCTTGAACAACAAAAAAAGAGAATATTACTACAGAGAATGTGCCGTGCAATATCAAAATGCATATAATGCCGCAACAGATGAAGATATCCGCCTTGAGTATCTGCATCACCGTGGAAAATCGCTTCGCAGATGTGGTGAGTACCATGATTCTCTCAAATGTTTCAATCAGATCTTAGAAATAAACCCAGAGTGGTATGCCGCATTAGGACAAATTGCCCATTTAGGTGCACAAAAAGAAGCCCCAAAAGAAATCTACAAAGCTGGTGAGGATGCAATAACGAAACTTTTGCAGTTCATTTTTGATGACAAATCAAAAGTACCTCTAAGAGTTGCTCTTGCGATGTTTGCTAGATTGAGAAGTTACAAAAATGTGTATAAAGAAATTTCAAGCCATAAAGAAGAGATCGCAAAACTATCAGATCTTATTGCATTATCTGGTTTAGAAGGTTTTGGACAGTTTTATGAAGCTTATGTTTCATTTACTTCGATGTTTAGCTTTGATCATCCCGCGGTAGCAATTGGCCTTGCCGAAGAAATTCCTGCAATCTTTTTGCAGTCTCCTGCTTCTGTAGAAGATAGTCAGTGGGTTAGTGCTTGCGAGGGCTTGGTAAATACAGCAACGGCGGCAGAATCTTCGGGAAAGCCCGAACTGTTTACTAAACTGAAAGATGCAGCTTTGCGGTTTGCAGATCTAATGGCAGAACGGCAAGTGTTGGGAAATTACGAAAGTAGAGCTTTGGCGAAGGCGTACTTATATTTTGGGAATCCTCAAAAGGCACTTTCAATAATCAACAAAGTAAAAACAGAAGAATATAATCATTGGCTTCAATATCACAAGGCAAAAGCAGAGTTGGAACTTGGAAACGCTGCACAAGCTCTTGATGATGCCAAACATGCTTTAGAACTGGCAATTGATGATAAAGGTGCGCGGCAGCACATTGCAGCCTACTATGACTTGCACAGTCAATGCTTAGAAGCGAATAGTGAGCTAGAACTTGCAATCAAAGAAATTGAAAAAGCTATCTCACATACCTCAAACCCCAAATATAAAACATCACTTGAAACTCGAAAGTCTAAAATGACGGACAGACTATGACCCGTACGTCTCCATTTAACGGGGGAATTGTTGAAGCTCTTGCGCGAGTACTCGGAGGGTGCAGATCGGAAGCCGATAGGAGTTTGCTTTTTTGAGCTTGGGTGAAAAAATAGCGAAAGAAGAAAAGCCATCATATCTGGTCTGCTTTTATTCTCTCTGGAAGAGAATAAAAACTTATTAGATTTTCAACCGTTTCCAATAAACAAACACTTTTTTTAAAGATGTCATTCCCATTTCCCAAGAATTTTGAGACTAAAAAAAATCATTTCTTATTTCCAATTTATACTACTCAAGAAAGGTAGAATAAACTTTGATTACTATAAATTATAGAAGTGTTGAAATTAATTATAATCAAATTGATTTCGGAAACCTGACAGAAATTATGGCAAATTTGATGATACGTAATTTCTCAACAAAAGATAGGATATTTTATGCAGCAACCGATTGGAGCAAAAGTACCGATAAGAGCGAAAGGATAGAATCAAAACCCGGTTGCATTATTGCATCGCCTACATTTCCTTGTAAACCTATACCAAAGAGTATAACAGATCAGGATTATGTTTTTCACTGGGTTCGAGATGCTGCAATCAGCATAATGGAATTGGGATATTTTAAAGATAAATATACTTCTTACATTGAAGATTATGTTGATTTTTCTCGCTTGATTCAAACTAACGCGATTGAAGCAAAAAAAACAAATTATTCATGTTTTAGAGTTGATGGTACCTTACGAGATGGAACTCGCAAGTACTCTTTTTTGGATTATAGTGAAGAAAATATCTGGAATCAACAAAATGATGGATGCCCTTTGCGCATTATTTCTTTAATCGAATTGAAAAGCATAATGACTCAATCTTACCAAGATAAAAGCTTAGAAATTATCAAGCAAGATATTGATACAATTCTGGGTTGCTATAAAGGTACCACAGAAAAAAATATTTGGGAAGAAGTAGGAGGAGAGAGTTTTTTTGTAAAAAGCGTCCAACTTGAAGCTCTTAAAAAAGTTTTAAATAATAATATATATATTTCGGAAAAAAAGAAAATTCAAGATGCAATAGATTATTTAACAAAATCAATATCAAAACATTGGAATGATGAGAAAAAACACTATATCTCAATCATTAATCCTATCTATGATAATGATAATCAGAAGGATAAAGTAAAAGACAGTATAGATTTAAATTCAGATATCATTATGGCTTCAATATATGGTAGCATTGATGTGATGGATTCCCAAATGATGTCTTCAGCATGTAAGGTATTAGAAGAAATTAGTAAATATAAGATTAATGAATATGATCAGAGAAGAGGGATCGGGCCATTAATTGGTAGGTATCCTAACGATGTGTATGATGGCAATAATGCAGACAATGAAGAAGATAAAGGAATTCCATGGGTGCCATGTACATCGGTCTTAGCAGAGTATTTTTATCGCGTAGCATATAAAATAAAAAAGCAACGATCTTTCGAGATTAATGATGATAACAGGGGTTTTTACAATCTAGCAGAAATAAATGACAATAAAGATTTTACTAACGCAATAGATAAGCTCATTAAAAAAGGTGATAAAATGTTGCAAGCTATTATATACCATTCCGATCACCTTGAATTGAGTGAGCAGATCGATCCCATTCTTGGTTATGAACAAAATGTAAAAAACCTTACTTGGAGTTATGCAAGTTTTCTATCTGCAGTAAGAGCGAGAAAAAGAGTAAAATAAAAAAAATTTCTATTTTCTTGGCTTTTAGAGTAAGATTTTATGCTCTTCTCATTTGCTTCCCTTATGCTCTAATCCAACGTTTTTAGGACATCAACCAGTCTCTAAAAAGTCTGCTTAATTTTTGTAATCCATAGTCCCAAAACTCATCTCAGTAGCAAAATTTCACAATGTAATTCAGCAGATGAGTTTTGGGATTTACTTGGTTTCTTTTTTCCCAGCCAATCCAAAAAATTTTCCTCAAGCCACTATCGTACCTCCATTCAAAAAGGACACAAAAGGCTGTATATTCCTTGACATCTATCTGGTTTTCTGTATGATAGACTGCGTTCGTTTTTTCCTTTGGGCTCAAGTGTTAGGTTTATCAATCCCAACTGATTGATGAGCTTCAGTCTAAAAATTGCCGTATCTTTGATACTGGCACCATGCTGCATCCTATCTGTTTACGGAGGAGTATGTTACTCGAATGCGTATTTTTAGCTTTTTTTTCAAAAGTGAAAGATTAAGAAAGTTATTAATTTTATTATTTGTTATTTGTTATAAAAAATAAAGAACTTAAAAATGGAAAAAATCATATTAACATATATTCTTGAATCCCCTGGACCGCAAGATCTTTGTGATAATAGAACTGAAGGAAGCTCTTTGCTTAAATCTTTAGATTTATTTAAAATACCTTATTTGTATAAATTAGTCGTTAATAAGAAAATATTTTTTAACTCTTTAAACTCTAAAATCATAGAACAAAAATTTCTAGACATTCTTTTAGCAAACCATTCTAGATATGGAAACAATAAGGAAGAAAAAGAACTAGTTTTAGTTCTTCATTTTAGTTCTCATGGAGATGAAAACGGGCTAAGTTTAACTAATCAAGAAAGTATAAAATGGGAAGAGCTTAGAGATCTAATAAAGCCTATCAACGATTTTATTTCTAAGCATGGCCAATTAATTATATGTATGTCTTCTTGCAAGGGATTTAATGCTATGAAAATGCAGAATGGTTTCGATATCCCTTTCACTCTATTATTGGGAAGTACAAAAAATATATTACATAACTTTCGGATAAATAAAATTTTGTTTAATTTAAATGAGATTAATGGTATCATCTTCTTTTGCATCATGATAGTGAAAGGAGATATGCCATGTCTAACTCTACGAGAAATGAAGAGATTGCAGAGATAGTAGCCTATATAGAACGTTCGCCATTGTCGGTAGAAGAGTACATTCAGCAAAACGAAGTTCCTTTCAGCCGGGCTCAATTTTACCGTTATCGTGCAAGATACACAAGTGAAGGCAAAGACGGACTATCTGATAAGCGTCGAGAAGGAAATCATCATAAACTGAACAAAGAACATCTTGCTTTCATACGTGGGTACATAAAGAGTAAGCCTAAAGTGGGACCTACCCAGGTCATGAATGCAGTGATTGAGGAGTTTGGCATCACAGTGGGGCGTTCCAGGATAAGCCAGATCCTAAAAAAAATGGACTTTACAGTACAACGGCGTAAGGAAGTAAAAAAGGAGCATGTGTCTTGTGTGGGTGCTAAGACTCGGTTTATTTGAGAGTAAAAGTCTCTGATTACATGATAGTAGGTCATAGTGGTCTAGTGAGCAAGTAGGCTGGGTATCTGGCAGGGTTTAAAGCTGGGTATCATGGCAGGGTTTAAGGCTTGGTCATGCGGGTTTTGGCTGGGTATCATAGATAAAAAGATGCTGGGTATAGTCCAGCAAAGAAGGTTACTATCACGATAATGTGGGAAAAACGCTAGTGTTTTTTCTTGTTTTCACTATCACGATAGCGTGGGAAAAACCCCCCTTTTTACTCTCAGAGAAATCGGGCCTTAGCATGTGGGCTTTGAATTGATAGCCGCTTTGGCGTTGCATTTAGGCTGGGTAGAGCATACGAGTAAATGTATAATGGAAGTGGTAGAGGAGAGATGTAGAGAACGGCAACCTTCCGGCAAACCAGAAAAAAAAGGTAGGAACACGCAGGGACAATTCACAAAAGCATACAATCAGCGTGAGGAAATTCGAAAGATGAGGTTTGCTTCGATAGAGCAGAAGAGAGCGGAAAAAAATTTAAAAAAAATGAATATCTGTAAAACCAGTGCAAAGAATCTCCAGAGAGAAAGTTTGGCAGTGTTGGGCCTGCCTCTGGTAACTTTGAACGGCCAGATGCGCAATGTGAACACAGCAATGGGGAATGCACTAAAAGGATTCTGTGGATATAATTACAAGCAAACGACATTAAATCGCTTTCTTCAAGAATTGAAATACCTTGGACTGTCAGAGAAGCTGTTATGTAGTCAAATTCAGTTTTGGCAAAAGCAATGGCCCCAGGATTCTGGAGAATTAGAACTCCCGTTTATCTGTTACTATATTGATGGGAACACAAAAGCGGTATGGTCAAAACAACATGTTCCGAAACATAAAGTAACCATGCTTGGCCGGGTAATGGGATGTTTAGAGCAAGTGTTTGTGAACGATTGTTTTGGGCGTCCAATTTATTTTGAGACGTATTCGGGGCATGGGCCGGTTGGTGTCTATACCCTGGAGCTAATGAACAAAGTAGAAAAGTATATGCATGAAACCAGTAATAATGGACAGATAAATCGAGTACTGGTAATGGATAGTGCCAATAATAGTGTTGCAACGCTACGGGCATTTGCTGCTCAGGATCGCTATCATTACATCACGATGTTGGATGGTAATCAGTGGTCCGAACGCAAAGTACGCAGCGAAAGAACCTATGAACGCTATCGATGGGGTAATGCAACTTTGTATGATGGCGAAATCGAACTGACGGATTCGAAAGATAAGGACTATATAGTCTTAGCTCGCACAATACGAATAGAATGGGACAATGGCAAACGGACTATCTTGTTGACAAGCCTGCCGGTTACTATCGGAGCAAGTCTTGTTGTAAAAGCCTACTTCGATCGATGGCCACAACAAGAGTTAGTCTTTCGAGCAATGAAAGACTTTGCCTCTCTTCATCTGGTAGCAGGCTATGGTAAGCAGAAAATGGAAGATGCTAATGTCCGAATGCGGCAACAATCGCTGGAACAAAAAATCAGGAATCTTCGCAATCTTCTTCGAGAGCCACTTGCTCAAATTGCCCAACATACTGCGGCTCTCACAGATCTTATCCTGCAAGAGCGAGCTTTACGATCCCCCAAGATTTCGGAGTAAAAATTAAACGATAAAAGCCTAGAAATAAGCCTAA
>CALKWO010000264.1 GCA_938003875.1 uncultured bacterium
AGCTGTCTTGTATTCAATTAAAAATGGGGAAGTTATTTAATTCTCATCGCTAAAAAATTAATCGGAGCAATGGATTTTATGGAAAATTCCAATGCAGAAAAAAAAGAAGAAAATTATGAAATGATCTCTAATGCCACAGAGTTTATAGATAATGAAATTTCTGGAAAAACGGAGCAAATTAGTCCTTTGAACAGCGAATCTTCCTTGAATATATTGCAGACAAATATCATAGAAAACAGCAATGATATTCAGGAAAAATTTTTAGAAGATATTTCTCTTTTTTCAGAAAACGACTGGCAAAAGAAAAAGGAAAATCCTCTTCCCAAATATCAGATACTAAAAGAAATAGGAAGAGGTGGAATGGGAAAAATCGATCTATGGAAAGACAACTATCTGCAACGTCTCATTGCTTCTAAAACACTTTTACCTTCGAGAGCGAATTCTAAAGAAAGCGTCCAACGATTCTGGGAAGAAGGACAGATAGCAGGCCAACTGGAACACCCCAACATCATTTCTATCCACGACATTGGCATGAACCAAAAGGGTCAGTTTTTCTTTACGATGAAATATGTAGAAGGTAAGCCACTACAAAAAATAATCGATGAAATAAAAAAAGAAATACAAGACACTAAAGAAGAATATACATTGCAAAAAATGCTACAAATATTCCAGACAATATGCTATGCTATGGAGTATGCTCATTCCAAAAAAGTCATCCATCGTGATCTGAAGCCTGAGAACATCATGATAGGAAATTTTGGTGAAGTGATTGTCATGGATTGGGGCCTGGCAAAAGTTTTGGGAAAAGGCCAGGAAATTTTTAGTAAGGACAGTATAAATACATTAAGGACAGACGGTGGATTGAAAACCATTGCTGGGCAGATCGTAGGAACTCCTTACTATATGTCCCCAGAGCAGGCAAGAGGAAACATAGAAGCAATGGATCATCGCTCTGATATTTATTCCCTAGGGGTAATTTTGTATGAAATGCTTACTGGGAAAAAAATCAGCAACAAAAAAAATACTATGGAAATTCTCTTGGAAACAGGAGAAGGAAAGGCCAGACGCATTCCGAAAAAAGGGCTTTTTGGAATCATCCCTAAAGAGCTTAAATCTATCATTGGGAAGGCAATACAGTTTTCGCCTGAAAATCGCTATCAAAACGCGCGCGATCTGGCACAAGACATACAAAGATTCATGGAATGCAGGCCTGTTTCTTGCTGCCGCTATAATATCCTGGAAAAATGCCAAAAATTTTTTTATAGATGGAGGAAAGAGATTGCCCTGGTAAGCATTACCTCGATTGTAGTGATAACATTTTTTGTTCTATGGAGTTATTACGAAAAAACACAACATGCACATTTTTATCTCAATAGAGCCCAGGAAATATTGCAATCCCCTGAATTCAAGGAAAGCATAGCTTTTTTTGAAAAAGAAGATAATCCTCGCCATGAGTTAAAAGAAGTCTATTACAATACAATAAAAAGTGCCATACTCAGAAGTACCGAAGAATGCCGTAATGGCTATGATAACATGAAATGCAATGTCTGTCAGATTACTTTGCTGGAATTTGAAAGAAAACAGGCACAAATCTGGTTACAATACTATAAAGCTGCCTGTAAAATGCAAGATACAATAGGAATGGAAACAGCAAGGCAAATCATCCGTTCTTTATTGCCAGCAAATATTTACCACCAAGAATATGAAAAAACTTTCCAGACAAAATAAAATTTTTTTGGAATTAAAAAAATTTTTATTTGACTTTTATAACGCATTGCGTTATACTGTGCATAACGATCAAAATTTAACTTATTTTTATGAGGTGAACTATGTCTGACGAAAAAACAAGCCAGGAAAGATGTGAACAAGAAAGTTTTCATGGACAGTTAAAACGTATGATGCTTGCCACTATGGGTGCAGCAGCTATGGCCCAGGAGGAATTTGAAGGGTTTGTTAGCAAGCTTGTCGAAAAAGGAGAGATTGCTGAACAAGAAGGGAAAAAATGGGTCAAAGAGTTCGTTGATAAAAGACGTAAACAGACAAAAGACGCTGTTCATTCCATTGAAGAAAACAGTTTAGAAGGGATGGAAAAAATATTACAAAAATTCAATATCCCTAGCAAAAAAGATGTAGAAACATTATCCCAAAAAATTGACGAACTCACAAAAAGAGTAGATGAGCTTTTTCAAAAAAATAATCCCAATTAATCACCTCAACAAGGAAACATATACAACTTTTGCGTGAAGCTCCTGATCGTAGATGTTCACGCTGCATTTTGTGAACCCCTGGCCCCCAAGCCAGGGGTACTTTTTTACCACCGACTGATTCTTTCCTTATATCATTGCAAGCAATAAAATTTTATAAAAATCATTTTGTAATTTTTCCCAAGATATTTTATAATCAATCAAATTTATCCTTTCTTTTTACTCCTCGAACACATACAAAAGTAAATAAATTATTTTGTTGTCCTGAATTTTCTATCAAAGGGCATAATCTATGAGAGATATGTTAGTTGCTGCCTTATGTTTTTTAGGCGTGCCTATATCTCTTGCACGACCTTTCTTTGGGCTTTTATTTTACTGTTGGCTTGCTTATATGAGGCTGCAAGATTTCAGTTGGGGCTTTGCACGAGAGATGCAATGGTCTAAATTCGTTGCTATATCCATGCTAATTGGTATTTTAATCCACAATAAAGAAAAATTCATTCGTTTTTCTTTTATAACCATGATGCTGTTTTTTCTTTGGGTATCCCTTAGCGTTTCTAGTATATTTTCTTTGGATATGGATGCTAGTTTAGAGAAATACCCTGAATTCAGCAAAGCCATTTTTATTGCTGCAGTCAGTATTTCTCTGGTCAATAGCGAAGAACGAATAAAATGGCTTATGGTTTCTTTTGGGCTTGCATTAGGAATTCAATCTATCCGATATGCAATAGGTGGATTTCTCATAGGGGGAAAAATTTATAATGGCCCTGGGGGAACAATTGAAGATAACAACGACTTTGCCTTGAGCCTTGTGATGACAATCCCTGTTTTATACTATCTTGGAGCATTAGAAAAACGACTCTGGCTACGCTTATCCTATTGGGGTATGTGCTGTACCTGCATGGTGACTATACTTTGGACACACTCACGTGGGGGACTTTTAGGAATTTGTGCTGTTTTATTTCTGGTAAGTTGCACCTGGCGAAATAAAATCTATACTATTCTATTTTGGTTTTTTTCTGTCATTGTCTTTTTTGCCATTGCCCCACAATCTTTATTGGATCGTTATGCTACAATCGAAACTGCTCATGAAAAGGACGCTTCCGCAGTAGGACGCCTACATGCCTGGAGAACAGCCTATAATATGGGCATGTCTCATCCTTTGACTGGCGTAGGCCCAAGGGTTATGCCAAAAGTCTATTGGGATTATGCACCACAATCCAATACATCTATTGGTGGAGCAGCAAGAGTTGCCCATAACGGGTATGCTCAGATTTTTGCAGATTCAGGTTTTCCAGGATTTATCTGTTTTGTCACTCTTATAATATACGTACAGACGAAAACTTTTTTTATAAGGCTGAAAGCACGTAAGCGTAAGGAAATAGAATGGTCGATTCCTTACACATATATGCTGCAATACTCTGTTTTTGGCTATATGGTTTGCGTCACTTTTTTATCCAGGGAATATTTCGAATATTTCTATCAGATAGTAGCTGCTGCACAATCTTTAAACCTGCTGACCCAACAACAAATGGACAAAAGAGACAAAGAAATAGAAGACGAGCTTTTACAGAAGCGAAAAGCTATGATTGCCAGTCGCAAGATTTCATAAAGTACCAGGGGCGTTGCCCCTGGCTATTATATTTCGTCTCTTCGGGGCTAAGATTGGAATATAGCTTAAAGTGCATTTATCACTAAAACTATAATTTCCTACGCATTAAAGTACTTCTAGCCTTTCAAAAGCAATATAAAAATATGCTGAAAAATTATCTTTGACTCTTATCCTGGAAAATGTTTAAATTGCGCAAACAAAAAAATATTATGAATATCATACACATTTGGAGAAAAAATAATACTATGAAGCATCCTTGTATGGATCATTCAAAAAACGATAAAAATAAACATTCTTATTATCACAATGATATAGAATATATTGAAGACCACTTTCGTTTGTTGGATATGATGATTGAACGGAAACAAAGAAAAGATTTTGAAGGCGAAGAGTTTTTATTGGAAAAAGAGGATAAAAATTTTGCCAGACTCATCAACCAAAAATGGAATGAAATCGCTCGAAAAAGAAAACAATCTTTAGATCAAAAGAAATCTTTCGCCTTGGATAAATTTGTAGAAAAATACCAGTTGCAGGATATGGAAAAAAAGATTGTTTTGTTTCTGCTCTATCGTTACTTCAGCAGCGACCAGGAAGATTCTACAGGACGCTCTATTTTGGAAAGCATCACTGTCAGTCGTTTGGAGATGATGCGTTCCCGCCATTACTTGATGGAAACGGGATGCCTTAGAAAAAATCAGATTATTTCTTGTGATGAAATAGGAGAAGACAAAAGTATTCTGGACGCAGAGTTTGAGATTCCTGAAGAAATCATATCTGTATTGCTCGGAGAAGCACCTCTTCTTTCCTGTAAAGAAAAGAAAAACGAAGAAGAAAAAACTTATAAAAATTATATCAACCTATACTTCACTTTGCTTCAGCAGATGGAGCAAAAATCGCAAATTTCCAGTCTTTTCAGAAGCGAAAGAATGTCCCCTCTATCGGATTTTTTTTCCAGCCTGGAAAACAGCACAGAAGTTAGCAGAATACAGCATAATATGAAAAAAACTCTGACCTCGATTGAAGAATTTGGCCCCCATAAAGAGAATTTTCCCATTGAGCAGGTCGCCAAAGAATACCAATTGAGCAATGAAGAAAAACTTGTGCTTCTGATTTTGCTGGAAGAATCTTTGGGGTTATCAGAATCTATAGGTGGATGTGAAGGCAAAAAAATCCTTGCTATTCTCTCCAACAGTGAAAATGAGATGATCGCTAAAAGGTGTATTCTGTATAAAGAGGGAAAATTAAGACAGAACCATTTGATAGAAACAGAAAAAACCTGGGGTGGCCAAAATATTCTGGATTCAGAATATTTTCTCTCCGAAAAAATGATCCGCCGTTTACTGGGAGATTTGACAGAAGGTAATCATCTTTTAGAAGACGAATGTTTTGAATACCCAGACGAAGGGCAGATTCTGCTGACGCTGGCTCCCCGATTCAGTTTTGGCGATGTCATCATTTCTCAGGAAAAAAAGAAGATGATCGAGATCGCACTTAGCCAGCAAATTCATCATAAGCTGATTTTTGAAACCTGGGGGTTGGGCAAAAAAATTCCTTACGGCAATGCATTGACCATGCTATTTTCAGGAGCTCCTGGTACAGGTAAAACCATGATGGCAGAAGCTATAGCCAACCGTTTAGGGAAAAAACTATTGATAGCGAACTATGCCCAAATCCAGAATATGTATGTAGGCGAAACGGAGAAACGTATCGTAGCTGCTTTCAAACAAGCCAAAGAGCAGGATGGTGTCCTTCTGTGGGATGAAGCAGATGCAATGTTTTATTCTCGCGAAATGGCAAGCCATTCCTGGGAATTCCGCGATGTGAATCTTATACTTCAGGAGTTAGAAAAATTTGCTGGAGTGGTCATCCTGACAACCAATAGAAATGTAGTTTTGGATAGAGCATTAGAACGGAGAATATCGCTGAAAGTCCATTTTGATATGCCTGATGCCAAAGAAAGAGAGCAAATCTGGAAAAACCTGATTCCTCAGGAAGCACCTCTGGCAGAAAACATGGATTTTACATATCTTGCAGAAAAGTACGAAATTTCTGGTGGTATCATTAAAAATGCCATATTGTATGCAGCACGTTATGCAGCATACTCAGAAGCTGGCAAAATCTACCTTCAGGATCTGATTAAAGGGGTAGAGATGCAAACAGAAAATAGCTGGACGAATACTGCTAAAATTGGCTTTGGTAAATAGCAAATAATTTAGAGTGTACTAAGAAAAGACGCAGGGATTGCGCTGGCGTTCGGCTTTTGAGCAGACACGGCTTTTATGGCGCAACCCTGCGGCTACAATCTATTTTTTTAGTAAATAGCAAACAATAGGCTTTTATACAACCCAGGGTCCCCTGGGAAATGGGAATCATTATTTAGGGAGATTGGTGTTGTCCCAGCAAGAGAAAGAAATAAACCAGGAAACTAGCTTTCGTAAGCTTCATCATTTAGAAATATGTCTGAAGAAAAAAGTTCAATCTCATGAGACAACCAGGATCGAAGATTTTTCTTTTGTACATAGGGCAATCTGTGATCTGGATTTCGACAGTATAGACACATCTGTGGTTTTATGGGGAAAAAAATTGCAGCTTCCTTTAATAGCAGCCGCTATGACAGGAGGTCATCCTGAAGTCAGAAAAATCAATGAGAATATTGCCATAGCAGCACAAAAATTAGGATTTGCTATGGGAGTAGGTTCTCAACGGGCAGCTTTAGAAAAAAATATTTCCTATATTACAGAATCCTTTCGGGTGGTAAGGGATCTTGCTCCTGATGCTTTGCTCATCGGCAACCTGGGGGCTGCACAATTCGGGAAAAAATGGAATTATTCTGAAGAGCAAATCGCCAGAGCAATAGATTTAATCCAGGCACAGGCATTGGCTATCCATGTAAACCCAGGCCAGGAAGTTATCCAGATAGAAGGGGATACATATTTTCAGGGATTCTGGGAAAAGATAAAAAATATCGCACCTTCTATTAAAGTTCCTGTCATTCTCAAGGAGGTAGGATCGGGCTTTTCTCGTGAAGATGCGCTGGCTGTCCAAAATTCTCCTCTGGCTGGCATAGATATTGGAGGATTAGGAGGAACAAGCTGGATCGGGGTCGAAGCATTACGCCTGGAAAACGAAAAGGCTTCTTTGAATTATGAAATTGGCAACCTATTTTGGGACTGGGGAATACCAACGGCACTTTCTCTTGTAGAATCTCGCAGTGTGATGAATAAAGTATTGATTGCAACTGGCGGGATACGCAATGGTCTGGAAGCTGCCAAAATGATTGCACTAGGAGCAGACATAGCAGGAATGGCATTGCCTTTTCTGGAAGCTGCTTCTTGCGGTCTGGAGCAAATCGAATTTCTTGTAAAAAAATTCCAAAAGGAATTGAAAATCGCCATGTTTCTTACAGGTTGTAAAGATATAGAAGATCTGAAAAAAACACCTATTGTAGTCAGTGGCTATAGTAAAGAATGGATGGATCAAAGAAATATAGCCATTTCCATGCCCTGGAGACAACAATCTTAAAAGAGGAGCAAATCTATGATGGAAGAAGATGAAGAATACCAGGAGGATGAACCAATAGCAGAACAGGAAGGGATGAATTTTTCTCTCTTTTTGCAAGAGCAGCTTCAGTATATGCCATGGTGGATTCTATCCATCATAATCCATACGATTATCTTATGTATCATGTTCTTGACTATCTCTGAGGAAAAAGTAAAAGAAATCGAAATCAAGATCCCTGATATAAAGATGGAGCAGGTACAAGAAGAGATCAAGATCGAAAAAAAGCCCGACCAGTTCAAACAGGAGAAAGAAGTCCCTGTTGAGCAGGAAAATCCCCAGGTACAAGATCCTATTGTAAAAGAAGCCAAAGTCTCCGATCACAATGAAACCGCCAATCAAGAAGATTTCAAGATGTCCAAGGGAAAATCGGATTTCGTTTCCGATAGTCCTTTTGAAGGCAAGTTTACCAACAACAAGATTGGAATCGGTGGCGGCGCGGGTGGTATGTTTGGAGATCGTTTTGGAGGAAGAGAAAACCTGGTAGCACGAGGTGGAAGCCAGAAAACAGAAGATGCAGTATTGAAAGGCTTACAATGGCTGAAGAGGCATCAAAATCCCGATGGCTCCTGGGGAGCCAATGGTTTTAGCCAATGCTGTAACCGTGATCCCAAGTATCCTGGGAAATGCGATGGTGCTGGTGCTATGTGGGCAGATACTGGCGTGACAGGTCTGGCACTGCTTTGCTTTTTGGGAGCAGGAAACAGCACAACCATAGGCGATTTCCAGGATCAGGTAAGAGATGCGGTTCAGTACCTTACTCGCGCTCAGGATTCTGATGGTTGCTTTGGAAAAAGAGAGGCTCATTATATGTACAATCATTCGATTGCGACATTGGCAATGGCAGAGGCCTATAGCCTTTCTAATTATAATGCCATGATCAAAACTCCAGCACAAAAGGCCGTGGATTTCTTATGCAGGGCACAGAATCCCAATAAGGCATGGCGATATACATACCAATCGGGTGATAATGATACATCCGTGACAGGCTGGTGTGTCATGGCACTGAAATCCGCTAAAGCAGCAGGGCTTACCATTTCTGAAACCGCTTTTTCTAGCACTAAAGCATTTCTGGACTCTATAACCGATACAAAATACTATAGAACAGGCTATACTGAATTAGGAAATGCAGCAGGCATTGCAGAGTCTATGACGGCTGTTGCAATGACAGCCAGAGTCTTTATGGGTTCCAATAAAAACGACCCTTATCTGGTTGGTGGAGCAGGTCTTTTACAGACTAACTATCCTGTGTGGAAAGATGATAAAAGCACAATCGATTACTATTACTGGTACTATGGTACTTTGGCTATGTATCAATTGGGGGGAGACTACTGGATTTCCTGGAATGATAAGATGAAAGCAGCCTTGCTGGACTCTCAAGAAAAAGAAGGCTGCGCCAGTGGGTCATGGCCCGCTTATGATCGCTGGTGTTCAACAGGAGGAAGAGTATACGCAACGGCTGTCAATGTACTATCTCTGGAAATCTATTATCGCTATGCAAAAGTATTTAAGTAAGCTTTTCCACAAAACAGAAAAAATAGGGAAAGAAAGCTCACCTGAGATACAGAAAAAATTTAAGATGAGTACAGCATTTCTTTGGATTCTGAGCTGTCTTTCTTTTCTGGCTCTTCTATTCTGGGGGAAAATATCCGTAGGAGAAAACCAGGAAGTAGTTTATTTCCGCGAGTATCTTCCCTTGCTTTTAGAAAAAGGCAAAGATAGTACCCTTTTGGTTTTTTTTTCTTTATCACTCACTGTAGTTCTATCCATTTTTTTTACAAGTTTTTCTTTTTTCTATTCCTGGTTAGAAAAAAAAATTTCTATTTTTAAAACCCATAGGCGATTTTCCAAGCCTTTCTTTTTTTCTTTCTTGGGAATCTTGAAAATTTTTGTAATGCTCCCCAATTTTTTATCTTCTATCCCGCTTTTTATCACTGGAATTTTTTTAATCCGCATTTTCCATCTCGATACAGTGAATGAGAAAAATCTTTTCTATGGTGTGCTTTGCCTATCCCTTTTTAACTTGAGCTATATTACCAGGAGGACAGTGCAAAAAATCGCTCTGGCATACCAGGCACCCTATGTTCTGTATGCCCATTCCCTCGGCTTGCCTGAATTTACTATTTTCCGTCATTATATTATGCCCACGATTATCAAAGACCATTTTACCATTCTCAGAGAGCTGTTGCCTCATCTGACGATAGAGAGTGTGATTATAGAATATACTTTTGGCTACAGTGCCTTGATACGTTCTTTGATCAATGCCATCCTATACCAGAGTTGGGCATACTTCATTCTTATTTTTTTGTCGATTCTATTATTCCTTACATTTTTCAACATTTTTTTTCAATTTATAGAAGATATGTTTTTTTAATAAATTATGGATGAAAAAGCACGAAATCAGATTCGAGAAGATTTAGATCATACCTATCTTGTAGAAGCAGGTGCTGGTACAGGGAAAACAACGCTTCTGGTTGCTCGCATTTTACAGATAGTACGATCTGGCAAAGCAAGTCTGCCGCAAGTTGTTGCTATTACCTTTACGGAAAAGGCTGCTCAGGAGCTGAAAAATCGACTCAAAGAACGCCTGGAGGCTGAAATAGAAAACCAAAGCGATCCTTTTATCCAAAAAGTTTTTAACCAGGCACTGCGGGATTTGGAATATTCCTCTATTAGCACGATTCATGGATTTTGCAATAGTATCTTAAGAGAAAAAGCAGTGGAAGCCCAGGTAGATATTGGCTTCACTGTAGTCAATGAAAGCGGTGCGAATATATTGTACGATCAGGTCTGGGAAAGGTGGCTATTGCAAAAAATTCGAGACAAAGAGGATTTTTTGCGCGATCTATTGCGCCTTGGAATCAGCTTTGAACAAATGCAAAAGACAGCAGCCCTGCTGGCCAGGCATCAAGATTTATCCAAAGAATATTTTCAAGTACAGGAATATCCGATCTGCTTTCAGGAATGGCAAAAAAGCTTCCAAACGATTTTAGCAGAACTGGAAGCACTCTCCGAGAATTGCAAGAATAGAGAAGATCGTGGGTACCAACGCATCCAGGTGCTATCCCAGGAATGGAATTTTCTGAAAGACCTTTCCGAAAAAGATTCCATCCGACGATTGCTGTATGGAATTGAGATAAAAAGTGAAGGAAACAAAAAGAACTGGTCTCCTGGTGAGGCATTGACTCAAGTCAAAGAAAAATTGCAGACCCTTCGGGAAGAATGCGAGGACATTGCCTCAAAGGCAAGGCATAACCTCACCCAAAAATTTCTTGCCTGGATAAAAGAATTCTTAGACTACTACCAAGCCGAAAAAGAGCAAAACAACATGCTCACCTTTGAAGATTTGCTGATCTGCACCCGAAACATGCTCCAAAAAAATAAAGACGTACGCAAGGAATTGCAACAACGCTATCTTTATATCCTGGTGGATGAATTTCAGGACACAGACCCTCTCCAAACCGAGATACTATTCTTTTTATCAGAAAAAGATGCTCTGGCCGATGAATGGCAGGAGGTGATCCTGAAAGAGGGAAAATTCTTTGCAGTAGGAGATCCGAAACAGGCCATCTATCGCTTTCGCAGGGCGGACATCGAAATCTATGAGTCTGTCAAGCAGCAACTTGGCAAAGAAAGATTTCTGGAAATACAAAAGAACTTCCGTTCTTCTTGTGGTATTCTCGACTGGGTAAATCATATTTTTTCTCATCTCATACAACCCCCCGAAGAGGGAATGTACCAGCCATCCTATAGCAATCTCTACGCCCATCGTACCAATCCGCCCAGAGAGAAATCCGTATACTACCTTTCGCTTCCCGAAAGAAAAGGAATCTCAGAGGAAGAATCTTTACGTATGGAAGAAATAGTAGAGGAAGAAGCTGAATCCATTGCTCGCATGATTTCTGTGCTTATCAGGGACAAATGGCCTGTTGTCCAGAATGATACTGTTCGGGATGTGGAATATGGAGATATGGCGATCCTGGTGCGGAGGTTCAGCTATGTTGAAACTTTTGAAAAAGCCCTCACTCGGTATAAAATTCCCTACCAGGTCATTGGCAGCAAATCTTATTACAGTCGCATAGAAATCAAAAGCCTCTTAGTCTTGTTACGCTCTATTTTAGAGCCTTACAATGCCATTTGTGTAACAGGCGCATTGCGCTCCCCTGTTTTTTCTGTATCAGATGAAGAAATCTTTCTTTATAAAGACGCTCATGAAACCCTGGACTATCGGCAAGTCCAGGAAAGCCAGACTCATATAGGAAAAATTTTCTCTTTGTTGAGAGAATTGCATGGTAAAATGTACGAAACTTCCATCCCTTTGTTTTTACAGGAAATCTTTGAAAAGACAGGAATCCTGCTGACTTTCATGAGCATGAATAAAGGAGAAAACAGGGTCGCTAATCTTCTGAAAATTCTCCAGCTTGCCTACTCTTTTTCTCAGATAGGAATTCAGGATTTCAGCAAGTTCGTAAATTCCTTAAAGGATTTTGAAGAACGAGAGCAAGAAGAATCAGAAAGCTTTTTGGAATCTCAGCTTCCACAATCTGTAAAAATCATCAGCATCCACAGAGCCAAAGGATTGGAATTTCCTGTTGTATTCCTTGGGGATCTGGCAGGAAAAAAGTCCCAGACATCGCCTTTGCTCCTTGTAAAGGAAAAGAAACGCATGGAAGTGAAGCTTACAGGGAAAATCGAGCTTAAGACAGCAGGATATGATGAGCAGGTATTGCTAGAGAAGAAAAAAACCGAGGCAGAAGAAATCCGATTGCTCTACGTTGCCGCTACCAGGGCGAAAGACTATCTCTTTCTTCCTACAGCAGCAAGAGGACATGGATATTTTGCATTTCTGGATCCCTTTTTGCAAATTGTCCCTGAGGATTTCTATGCCTTTTCAGCAGAAGATGTAGTCTCTTATTCCAGAAATCTGGATTTTGTTCCAGAAATTTCTGAGAACCAGACACATTGTAAAGACTGGGAAGAAAAACGTTTGCAGTGGATGGAAAGGCAAAAAAGAGTCTGGAGTAAAGCCTGCCCGCAAACTCCTTCTTCTCCTATGAAAACACAGACAGCACTTTCGCAGGCCGTGCACAGCGTTCTATCTTTCCTGAATCCCCATATAGAAGAAGACCTTTTTCTTCCCTACGAAATTCATTCTCTGCTAGAGCAGGAAGCCCAGAGAACTTTTCTTACGCCTCAAGAAAAAGAGCAGGCAGCAAAGATGCTGGAAAACGCAGTGCATTCCAGTTTGCAGGCCAAAATCTTACGCAGCAAACGTTTTTTCCGCGCGGTTCCCTTCTCTGCCATTGTTGATGGGAAGTATATACAGGACACAATAGACCTGTATTTCCAGGAAAAAAACAAGCTTTACCTCGTTGCCTACAAAACAGACATTATCTCCTCTGCTGAAACAGCCCAATATGCCAGTCAGTATATTCCAGATCTGAAAATCTGGGCAAAGGCTTTACAAGAAAGCACAGGCCTCAAGGTAGAGAAAGGAATATTGTATTTTTTGTACCCCGATGTACAGCATTTAGTAGAAAATATACTGCAAACATCTACAAATTAGAGGGAAATTGCAAAAATTTTGATAAAGATAAGGATCTTTATCCTTAATCTTTAGGAATCGGAATTAAATAAGTTCCCCATTTAGACGATAAAGATAACGATAACGATAACGATAACGATTAAGATTAAGATTAAGATTAAGATTAAGATTAAGATTAAG
>CALKWO010000265.1 GCA_938003875.1 uncultured bacterium
ATCTTTCGTAAGCTCTTGGTAATCAATAATCCAGATTTAACATTGTCAAACTAAGAGGCATAATGAAAAATTTTTATGTTGATTTATAGAGAAAATTGAGAGGCTAAATGATAGAAGAAAAAAACAGCAATGCTAATTTGAAAGCTTTAGTGAAAGAAATTTTGGAATCGCCTAGGAGCTTAGGCGATAATATAATTGATGATGGGACTGTATGGGAAAATGGGAAATATATCATAAAGCAACAGTTGGGTGGAAAGATGGGCAGTGTTTTCCTGGCCCAGGATAGTAGCTTGGGGCGGGACGTTGCTTTGAAAATCATCAAAGCTAGCAAGCTGAAAGAAGAGGAGATAGAAAGATTTAAGAGAGAAATTAGTATTTTGTCTCAGTTGGAGCATCCTGGTATTATTCGTCTTTTGTATTCGGGAGTTCATTATCATAAAGGGAGAGATGTTCTTTTTTATACTATGGAATTTATTCCTGGGGCAAGGCCTCTTTCGGATTTTATCAGGCTTTTTCATTCTGTATCCTGGAGTGTCCTTTTGATTTTGAATGTGGCAAAAGCAGTAGAATATGCTCATACTTCTGATAAAGGGAGAGTGATTCATCGGGATATCAAGCCAGACAATATTCTTTTGGCGGATATTCCAAAGGCCACAACAAAGCTGTTGGACTTTGGTTTAGCGCGGAGGATTGTGAGGACAGAAACTTTTACGATTACACAAAGCAGGCAAATTTTGGGTACGCCTCAGTATATGGCACCAGAACAATACCAAAACCCTAGAATTTCAGATCATCGGGCGGATATCTATTCTTTGGGTGCAGTTTTGTATCATTTGCTTATGGGGCATATTCCTCTTCAAAGTCTGGAAAATTGGAAATTTAGCAATATCTCTGATCTGGAACTTTTGAAATGTGCTTTTGATGAGATGAAGATTGACTTTGATTTTGAAAAGCAGATTCATCTGGATAGGAAAATAAAAACTATATGCCAGAAGGCACTGGCGTATCATCCTGATGAAAGATATCAGAATGTAACGGATTTGATTGTAGATTTAGAAGAGTATTTAGACGAAGTTTCAAAAGGATGTGACCATTTTTTGTGTCTGCCTCCTGGAGATTTTATTGTTTTAAAGGATCAAAAAACAAATCTTGGCATTACTTTACAGGGAAAACCAGGCATTGATCCTGTTTGTGTTTATGCAACAATCGTTAAATTCGCCAACCAATGTGAGCTCTTTTTGGAGAGACCTTTGAAAATTAATGGCATAGAGCATACAAAAGGGCATTTTCGTTTATCTCATGGAGATCGTATTGAATTGGATGCTGTTTTGATAAGTTATAAAAAATATTTTTAAAAAAATTTACGATATTTCCTTTTTGGCAGGAATATATATTATCTAAGCTGTTCTTTCGTTGAAAAAAATTGTCAAAATAGCGAAAAGGCAATGAGATGGTTGCTAAAGATATTCCTGAAATTTTATTTGAAGCTTTGTATCAAAGTTTAATCACTGCTAAAGATTTAGAACTCATAGAAAAATCTATGGGGAATAAGACAGAAGCAGAGATCCTTGCGGAAATTTTCAGCAAGGGAATTTTGACAAGAGAACAGCTAGACCATCTTGAAAAATCGGAAAATTTTATTCTGGACAGAGTCAATACGATATCTCAGGAAGAAAAGCACAATTGCCTGGGGCCTCATGAGCTAGACAAAATTATCGATAGAATCACAGGATTCATTCCTGAAAAAGAATTTCTGGAAAGATTTTCAAGGTGGAGTCATTATGAAATCTGCGAACAAATAGGAAAAGGTGACTTAGGGATTGTTTATAAAGCTTACGATACGACTTTAGATCGTATTGTAGCGATTAAGATGATGAAGCCTAAAGAGGCTATCCAGGATAGACAGATCAAACGATTTTACAGAGAAGCCAGAGTATATGCCAGATTAAATCATCCCAACATTGTGAATATTTTTGAAAGCAATGTATTTTTCCGTTGCCCTTATCTGGTTATGGAATATATTGAGGGAAAGAATCTTGCTTCTTTGCTAAAAGAGAGGGTGTTTAGCCCTAGGGAAATCGCTGTTATCATAAAAAAAATAGCGGATGCCCTGGCATTCGCTCATAAAAATGGGATTATACATAGGGATGTGAAACCACGAAATATCATGGTGGATTCTGACCTTGAGCCAAAAATCATGGATTTTGGAATAGCGAAATCCCTAGAAAGCAGTCTGTTACATGCAGGGGAAATTTCAGGAACTTCCGTTTATATGGCTCCTGAGCAAATTCGAGGTAAGGGAATTGATGCAAGGAGTGATGTTTATTCTTTAGGTGCTACTCTTTATGAAATGATATGCAGGGCTACACCCTTTCCAGGGGATGATATAGGGCATCTTTTCTATCAGATATTGGAGAAAGAGCCTGTTTCCCCTGGAAAGATAAATCCTGGCATTCCTTCTGAATTGGAAGCGATTTGCTTAAAATGTCTCGAAAAAGACCCAGGGAAAAGGTATCAAAATGCCTTGGATTTAGCCCTGGATATGGAAAATTTTCTTCAAAACCGCCCTGTTCTCGCCAAACGGCCTGCCTGGATAACCCATACAAAAAAATTGGTTTACAGAAATAAGATTTTGATGAGCCTGGTATCTTTTTTTGTCATATTGTTTTGCTCTGCATTCGTTTTGTATATCTGGGAAATAAACCTGGGGAGAATGAACGCTCAAATAGCAAAAGAAAAGGCAGAAAAAAATAAAAAGGGATCCATTCAGGCAAAAGAAAAAGCTATAAGAGAGAGTCAAAAAGCATGGAAAAATAATGGTTGCCTCCTGCGACCAGGAGGGAATCGTCCTGATATGCCTTGGACTTCTCAAAATGAAAATATATTATTTTAAAGATCTTTATTTATACTCCAACACAAGCAAGAGGCTTTTTTCATACCTTTATATGGAAAAAGCCTCTATTTTTACCCATATATGAGGAAAGGCACAAAACCATGGTTGATTTCCCTACCACCCATTGGTCCCTTATACTTGATAAAAACAGACGCGAAGAATGTTTGAAAGATCTTGCAGAAAATTATTATGCAGCCATCTGCAATACTGCTAAAAAAATTTTTCATTTATCAGAGGAAGATGCTCGTGAATTAACCCAGCGTCTATTTGAAAGCCTTTTAATCGAGAATATTTTGGACAAAGTAAACCAGAAACAAGGGAAATTGAGGTACTATCTTATATCTGTTATGAGAAATAAAGCCTTTCACTTTTTTGAGGAAGGCAGAAAATTCACAAAAGATAACATAGTAAAACGAATCAACAAATTCAGTGAGTTATCGGATAAAGAGAGAAATACTTTCCTGGATATTACAGATTCTTATTCTTTGCAGGAAGAGTATCTGCTATCTCGAATACAAAATATTTTCAACCAGGAGTGGATTTCTATAATTCGAGAAAAAAGCCTCATGCAATTAGAGCAGTATTGTGGGAAAAATGACAAAGCTCAAAAAGCTTTTGAATGCTTTAAAGAAAACTTTTTTCAAAATAGAAAGCCTGGAGAAATAGCAGAGGAAATAAATTGCGAACCAAGGTGGGTTTCTGAAAAAATCTATCGTTTAAAAATAAAATATGCGGAATTTTTTGAAAATAACATACGCGAAACGGTAGCAGACGATGGTTGTTTGAAAGAGGAATTAGAAGAGCTTATGGAATATATGTAGGATAGGGGATGGAGCAAAGACGCAGGGATTGCGCTGGCGGTGGGCTTTTGGGATGCGGT
>CALKWO010000266.1 GCA_938003875.1 uncultured bacterium
AGGGTTCACAACTGATAAATATTTTATTGACAAACAAGGACGAATAAGGTAAAATATAAATAGATTAAATAGATTTCATCTAAAAAATAATTTCAATAGAAAATTAGTAGAAAAATTTATTCTTTGACCAAAGGATAAGGATATCGAATGAAGCTAAGTGAATGGGCAAAACAAGTAGGAGTAAGTTATAAAACAGCATGGAGGTGGTTTCAAGCTGGAAAGATGCCTGTAGCGGTGGAACAAATGGCGACAGGGACAATTATAGTAAAAGAACCCAAAATGGAAAATAAAGGAACAGTGGGTATCTATGCCAGAGTATCTTCCCATGACCAAAAAGAGGATTTGGATCGCCAGGTTGCCCGTTTAGTTAGCTTTGCAAATGAAAAAGGATGGTCAGTAAGATGGAGTGTAACGGAAATTGGGTCTGGTCTGAATGGTAAGCGTCCAAAATTTTTGAAATTATTAGAGGATAAGGATATACAGATAATTTTAGTAGAGCATAGGGATCGCCTGATGAGATTTGGCAGTGAGTATGTGGAAGCTGCTTTAGCAAGTCAGGGTCGCCAAATTGTAATCATGGACGGCACGGAAGTAAAAGATGATTTAGTGGCAGACATGATAAGTGTATTGACATCTTTCTGCGCTCGTCTATATGGAAAGCGATCTGCGAAAAACAAAGCGAAAAGAGCAGTAGAGATAATTTTGAAGGATAGCGAGAAATAAATGCAATTTACTACCCAGATGAAAATTGATAGCTGCCATAAAGAATTCTTAGAAGCAAGTACCCAATATACAGGCACGCTAAGAGCTAGACTGCTCACATCGCTCTTGAAAAAGGAATCTGGGACAGAATTGAAAAAGAAATATATAGCGGAATATGGAGTAACAGCAAGGCAATTCAACTCTTTGATTTCAGAAGTGAGAGGGATCATCAGTTCAGCAGAGGAGCTTCGCAAGAGGAATATAGAAGAAGCCAAAATCCGAATAGCTTCCTGTAAAAAAAGAATTAAAACCTTAGAAAAAAAACTAAAGGATTGTTCTCCTGCATGTGGTATCAATGGGAACAGATCGCCCCGTAAGAGTGTAAAATTTGCCATCCACCAAAAGAAACGAAGGCAAGGCATATTGGAAGCAAGGTTAAAAAAGCTTCAAACAAAAGTAAGTATTTGTTTGGGTGGAAAGAAGTTATTTAAAGCTCAATATAACCTGGAAGCCAATGGCTATGAGTCACACCAGGAATGGTTGGAAGATTTCCGACGCAAAAGAAACAATCGCGTTTTTTATATAGGTTCTAAAGATGAAAGCTTTGGCAACCAAAATTGTCAGCTCATCGGAAACAAGCTCTTGATTCGAGTTTTACCGCATTTACAAGCTGGATATGGTGATTGCTATACAATAGCCAATATTTCGTTTGCCTATGGGAAAGAGGAGGTTACTCAAGCGATAGCTAAAAAGCAAGCTATCAATTATCGTCTAATCTACAAAAAGAAAAACTGGTATCTTCAACTGACAACGCAAAGAGAAGATGCTCCTCAAATAACCCGCAAGGAATTAGGGGCCATTGGGGTAGACCTCAATCCTTCGCACCTCTCCTGGGCAGAAGTGAATCGGCATGGCAATCTCATTGCTTTTGGCAATATTCCTACTCCCTTACAAGACCGTCGCTCTGATCAAGTCAAAGCAACTTTAGGCGATGCTATAAAAGAAATTGTGGAATATGCTAAAAAAGTACAAAAACCTATCGTTGTCGAAGAGCTCGATTTTTCCAAGAAAAAAGCCAGGCTAAGAGAATACTCTGTCCGTTATCGCCGGATGCTTTCCTATTTTGCTTACTCTCTCTTCTTTTTGATGCTCATCAGCAAAGCTCTCAGAGCAGGTGTCCAAGTCATCACTACCAATCCTGCTTATTCTTCTCTTATCGGCAAATTTAAATTTATGTCCATGTATGGGTTATGTACCCATTTAGCCGCTAGTCTTGTTTTAGCTCGTAGAGCTTTTGGCTTTTCCGAACGTCTTCCAGCCAAATACGCCCTGGGTTTAGCAGAGCATAAATACAGGCACGTGTGGAGCTTCTGGAGGGCGTTTTCCAAAGCTGTCTCTAACAGGGAGCCTCGGGTTGGGCTTGTCTCTCGGCAGCCTGGAGCTAATCCCTCCTCGCTGTCCTCTACCCCTGGTCTTACGTGCGATTCGTAGGCAGTAATCGGTTGTAACACTGTTCGACAACCGTGTATGGAATAAATGTCCATGACTTTAGGAACGGT
>CALKWO010000267.1 GCA_938003875.1 uncultured bacterium
AGCCTGAGCCTGTCATCGAGAAAAAGCCTGAGCCTGTCATCGAGAAAAAGCCTGAGCCTGTCATCGAGAAAAAGCCTGAAGCTTCCGTCGATATATCCTTTGATCCAGAAGAAGCCCCTAAGCCTGTGACTCACGAAGCGATTGTGATACCACAAGAAGAAGCAAGCATACTTTTCCCAGGAGATGAAGAGCTAAGCGAAAAGGAAGCGATTATTTTTGCTCATGAAGCTCTAGCAGCGAATGAAAATTCTTTAACAAAGAATGATAAACCTGTTTATATAGAGTTTTCAGAGCCTCTGAAAGGGAGGAAAAAAACACAGGCATCAGAAGAAGATTCTTTGTTGGAAGAAGAATCCGAATGGGATGATTCACAGGATAATATTACGATCATTGATTTAGAAAAAGAAAAGTCATCCGAGGAACCTCTGTCTCACCAGAAACAAGAAAAGATCGCTATTTCAGCCATGAAAGAGGTGCAGGCAATACAAAGAAAATCCTGGGATGATAGCGAAGATGATATTACCGTGGTAGATTTAGAAAAAAAATGGGAAGAAAATAGTTTTGAAAAAAAACAATATTTAGCACAAGAACAAGCTATTTCCAATATTGTAGCGTCAGAACAAAAGCAAGAAAAGGAAAAGAAAGATACTCCAATCGCTTCTCTATTGCAGGAAGCCCTGGCTGCTAGAGAAGAAATTGTTGCACAGCAAAGCAATATGATTCAGGAAGAATCAGAACAGCCAATCTCCATAGAAGAAAGCTATGATATAGAATCTTCTGATCATCCTGGACAGAACCCTCCTGGTCTTTCCGAAGAAGAGATGATTATTGCAAAAGATATGGACTGGTTTAGGTCGGAAGAACGCTTTGCATTAAAAATATCACGCCGCCTACAGATAATCTCTAGCGAGGAAGTAAGTAATTTATTGGATATATCTTTAGACTATTTAGAAAATTCTGGCCTCAGGATGGACTATACAAGAGCATGCCATTCTCTTGCCCAATATGGCTGTAAATGGGATAGTACCAGCAATATGGTAAAATTTTCTAGACTTTCTTTAATCAATGCGTTAGATGAATTTCATAAACAAGATAAACACTATCCATCTTGTCGGCTGGCAGGAACATGCCGTCAAAGGTTGCTGGACTGGGAGAAAAAGCTTACAAGAGAAGGTTGCATTGAAGATGCAAAGAAAATTATACAGCTTTTTAATTTTCTGCCCTCGATTGATTATAGTTCCTGTGGTATCTATCCTTTTGATGTTCCCAAAGATGCTGTTGATCTTGTCAATACTGCCTTGTTGTGTAAGTATTCTCAAAAGCCATTCATTCAGGAAATATACAGTCTGGATAGTGGAAAATTGATTTTAGAAATGCTGCGTCTGTTGAAGGACACAACCCAGGAAAATATAAAAAATATGGTATGCATTATGCGTTGTTCTCCTTCTCTTCAATACAGAAAAGTTCCCTTACAATTGGGAGAGCTATGGAATCAGGAAGAGTACCCTATATGGATTACCTCCAGTACTATTATGCCTGATGGAAATTTTTATCCAACGCTATGCAGTGTTGTGTGCGAGTGGCTTGCTGGCATGGTTTATCTTGCTTCCCTGGGCAGAAAGTCTTCTGTTGTATTGCATTGGGAACCCTGTCTTATGCAAGAGGAGCATTCTGTTTTCTGTTCTCCTGAACAAATCAGAATAGCCCTGGTATTACAGCAGGTCGCGTCCAGTCTAGGTTGTCCTTGTTTTACCAGCTTATCTCCTAATCTTTCCTGGTGGGATTTTCAGACAGGCTGGGAGAAAAATTGTGCTTCGATTTACAACTGGTTAAACCAGATGCCCTTTGCTGGTTATGCAGGCATTCTAGGAGAAGATTTCAGTCCTGAACAACTGGTATTGGATAACTTTGTTACCAGCATAATGAAAAAATGGGAAGAAAAAACACAAGAAAAGCAAGAATTTCAAGATGAACTATCTTTGTCCAGTCTTTGCGAAATGGCTAGAAACAGTGTTTTGCCAAAAGATAGGCCCTCTGATACAGAAGAACTGTCTCTTTTGCTTGGAGAAAAATTCTATAAAGAAAAAGAGGATATTTTAGGGACTATCCACCGCAGCGTAAGACAAATCTTCGATCAGCAAAATTATTCCTGCCTTATTCCACAGGATAAAGCAAAAGAAGTAGAAAGGCTGGTGCAAATACGCTATGAACAACTTGGAGTATAATATGCTAGAACTTTTGCATCATGAGGCAGAAAACATTACTGAGTATGCTTTGGACATCCTGGAGAAAGAAGGATGCGTGTATAATTCTGGAAATGCTCTAAGCCTGCTTTCCTACCATGGGTGTCGCATAGAAGAAAAAACTTCTCGTGTGTATATTCCTGCCCAGAAAATGAAAGAAGCTCTGCGCAAGTTTTCCAATAACAATCTGCCGCATATAAAGCTTATTAGCGGATATGCACATTTATTTTTAGATATAATCGATAAGAAAAGAAAACAAGGAACAATAGAAGACATTAAAAAAATTATAGTTTTTGCTTCTCAGACAAAAAATGTAGAGGTAGTTTCTACAGGCATAGAACCAGAAAATGCCAGAGGCGATGCGCAAAAAATTTTGGCTTGTGATCTTCTGTTGCGTTATACACAAAAGGCTTTTTTGGTAGAGCCTTGTTCTCCTCAATGCGCTCAATCTATAATAGATATGGCATCTATTGTATCTGGCACTTCGGAGGCTTTGCAAAAAAATCCTAGAATTTATGGTATTGTAGAGCTAGACACACCTTTTTGCTATTCTTCCTCTAATTTGGCTCTGCTGGATCTGTATGCAAAGAATAAGCAGACGATCTGCCTTAAAAGTAGTTATGGGTATACTTCCTCAATTCATCCTAAAGGCTTGATTGCTCTTCAGATGGCAGAATGGTTTGCAGGAATATTCTATCTTTCTGCTATGGAATATTCTTGTCCTCTCTGCATTCAATTGCCCTTTTTTCCCTTTGGAGCAAAATCAGGCTATTACCAATGCCTTTTAGACTATATTTCTTATCAATGCAAGGCACTGTCTGCTCTTGAAAAATTTTTACTTCCAACAAGCACTCCTATTATTCCAACGCTTGGTCTTGGTTTTCTAAGTGGCTGGATGCTTTCTCTGCAAAGAAGTGCCTTGAAGGCATTTAATGCCTCTTATTTCAGCGATGCAGGGAAAAATGAGCCAGCTACCTTTAGTCCTTTGCATCTTCTCATAGAGGACGAATGTGTTTCTTATTTAAATGAGATAACTTCTTGCAAAGAGAGTATTCAGGGTTTTTCTCCTGATAAAATGTTTTCTTCGTCTTCTCCAAGCACTGCCAGACTTTGGTCTTCTTCTATTTTTCATTATGAGATGAAAGACTTGTGGCGCAAGAAAAAGGCTACCTGGCAAGATTACATCAAAGAATATACAATAAACAGATGGAATGCTTTAAAGATAGAGCCTGTGATTTCCTCTTCTACTTTGGGATCTTTAGATAAATTTCTCCATGATTCTGGTTTCTAAGGAAAAACAATGTGTTCCATTACTCAAGAACTAGCCAGTCTTCAAAAAGTCTATAAAAAAATTTTATGGATAGACCTGATGGTCTTTTCTTTGACTTTTATCGTGCTTGTTGTGGAAATCTTGAAAGCAGTGGAAATTTTAGAGGGTTCTCCTAAGACGCTTTGGGGGGCGATTATTTTCATTGTGATTATTTTGCTACTTTTTATTGCCTTTTTTTTGATTTATAAATCCAAAAAAAATAGAGACGTTTTTCAGACAGAGCGCATAAGGTGCTTTACTCAATTTGCTCTCAGTCGTCTTTCTAAAATGGCACTATGGACCAACCAGGAAGGGCAGTTTGTTTATGTGAACCATTCCGCTTGTGATATATTAGGGTATTCTCAAGAGGAACTTTTATCTCGGAAGATTTTTGATATTGAAGATATTTTCCCTGTTAGTTCCTGGGAAGAACACTGGCAAAAGCTTAAATCTTCTGGTAATCTTATTGTAGAATCTTCCTATCGCACCAAACAAGGTAAAATTTTTCCTGTAGAAATCCACGAAACCTATATTGAATTTGAGGGGCAGGAGTACAATTGCACCTTTGTGGAAGACATCACGAAGCGCAGAGAGTCAGAAGAAATCCTACGCAAAAACGAACGATTCCTTTCTGATATTTTCAACAGTATCCAGGATGGAATCAGCATTTTAGGATTAGATCTTACGGTTCTTAGAGTAAATTCGATTATGGAAAAATGGTATTCCTCCAACCTGCCCTTAGTAGGTAGAAAATGCCATACATGCTATCATGCCAGCGACAGGATTTGCGACCCTTGTCCCTCTGTTCGTTGTTTATCATCAGGAAAGCCAGAAAGCGAGATTGTCAGAGGGATACCAGGGGCTACTGCCGTGGAATGGATAGAACTTTATAGCTATCCTATGAAAAACCCCAAGACAGGGGAAATTACAGGGGTTTTGGAATTTGTCAGGGATATTACCCATAGAAAAAAAGCCGAAATGGCATTGGAAGCTAGCGAAAATACATTTCGGACTCTTTTTAATAATATGTCTGAAGGCGTTGCCTTGCATGAAGTCATAATGGATGCAGAGGGAAAGCCAATAGACTATCGTTTTATAGATGTAAACCCTGCATACCAGAGACATACGGGCATTTTTTCTTCTAATGTGATAGGCCGTTTGGGAACAGAAGTATATGGAACAGAAAAAGCTGCCTATCTGGATGTATTCTCCAAAGTAGCCATGACAGGCATTCCTTATGTTTTTGATACCTATTTTCCACCTCTCAAAAGGCATTTTCATGTTTCCGTAGTCTGTCATGGAGAAAATCGCTTTGCTACTGTTTTTGAAGACATAACAGAAAGAAAACAGAAAGAAAGAGAATTGCAGGAAAAGAATGCTGAGCTGGAACGATTTACTTATACTGTTTCCCACGATTTAAGAAGTCCTCTGATTACGATCAAGGGGTTTTTGGGCATCATGGAGCAAGATTTGCTTTCTGGAAAACGGGATCAAGTGTTGCTAGACATGAAGCGTATTAGCGATGCAGCGGATAAAATGGAAAATCTTCTGCGCGATCTGCTAGAACTATCCCGCATTGGCAGAATCGTAAGCAAACCAGTAAAAATTTCTTCAGAAAAGCTTTTTCAGGATGCCATAGAGCTACTTTCTGGCTTAATCAAAACAAAGGAAATTCATATCCAGTTGCACCCAGGACTTCCTTTTGTATATGGCGATTCTATGCGGTTATTGCAGGTTATACAAAATCTTTTAGAAAATGCTATCAAATATATGGGGCAAGAAAAAAAGCCTTTTATTGAAATTGGAATCATCGAAGAATACAGCGAAAAGATTTTTTGGATAAAAGACAATGGCATTGGAATTGATCCTAAATACCACGAAAATATTTTTGGACTTTTTAATAAACTGGATGCCAGAACGGAAGGTACAGGAATAGGTCTTGCATTGGCAAGAAGAATTATAGAAGTACATGGCGGCAGGATTTGGTTAGAATCAGAAGGTTTAGGGAAAGGGTCTACTTTCTTCTTTACCTTGCCTTGTAGTGAGAGTTAGAGGTGAAAACATGAAAAAACAAACATTTTCTATTCTTCTTGTAGAAGACAATTTCGATCATGCAGAATTGGTAAAAAGGACGTTAGAAAATTTTCAGGTGGAAAACGATCTTTTTCATGTAGACAATGGAGAAGCAGCTTTAGACTTCCTCTATCGTCGTGGTATATACAAAAATCACATAGTTGCTCCCAAGCCTAACCTGATACTACTGGATCTTCGTTTGCCTAAAATAGATGGATTGGAAGTATTAAGGGAAATAAAAAAAGAAGAAAAATTTTTGGATATCCCCGTTGTCATTTTGACTTCATCCGACGCAGAGCAAGATTTGATAAAAGCCTATTGCTATCATGCCAATAGCTATCTCACAAAACCTGTGGATTTTTTGAAATTCAGCAATATGATGAAAGACTTTGGAAACTATTGGCTATCCTGGAACAAGAGTCCTG
Source organism: uncultured bacterium (assembly GCA_938003875.1). Taxonomy (GTDB): domain Bacteria; phylum Planctomycetota; class Uabimicrobiia; order Uabimicrobiales; family JABWCH01; genus JABWCH01. The sequence continues at coordinate 6,051 of CALKWO010000267.1, forward strand.
ATTGGAATCATAGCGGTAAAAAATTCTTTTAGTAAAACAAGATATATTCTGCGGGAGAAAAGGTATGAAAAGAGAAAATATCAAAATGCTGCTTGTTGAAGATGACCCTGCGCATGTTGATCTAATCATGAGAGGGATGGAACTCTCATCTCAAAGGTTTGAAATAACAATAGCATATTCTATTCAGGAAGCGAAAGATTATATTGTACAAAAAAAGCCCGATATTGCAGTGGCAGACTATCTCCTTCCTGATGGCAGAGGTGATGAATTAGTACCTTTATCAAAAAATAGCTTCCCTTTGGTTGTCATGACAAGCTATGGAAATCCTATGATGGCAGTCGAAATTTTAAAAGCAGGAGCTATGGATTATGTAGTAAAATCCCATGAAACGCTTTTAGATATGCATCATATAGCAGAACGAGTTTTCAGGGAATGGCAAAATATTCTGGACAAAAAGAAAGCAGAAGAGGAAAAAAAAATTCTTGAAGAGAAACTCAGACGAGCAGAGCGTATGGAAAGCCTGGGAGTTATGGCAGGGGGAATAGCTCATGACCTGAACAACATACTAGGGCCAATGCTCATGCTTCCAGAAATGATTAAAGAAGAACTTCACCTGCTCTCACGACAAATTTCTTTGCAAAATTCTGAGTTGCAGGTATTGGCATCGAATATCGATAAAGATATATCTTTGATCGAAAGCAATACAAAAAGAGCAATCAAGGTAATCAAAGACCTTCTGGCTATGAGCCGCAGAGGCCGTTATGAATTTGAGCCTGTTTCTATCAACTCCCTGATAATATCCAGCCTCAAAGATCCTGAATTCATAGCACTACGCAGAGAGAAGCCCAGGATAGAAGTAGAAACGAAGTTGGAAAGCGATTTGCCTGCTATCTCGGCATCTCTTATACATTTACAAAGAGTTTTATATAATTTATATATCAATAGCTTCGACGCTATGGAAAACCATGGAAAAATTTCTATCTGTACAAGACGTGTTTTTCTGGAGAAAACATATCTTGCCTATGAGCCTATATCTGCAGGAGACTACGTGGTCGTTGAAATTATGGATAAAGGAACAGGGATAAAAAAAGAAAATTTTTCTCGTATGTTTGAGCCCTTTTTTAGCACAAAAAAGCAGAGTAGAAAAAGTGGAAGCGGCCTGGGTTTATCCGTTGTTCATGGAATTGTAAAAGACCATAATGGATTTATTGACGTATGGAGTGAAGAAGGTAAGGGAACTGCTTTCAAGCTTTATTTTCCTTCTTTGGAAGACAAGGTAGAAGAAAATCCTTTAGAATCCACCAAACGTATGGTACGAGGAGGCACAGAAACAATCCTTATTGTAGATGATGAACCAGGACAGCTTTTCATTGCGAAAAGAGCTTTAGAAAAATATGGATATAAGGTTGAAGAAGCAAGCAGTGGAGAAATAGCCATACAAAAAATGAAAGAAAAACAAGGTAGTCCTTTTTCGATTATACTTTTGGATATGATGATGGGAACTATGGATGGTCTGGAAACCTACAATAAAATCCAGAGTCTTTTCCCTGGAACCAAAGTGCTTGTAGTCAGTGCTCACCTGTCTCCTGAAATGCTCCGAATCCTTTTTGAGAAAAGCATCCCCTGGCTGGCCAAGCCTTATACAAAAGAGACAATCGCTCTTGCTGTAAGAAAGAATATAGATGGAGAAATACGATGAAGTTGGCGACACTTTGTTACATTAAAGACAATGGCAAAACCTTAATGATCCACAGGACAAAAAAACAAGGGGATGTTCATCTAGGAAAATGGAATGGAGTAGGCGGAAAATTCGAAGAGGGGGAGACACCTCAGGAATGCGCTATCCGGGAGATTCAGGAAGAAACGGGCCTCCTGGCACAAAAGCTTATACTAAGAGGATTCCTGACTTTCCCCAAATTTACAGAAGAAGATTGGTATGTTTTTGTCTTTGTTGTCCCCCAATTTTCGGGTATACTCCAAAGTAGCCAGGAAGGAGAGCTTGCCTGGATAGAAAACGATCAAATCCTGAACCTTTCCTTATGGGAAGGAGATCGCTTCTTTTTGCCTTATTTAGATCAAGAATGTATATTTTGGGGAAAATTTGTCTATAAAGATAAAAAATTGGTAGATTATAGTCTTAAAATACAGAAAATATAGAAAATACAGATAAAATTATTCCAATATAAAAAAATTTTTATTGACAAAAAAAATAAGTCCTCTTAGAATAAATTTATTCTATACACATAATTTGGGAACTATTATTTTTTTAGATTCAAGAAAGGAGGTTGCCATGACTTCTCTGAAAAAAACATGCCTCTTGGTATGGATCCTTTCGGGAATAATGTCCATCTCACCTCTATGGGCTTTAACAATAGACCTTGTGCCAGATGCAAATCTCAGCGGCAATCAGGCAGCCTTAAACGCATTCCGTAGAGCAGCAGCACAATGGGAAAGATGGCTTTCTGATCCTATTACAGTGACTATAAATGTTGGGATGCAAAACCTAGGAAGCTCTACCATCATTGGACAGGCTGGATCAACAACATTGCAAAGCAGTTATGATAATCTTGCTTATGCAGTCTATGCGGATTCTTTAGATGAACCAGACGATGGTATTGTCGCCTATCTTCCTAATGCCAGTGCAGTGTCTTTTAATCTTCCCACTGGGTATACATTCACAGGCAATTTAACAGCCACCAAAGCCAATTTAAAAGCATTGGGGTATACTGGATTGGATCAAATGTTTGGCGTAGCGGATGGCACCATTACCTTCAATACTCAGTTTGGCTTTGACTATGACAATAGCGATGGTGTGAGTGGTATGGATTTTGAATCCGTAGCATCTCATGAAATCGGACATATTTTGGGATTTACTTCTGTTGTAGATACAATAGATTATTATGTAAACCAAGGAATGAGCGGCGCAGTTAATGTAAATGTTTTGGATTTATTCCGCTTTAATGCCAATAACGCGCCAATAACAGCAACAGATTTCACGATAAAACCAAGGGAGCTAAGACCAGGGCAGGCGGCTGTATTTAGCGATGTTATCAACCAATACGCTATGTCTACAGGAGCCTATACAGGAGATGGAAGACAGGCTTCTCACTGGAAAGACGATCTGCAACTGGGCTACTATGTCGGAATTATGGATCCCACCATGAATTACAACCAGATAACCAATATAACCGCAGCCGATATCCGTGCTATGGATTTGATTGGTTATGAATTTGTCCCAGAAGCTTCCTCTTATTTGCTCTTACTGCTAGGAATTCTAACACTTCGTTTTCTACGAAAAAGATCATAACAATGCTCGCTCCAAAAAAGCACCCATAATTTTTCCAACTCTATTGCCAAAAGACGCAGGGATTGCGCTGAAGGCCGTCTTTTCCGAATAGATGGTCATTTTCGGCGCAACCCTGCGGCTACAAATCATTCGTCAATCTCTATATTGATAGCCTTTTAGAAGGACAGGCCATTTCGCCCATAGAGCACGACAATATTTGTCTGGAATATCCACATTTTTGTTAGAATCATGATAAAGAGCATAAGTGAGATGGAGTTGATCGCTTATGTCAAAGCCACTGGCTTCTAATTCCTGATAGAAAGAGTTCAGGGTTTTAGGATTCAGGAAAATGACCGAGTCATAGTAGTCCAAAAACTCGATTACATTAGGACAAAATTGTCTTACAGTTTCATAGTTCGAACGAATGAAATGCTGCACTTCCTGGTCGTCAATCGGATGTTCTACCTGATCGTGGAAAATTTTTATTTTGCTTTTCAGATATTGGGCAATCAGGCGATTGAATCCAGAGGAAGAAGCATCGGGAATTCTCGCTCCTGTTTGGATGATATGCTCTTTGGCCATATCCAGATCGCTTCTTGTGGCAAACATACGATCCAGGACTTCATCCAGCCTTGCAAAACCTTTGCCGAAGAAATCATATCCGCTTTGTTCCCTCATAATCCTTACAATGCGATAGTCATGAGTTTTGCCATATATCTGGCCTGCTATACCAAAATCCCTTCGATCTATGGGATTGAGCATAGCTGTCATATCCAGAGAAACCAGGAAGCTTTCGTCATCGCAAAAGCTCAGAAGCGGAGGCAATCCCCATTGCTTCATCTTCTCCTTGATACCATCGGCCAGGTTTACCAGCAAATATTGCATGAGTTTGTAGACTCCCTGGTGTGCTTTTTCACTCAGCAGAGGGACAGGAAAGCTTTTTCTGGAACCATAGTAAGTATGGACCATCTTGGCTACTGTTTCTTCCTGAAGAATGCCTCCAATTTCCATAAGGTTCAGCATGGCACTGTTATATTCTCCATTTTCCCAAAGAGGAATGGATGTAATAATATGGTATCCCTTGCCAGAAACAACACTAATATACTCTATGCCCAGGTTCTCCAATGCCTTTGTAATATTTTCATAAGCTGGCTCAAGCCAGGTAAAATAGTATTTTGGGTCAGCAAAAATATGCCCTGGGTTTTCATCGTTTACTGGCTCAATATCAATCAAAAAAAGGACACGGAGTGGTTTTTGCTTTAAATAGCCTTGTAGTATGCCCTGCATTTCTTCATCTATCCAGCTAAATCGTCGTGATACCATAAAGTCTATGGTATCATCGAAATTCCCGCCTTGATCCCTTGTCTCAAAGGCTTTTGGATAGAGAGTAGTATTGATCCAGTTCAAATTGTTGATTATGTGCTGTTCAAACTCTGGGTTTCTGCCTTTAAAATCCACATAATACTCTGGCTTCTGGTATAGAACCTGATACATCTCCATAGGATAATGATAGTCAAACGCTGCTTTTGTATGAAAATAGATCAGGCGGTTGTAGTCTTGCGTATTGAAAGATTCATGATGCTTTGCCCCATGCCTCCATCGTTTTTTTGCGTACGCTACCTGGTAAACGGAAAGCTGATTTTCTGCCAGGGCAAGATATTCTTCCAGACTATGGATATCGTCTTCTCGTCCACCGCAATTTTGGTGTATACAAGAGAGGACAGGCTCCAGAGTATTCCACAGAAGAAAATCATCCCAACGCCATTCGCTCATATTTTTCTCCTAGCTAAAGATTTTCTATTACAAGGGGGGATAAGCCTCAAAACAAGCAAACAATGCCCCTTCGACAGTACCATCAACATGCTCTGAACCTGGAAAAAAATCTTCTTTGCTGTCATATCTGTCGGAACTATATTTATAGATAGCAAAACTCCAATCGTTCATTCCGCCTCGATATGTAAGCCTTGCCATTGGCAGATTCCTGCGATTTTCATATTGCATTATAAAAGCATATCGCCCCTCAAAATTTACGATATAGTATGAACTATCGAGACTTTTATAAAAGTACTTTTGATTAAATTTTTTTACGATATTTTTTACCTTTGTTTGGATAGGGGATGGTATTTCTGCATAGAAAGAAGATGCCTCCTCGTCATATTCTTCTTCCTCGTCATATCCTTCCTCTTGGTCATATCCTTCCCCATCATCACATTCTTCCTCAATTTTTTTTATGTAATCCGCCTCTGCTCGTACAGGTAGCCCAAAGTCCTCCAACCGATCATCTGCCTCTCCAAATCGTTTTGCCAAATACTGGGAAGCATGATATGCCAAAATTGTGAAAACGATTTTGGCCCATACATTGAAATCTTCCCAGGGATAACACCATATTATTGAAGCCAATAGAAACAAGGAAAACATGTTAATATACGCTGGGCTTTTTATGAGAAGTCCTAATATCAGGATAATGATAATATTTCCTATGAAAGGAGATAGGATCAAACCAAGCATAAAAATAGGGATTTTAATCCATAATGACCAGGGTAGAAGATACATCCCCCCAAACAGGGCACCTGCAAATATCACTATGAATCCTATAAGAATATATTCCGATACCATCTCTATCTTGTTGTAGCATCTTATAGAAAATGGAATAGAGGTTTTTCTTTTTTTAGACTTTTGAGAAGATTCTTTTTTGTCAGGCTTTTCTTCGACTTCTATTTCTATTTTATCCTTTATTTTGTCTTCTTCTTTATATTTTTCTGGTGGTCTAAAGTCAACATGGGTAATCACAGTATCTTCGCCATGCTGTTCCACAATATAGGAATTTTCTTTGTTAATAATTATATTTTCTAACTTTTTTGGCATTTTTTTATTTTTTTTATGCTTCTTTTTTGCCATACTTCATCCTATAAAATTTATTTGTTTAAAAAATTTTAAAAATTCATAATTTCCTTCTAAAATTTGTTTTCATTGTAGGGAATTTTTTTTTTCTGTCAATGTATTTCTTTTCTATTTGCAAAGTAAGCAAGAACATGATAATATCGCTTTGTTCTTAATCAAAGCTTTCCTATAAAATCACAGCATCGTTTGTTTTAAGGATATGCCGTTATGGAGATTGTTTTTCTAGGAACAGGGAATGCGTTTACAAGGCAATACTACAACAGTAACCTTCTGATAGAATTTTCCCAAACGAATTTATTGATAGATTGTGGTACTACATGTCCAGCAAGCATAGAAAGCCTTGGCATAGATATAAAGCGAATCGATAATGTTTTTATTTCTCATTTACACGCAGACCATGTGGGGGGTCTTGAAGAACTGGCAATCAAGCACAGGTATATCTATCAAAAGAAGCCGAACCTGTATGTCCCTGCAAGATTACAAAACGATATATGGCAGCATACACTCAGGGGAGGGCTGGAATTTACTGTAGATGGCAGGGTAGGAATCGAATACTATTTTGAATTGCATGTTGTTAAAGACTCATTTTCCATAGAAAACAAAACTTTTGAAATTATTCCTACGCTGCATATTCCTGGTATGCCAAGCTATGGAATTTTTTTTGATGGGATCTTTTTTACAAACGATACTGTTTTTCAGCGTGCTTTAATCGAAAGGATGTTAGAAAAGTCTAAAATTATAATCCATGATTGCAGTTTTGTCCATAATCCAGTACATGCTTATTACAAAGAACTTTTGGAGTTGCCAAAAGCGATCCGCGAAAAATTTTTTTTGATCCACTATGGAGATGGAACAAAAGAGAAGCAAAAGTATATGGCAGACCAGGGATTTCATATAGCCCAGAAACATGAACGGCTTTCGTTTGATAAAAAAAATTCAGAAATTGGCAATAGGTTGCAAAATATACTTTTGTGATAAGAGGATTTTATCATGCTGGAAGAAAATAAAGAAAAAAATACAGAAAAAATTGATACTTATTGGAAACAGCTATCGGAAGGTATTTTAAAGCAAGAAAAGCAAAAGCAAAAACAACAATCTCTTGATTTTCAAAAATTTGAAGCAATCAATAGAAAAGTGATAGCCATTCATTATTTACTGACTTTTCTAAATTATATAGTACCAACCAACATACAAAAGCCTTTTCGCAAAATCTGTCTGGAAATAGGACGAAGTAAGCCCCTGACCCTGAAAAAAGACGAGCAATCGCAAGAATGGCAAGTGAGTAAGAATATTGAAACGATCACAGGGAAAAAAGCAGAGCAGTTAGAAAAAGATATTCTGACTATTATTGAAAGAATCAAGAACAATTCCCTGCTGATCAAGAGAATCAAGAATGAGCCTATTCTCTTGAATATTGCTTTACAGTTGGAATATGATTCCTGGATTGAGCCTGTTGGTGAGCTTTTTGAAGCCTTAGGGATTGTTCCATCAGCAAAAGAGCTTGCCCAGATGGTATTGGAGTTCAGAAAGCAGAAACAACAGGTTATGGATTTTCAGCAACAAGAACCTGCCCCACATCAAAAGAGGAAGAGAAAAAAGAATAAAAAGAGAAAAAAAAGCAAAAAATGAAAAAAAATCTTGTTGGTCTCATAGGCTGGCCTGTAGCGCATAGCCTGAGCGCGATTATGCATAGTGCAGCCTTTGATTATCTTGGCATGAAAGAATGGGAATACCAGACAATCCCTGTCTCACCAGAAAATTTAGAAAAAGAGCTACAACGCCTTATATATGAAGGCTACAGAGGAATCAATATTACAATTCCTTATAAAAGTGTCATAATGCCTTTTGTAAAGCCTGAACAAGAGGCTCTTCGTATAGGGGCTATCAATACTCTTTTGCTACCTGATCTAAAAGGTTTCAATACAGACAAGGCAGGCTTTATAGAAGACATACAAGCAGAAGGTGTATCTTTGAAGGGGAAAAAAAGTCTTGTACTGGGTGCTGGTGGTGCGGCCAGGGCTGCTATCTATGGCCTTATAGAAGCTCAGTCACACGTGATGATCTGGGCAAGGAATCCAGCAAAAGTGCATTTGGTTTTACAAGATATGAGACTGAAGGCAGAAATCATAGAAAATACTGAAAGTCTGCCATATAAAGAAATAGATATTATCATTAACTGTACACCTTTGGGGATGTGGCCTGAGTCTGATAAATCTCCATGGCCTGAAAATATAGAGTTCCCAGATAATATTCTTGCTTATGATATGGTATATCGCCCTATGGATACAAAATTTTTACAAAGAGCCAGGGAGAATGGATGTAAAGCAAAGAGTGGCATAGGAATGCTTTTGCTCCAGGGAGTTAAAGCCTTTGAATTATGGACAGGCCAAAAAGCACCATGGGAAATCATGGAAAAAGCTCTTAAAGAAGCACTGATATGAGGAACTGCAATGGACGACATCAAACCAGGACTGATTGTAACTGCGGATGATTTTGGATATTCGTCTTCTGTAAACAGAGCGATAGAAAAAGCAGCCAGACAAGGAATTTTGACTTGTGCCAGCCTTATGATGAATGGTGGTGCTGTGCAGGAAGCAGTAGAAATAGCAAGATCCTTGCCTTCTCTTGGCGTTGGATTGCATCTCAACCTTACGGAAGGAAAGCCTCTTTCTCCAGAATATCCTTCTTTCTTACGTAGTCAACAAGGGGATTTCCATCCGTCTCAGCCTAGGACGGGGATTTTGCTACAATTTTTTTCTGTTGCCCAAAAAGCAATCGAAGCAGAGGTAAAGGCTCAGTTTGAAGCTTTCTTCCATACAGGACTTCCCTTTACGCATGTGGATTGCCATCACCACTTTCATGTTCATCCAAAGCTTTTTTCTCTGGTTCTCCAATATGCCCAGGAATATAAACTGAAAACCATGCGGATTCCTTATGAACCTTGGGAAATTTCTGGAAGCCTTTGTCCTGAGCATAAAATGCGCAACTATTTTTATAGGAAAGTATTTGGAATACTCACTTCTTCAGGGAGGAAAAAAATAGAGAAAACACCTTTGCTCTCTGCCGATGGTGTTTTTGGCCTCTACAAAACAGGCGAGATCACAGAAGAATGGGTTATGCAGCTTTTAGACAGGCTTGATGGGAAAAAAGGAATCTTTGAGCTTTACACCCATCCTGCTGACCAGTCCTGTAATATGGAATTCCAAGCACTTCTTAGCCAGAAAATTCGAGAAAAAATACAGCGAATCCAGCTTCTTCGATATCACGAAATAAGCGAAAGGAAAAGAATATGAAGTTTTTTGTATGGCAGTTTTTTCTTTTTTCTCTGTTGATTTCAGGTTGTCTGGAAGAGAAAGACCGACCTGAGCCAGGAAAAATTTTGCAAACCTATGGAGAACAAGGAAAAAAAGTTTCTTATATAAGCCAGCAAGGGAAAGAAACAGACAGGATAGAAATAGGTTCGGATGGATTTTACAGAATTTTAGAAAAAAATCCTGGCATGCAAGAATACTTCGATGCAAGGCCTATCCATTGTATCCTTGTCGCCATAGATAAATATCCTCAAGCCCCTTTGGACTATTGCAAAGAAGATATGAAACTTTTTAAAGATTATTTGGAAAAATATTTTTTGTCTTTTCAGCAAGAAGCCAGATTGGTTGAACTCTATGATGAGCAGGCTACATGGAAAAACCTGAAACAATCTCTGGAACACCAGGTTCAGAAAAAAGATCAATATTCTACAGCGATCTTTGTTTTTTCTGGCCATGGTGTAGAGCGATCATTAAATCTTTTCGACCAGGAAATTTCTATTTCCTGCCTGCAAGAATATTTTCAGAAAATAGACACAAAGAGAGTTCTTTGGGTTATCGATAGCTGCCATTCTGGAGCCTTAGCGCAAAAACAGCCAGATCTAAAAAGAAAAAGCAAAGGTGCCTTTTTGTCTCAGGAAAAACTTTTCCCTTCTTCTACACCCTATTCTTTTATGCACTGTTTTGTTGGCAAGGGAAAAGCCTTGCTATGCTCTTCCCTGCCAGGAGAAGAATCTAAAGATGGTGTATTTCTGAGGGCTGTCTTATCGCATTTAGGATCCTTAGAAGAGTCTACCTCTCTTTCGCCTGTAATAAACAAGATTCATGAGAGAATCCAGTCCTATAACAGACTATGCAGACCTGAAAATATTCTGCCTATGACACCTTTTCTTAAACTCTATGGTGATTTCCAAATTGCAGTCATAAATCCTTAACACTGACTTTCTACACATTTTAAAAAACACGCATTTTGTCAATGCTTGATATTATAATGGTTTACAGAAATCAAACCAATTCAAGAAGAACCTTCTTTCCTTGGTGAACGAAAGAAATTCTGTTAAAGCCGTCAATGCGATCTTTGACAAAATGGCGACAGGCACCTTCTATAACACCACTGGCAATAGGATAGCCAGCGGCTAAGCATTGGTTATATTGCATGCGGTGTTTATTTTTTCCAAATATCCGCAAATTTTTGTCAACTCTCTCGGTTTAGTCGCTGATAATTGGTCACTCGTAGCTGTGTTCCTAAACTCACGGATAACAATATTTACTTGTCCTCGTAGAATTCGTAATATCCGTTGGCGTGCTACGTCTCTATTTCTTTGAGAGTAAATATAGGTATTTTTCCCTGATTATGAGAGAGTAAAAATAAAGACCAAGCCAAAATACCCTGCCAAAAGACCAAGCCAGAATACCCTGCCAAAGACCAAGCCAATAACCAGCATAAAAGATTATATGAAAACGAATTAGAAGTAAAATATAAGAAAGCTAAGAATCCGATATTGACTTTACTTTGACAATGTTAAATTCCACATATTGGCTAGAAGACCGCTGGCTTTTTAAAGCTCATTGTCTCTTCTATGGGCGAAATCCCCAAAAATACCAAAGCCAGCCTTTTTAGCCAGCTCTTGGATAAATCTCAGCGTAGCGATATTACCACTCTTTTAATCCTCGATGAAGCCCATCTTATCCCCTCTGACGGCCTCATTGATCTTCGACTTCTCGTTAGCTCGGCTCTTATAAGTGTCACAGTAACAACCTGTAACTAGGTACAGATTGTTACTGTGACACTTTTTTAAAAAATAGAAAAACCTGTCTTGCTGCATTTTCCTTCTCAGAGAAATCATTTTTTTATGGCATTCATTTTGCTGTGGTACTATTCTCTCATCAGCATCACGGTTGTCCAGCTCTGTTGATCTAATTTGTAATTTACAGAAGAGAAAGAAAATTCATGGAGCAAAAATTGTTGTTGTCATTTTTACTTTTGATAATATCTTACAACTTTTGATTTGGAAACTATTATTTATAGGCTGTTTAAGATAATAGCAGCCTATATAATTTTGGAGAGAGTAGTTCATGATAGGGGAAAAAAATTTTATTTTTATCATTTTGACATCATTTATTTTAACACCATTATTTGGGTTAATAACTCAAGAGGATTTTGCGCAATTATATGCAAATATATCATTAAAAATCGCTGTTGCAGGAGTGGAGTTTCTTGGCTGGAAAAATGGGAAAGATTTTACTGTTTATCATGATACGGAAAGAGGCATACAAAAGAAAAATTTACATTATAAATGGGTATTAAATAGCCAAAATAGAGATAAAGCTATTTCTTTTATAGTTACAAGAATGAAAAGTCTTATGGAAATTCCTGATCAAGAGTACGCCAAATTATATGCTGATATTTCTGTAATGATCGCTGAAATGGGCAGGAAAAAATTAGGATGGATAGATGGGGCAGATACATCTATAGGGAATGGAGATGTTGGCAGAGGAGTATCCGATTGGTATGCTCATTATTCATGGGGAGAAAACAAAAATAACCAAGAGCTTGCAGTCATCTTTATACAAAATAGATTATTGCAAATTTTTTCTAGCATCGAAGAAAAACAAGAAAAATCTCAGGAAAATTTGGAAGAAATAAAGAAACTATTAAATCCAAAAGAAATAAAATTAAGCAAATACTACGATTATGACAACTCTTGGAGAAGTACATACGAAATAAAAACAAATATTGGGATTGATAGAGGAAAGTTGCTGGTAACCATCCATGCCAAAGTTTCTACCTATGAAGAGATGGATTATTCCATAACAGATACCTTATCTGTCGATCTGAAATCATTGGACAGAAAGACAATGAGCATAAAGCATGGAGTAGATCAATCCCTGAATAAATATACCAGATATAGGGGAAGCTCTTATAAATCCCCTAACGAATTGTGGGAAATTTCAATTAGCACTGTGAACCAAGAGAAACTGGCATTCTGGAATCGAAAATATAACTCCCATGACAGTAAAGACAATACAACTGATTTGTGGATATTCTATCCCAATAAGGAATCTGCCTTGAAAGCATCAGATGCTTTGCATAAACTCATAGGACAAATGCAGGCAAATACATTTGATGAAACACAAGTAGAAGCACTTAAAGCAAGACCCTCCGCCAGCGTTACTAAGCCCTCTGAAGATTTTGTCATGGCAGTACATTACTACAAGGCATCTGATTTATACTACGATGCTTATGTCAAATATAGAGAAGCTTTATTGAATGGCACATGGGATCGTCAATCAGGCAGGCAATATTATCTTGATAAAATGAGGGAAAGCTATTTGCAGTCGGTTGTCCAGATTCATGAATATCAAAAATTCTCAGGCGGAATTTCTTTCCAAATAGATCCTTCTTCCGATTCTCAGACTTCAGAGCCTGCAAACATAAAACCTTCTGAGAAAAAAGTTCCAGAAAGAAAACCAGGTACTGCTGGAAAGGCTGATTAATACTATATTCTATACGGCCCAAACCTGCGACTACAAATCATTCTGTTGATCTAATTTAATGGATAGGAAATTATAGTTTTTTCGTTATCGTCATGAGTATTAACTCAATGTTCGCACAAATTAAAAACAACTATACTGAATTTCCTGCTCTTTGTCGCGTAGCGACTTAGTAATAAAGCCTGGGCATTCATGCCCATTCCTGTCAAAATAAGCGTAACACTATGCGATTCCTAAACCTAAACACAAGCCTGGTTTTTAGTTTGAACTCGGAGTAATTTTTTGTTCAAGCTCAGATTTACGTTTAGGGTTACGTTTAGGGTTACGTTTAAGTTTATAAGTAGCATAGTCTTAGCCTTAAATTGACAGCTATGGGGAAAATATTTTTAGATAGCTTAAATCTGACAAGGATCTTAGTTTTAAAAGAACTTGGAATAATCTGTGGTATTTATGGAAAGTAATAATAAATAAAAAAAATTTAAGGAAAGATAGATTATGAAAGCAGAAAACGCATTACATCGTTCGGTATTATTTTTTGTAATATTTTTAGTATCTTGTGAATGGATACTTTCTCAGGATAATCCTTTTGAAAAAGCTACGCAGGAATCTTTTGTTGGGTATTTTGTTTCAGACAAGGTAAAGCTGAATATTCTCGGCCAAGAGAAAGACTATGCAGGAGAAATTGAATTTGAAGGGAAAGTATATGAATTTATAGCTATATTGGAAAATGGTATTCTGCAAGGCTATTTTAAGCAAATTGATAAATCCTGGCCGTTTACCCTAGCAAGAGTAGGAAACACTTTTGAGTTTAAAACAGGTACATTCACCACCAACCTTTCTCGCAAGAATTTACCTTCTTGGATAGGAAGATGGACATCCAGTCAGGTAAAGCTGGAAATAAAAAAACGAGAACAAGGTTATCATGGCAGAATATTATTTCAAGGAAAAACCTATTTTTTTTCTGGTAGCGTAGAAAATGGTATATTGTCTGGCAATTTTTCTGTGGTGCCAGGAGACAAAGCGATTGCCTTCACGGTGAAGAAAGATAAAGACGGACTCCGATTCTTTTGTGGTGGCTTTCAGGAAAAGCTTGCTTTGGGGATTTTAAAAGATGCTTCTGGAGATAAATATACTTACCTTGGAGAATCAGAAGATGGAAAACCACATGGCGAAGGGACAGCGACTTATTTAAAGGGAGATAGCTATGTGGGACAATATAAAGAAGGGAATATGCATGGGAAAGGGACATACATTTGGGCTAATGGAGATAAATATATAGGAGAATGGAAAGATGATAAAAAGCATGGAAAAGGGACATATATTTGGGCTAATGGAGGTAAATATATAGGAGAATGGAAAGATGATAAAAAGCATGGAAAAGGGACATATATTTGGGCTAATGGAGGTAAATCTACACAAGAATGGAAATATGACAAAAAGCATGGTATTGAAACAACTATCTATTCTGATGGTGATGAGAATATACAAGAGTGGAAAGATGGCAAGAAATATGGGCTAGAAACTAATATATATTCTGATGGAAGAAAGAGTACACAAGAATGGAAAGATGACAAAAAACATGGTATACAAACAATTATCTATACTGATAGTAATGTAAAACAAATAACACAAGAATGGAAAGATGATAAAAAATATGGTATGAAAATCACTATCTTTATTGATGGGACTAATCATATACAAGAATGGAAAAATGATGAAAAAAATGGATTAGAAACATATATATTTGCTGAAGGTGGAAGTATAGCTACAGAATGGAAAGATAATAGAAAACACGGAACAGAAACAATTATACGTTCTGATGGACAGAAGATAATACAAGAATGGAAAAATGGAGAAAAATATGGAGAGGAAAGATGGATAAAAGAGTCAACAGAAAAATTAAAAAATGAAAAAGAAATACAAAAAAAGGAAAAAATTAGCCAAAATAGAGAAGAAATAAAAAAAGAGGAAAGTCCTTACAAATATATTACTGCTGAAAATGCAAAAGTGTATAAGCGAGATAAGAATCACTATGACACGGAGTGGATAAAGGTTCCAGGAGGTAATGACATTATAGAAGTACAATTTCGCGTTTTCAATTATGAATATACAAACAAAACTTTTCAGCAAGCAATGACATTTAGAAATATATCCAAAACGACTTATCAAATTATGGTTGAAATTTCTTATATCAATAAAGACAACAAGTCCATAACCCGAACACTGGGGGGAGAATGGATTGCTGCAGAAAAGGAAGTTTTTTTTAATTCTCTTTTTGCTCCTATTGGAAAGAAATTTGTAAAATGTAGAATAGTGTCTATTAAGTAACTGAGATTGTACAACTTGACTAGACTTTGCTGGCTAATTGTAGAATCGTCTTAACTACATTGATAATAATATTTAATAAAATGCATAATTATCCTACATTCCGCACTTAAAAATTGAAGTTTTCGGAATTATGGATGAAGCGT
>CALKWO010000268.1 GCA_938003875.1 uncultured bacterium
GATTCGATTCAGTTAGTCTCTATTGGCAAAAGACGCAGGGATTGCGCTGAAGGTCGTCTTTTCCGAATAGATCGTCATTTTCGGCGCAACCCTGCGGCTACAAATCATTGCTATGTAAGTCATTATTGCTTAACACATATGACGTTCACATTCACGTCTACGCACGTCTACTCTTACAAATTATTGCAAGACAAGTTTTGCAAATAAATCTTGTTCCTTCAGTTGACAGCGTTATGGGCCTGTTATAATAAAGACGGTTACAAATTTTCCAAAGCTAAATAAGCAGAGATTCCTGCTCCTAAAACAGGAGCTATATCCAGGGGCGATGCAACCAAAAGATTTTCCAGAAGATTCCCCTCTTTCACATAAAGAGAATGGAATTTTTCTGGCAAGGAGAGGATACTTTTCTCCAGCGATTTGCATACCTGGTTTTGAAAAATCGCTTTATACTCTTTTTTGAGCCAGAGGTTTCCTATACGCTGGCCTAAAACAATCTTTTCCCAAGATAAGCCAGCATAAGGATGATTCGGAATCAGAGCAGCACGCTTTGCATCTGCAAACTGTGTTGTTGTTCCCCCTACGGCCAGAGTATATATACGATCATAGAGGAGATGAACAATATGAGAGACTACGCTTTCCAGTATTTCTTTTGCTTTTGCTTCTCCTTGAAGTGCAAGATCAAAGACATGTCCTGCATGAGCGCATGGGTCTACTGTTTTATAAGCTTCTTCTATGGCAAACATAGATATCTTTTTCTCGAACGTTTTGCCTTCTTTGCCTAGCATTTCCCAGCTTTTGGCAATCCAGGGTTTAGCTTTATCAAAAGGAAGCAGTTGCCCTTGAATTTTCATGGCATCTGCGACTCCTGTTCCTATTCCCAGGTAATAAACGTTCTGCCCATCTCTCATTTGCCCCTGGGTGCTATAGACTTCTCCGATGCCACAATAGTCTGCATCACTTCCTAGATTCGCTATAGGGGCAAACAAGGGAATCCCTCTTTTCTCCAATTTTTCTTCCAGACTCTTTGCATATTCTGGTATCCTGGGGCCATTCGCCATAGCACCAATACCTCGGCCATCATTTGTTTTCAATCCAGGCATGCCAATGCCGATAAGGCACGGTTTGCCTGGATATTTTTTATACAAAGCATCAATCACATACAAGGCAGCGTTGACAAAAACCTCCCCTTGTGTTTTCTCCTCTGGAGTCAAGACGATTTGGTTTCCTCGAAACTGTTCCAATTGCAAAAGAATAGGTACGCTCTGAAATTCTTTATTATAGCCTTCACAATTCCGATAGACCATTTCTTCTATAGAGCTTGAGCAAAAAAACTCATGGGATGAAGTGCATTCCAGAACAGCCCCGCGTATTTTGGTTGCCCCTCCATCCAATCCAAGAATCGTATAGTTCATTTTTCTTCCAATTTCTTTTCTAGTGCTTCCAGCTTATCCCAGATTCTAAGGGATATCTTGAAATTGTTGTAGCCTGACATGACGACTTTAATCGAAACCAAAAAAACACCTGCTTCCAAAAGCAAATCATGTGTGATGCCTTTAGCGAACAAGGCAATGACAAACAATACCAAAGTGATAAAAAGCACCATCACCGACCAGAAATCCAGATATTCTTCCATGATTTTCCTTTCCTGATTAATGCAGATTTTGCTTGCCCTTTTTAGTTAGCTTTCGAAACAAGGCAAGAATAGATAAAAATCCCAAAAATTCGATACCAGTGGCACCACAACTAGAATCCTTAAAACGGTAGTCACCAAAACCAGAACAGATTAGATAGATATAGGAACGATGGCCTCTCGATGTATCGTTTACCTCGATTGTAAGCGTTGCCATGCGTGCCCCACTGTATTTGGGACGAAACTTGATAGTAAAATTTTGTATCGCTCCCCCAGCGAGTGTATCGGGAAAATGAGAAACAATAAATTCATCCCTGTTGCTATTAGATAAGGAAAGCTGGGCTAAAAGATCAGATGTTTTATTTTTAATAGTAAAGGTATGACTCGCTGATGCTTTTCTTACTCTTACATTACCAAAGTTAGTACTCAATGGTGCTATTTCTACTATAATCGAGGTATCTATATCCCCTCTCCCGCTCACCAAAAAAGAGTAAGTGCGATCATTATTGTTGATTACAATCGTGGCTGTTTTTATGCCTTGGGAACGAGGCCTAAAGACGATCTGGAAAGTACTAGAACTACCTGGTGTAATTGTATCAGGCGTTTCCTGGATGCTAAAGTCCGATCCCGCTGTAATATCATAGACTAAAAGATTGACAGCACCGAGGTTCTGAATGCTAAATGTGTGGACTACTGCTTCGCCATTTACCAGAGTCGAACCAAAATCGGTGTCGTTTTCTGTAGTTGGGTTATCACTACCACTTGGAATATCAACACCTTTCCCCTGTAAATTGATGCCAGGGGTATTCATCTCGAAAGCACCAATATCTATCTTGTTGTTAACAGGGCGAATGATGCCACGCTGGTCTGCTGTCAAGCTAGATAGAGGATCTCCTGCATCCATCGCAGGACTACCAGGAAGAAGTGCCATGGTCATTGTTGGGCCACCATTGTTGGACAGATTGTCAAGCTTGGGATTGAGATTCATTAAATCATCGTCTATCCATCCAGTGCTACCAATAGGATCGCCGATCAGATTGTATCCATTGCTAGTAATAGTCCCGTATACATCAGGACTGGACGATGCTGTATTGCCTGCAACGATATTGTTGTCCATATTGATTGCACCTTCGTTGCTAACACCTCCTCCACTAGACGTTGTAGCAAAATTCCCGTAGAAAGTGCAGTTGCTAATCGTAAGATTAGCGTTATTGCCATTGCTAGCCGCGCCTCCTTTACCATTTGTGCTAGTGTTATTAAAAAATGTACAATTTTTAATGACAGCAGCACAAGTATAAGTGCCATCATTGAAAAAAGCACCTCCGTTGCTAGCAGCAATATTATTAAAAAAGGTACAGGCATTTATGGTTGTATTTGGCCCAAGGTTGTAACATGCACCGCCATTGCCACTGCTGTTATTCTCTGAAAATGTACACTCGTTGATCGTCACAATTGTGCTGGCAGGGCTTATACCGATTCCTGAAGCATTTCCATTATTCGATATAGTGCATTGGGTCAAGGTTGCTAGGCCACGTATGTAAATAGCAGCATGGGAGGCAGTATTGTTGGAAAAATTGCATTTATTGGCGTTCAGGGGATTCATGGAATCATGCTCTAAAGCCCCCCCCCAACTGGATGAATTGTTTGTAAATATACAATCCGTAAGATTGATGATCGCTCCACCCTGGTTGTAAATACTACCACCCCATCCTGAAGCTGTATTATTAGAGAATGTGCAATTGCTGAGGGTTGTGATTGTACCACGGTTTAAAATAGCACCACCTGCACTGGATGATGTATTGTTGGAGAATGTACAGTTGCTAATAGATGGGATGCTAGCACGATTTAAAATAACGCCTCCATTTCCTGTTACATTATTATAAGAAAATATACAGTCATGGATAGTCAAGGTTCCCCAGTTATAAAAACAGGCACCATCTCCCGCCATTTGAGAATCAACCATAGTCACCCCAGAAATATCTAAATCGGCACCTGATGCCAGGACAAAGATACGAATTGTCTTGTTTCCTGATATAGTCAGTTGACTGCTGCCAGGGCCACTAATCTTGAGTTTACCAGAAGTGGCAGCACTGTTAATCGTGATTGTTGTACCTGTCAGGATAATGGTAGCAGGGTATACCAAAGAGAAAACAATTTCATCATCACCTGCGTTTCCATTCGCAAGTGCAATGGCATCACGTAGCGATCCAGCACCAGAATCATTGTTATTCGTGACAGTAAAAACTGAACGCCTGGCATTTTGCATATCAGGTATAGAATGCTGTTCTTTTTGGGTGCTGCTTTTCTCCCTGTCTGTCTTTTCATATTCTTCTAAAGGGGCTGTTTCTGGAAAATCCTGAGCATAGAGATGAAAAGAAAAGATGAGGATAAATGTCCATATTATCATATATAATAAAATGCTCTTTATAGAGCTTAGTGTTTTAATACAATCCAACATGTTGATTCTTTCTACCTACAGGGTGCTAAGCACACGACGGAAAAACTATTAAACAAAACACAGGGATTGCGCTGGTGTTCGACTTTTGAGCAGACACGACTTTTTCAGCGCAACCCTGCGACTACAATTATGATGCTATTCTTCTGCTCTTCCGCCTAGATGTTTGGCAAGGAATTTTTCCATAGCACGGTAGAAATCAAAGCGATTTTCTTCATTGTGGAAGCCATGCCCTTCGTTGTCTTTCACAATATAAGGTACATCGATTCCTCTTTTTTTCAAGGCTTCTACCATCTGGTCGGATTCTGCTTTTTTGACTCTGGGATCATTTGCTCCCTG
Organism: uncultured bacterium; assembly: GCA_938003875.1. GTDB lineage: Bacteria > Planctomycetota > Uabimicrobiia > Uabimicrobiales > JABWCH01 > JABWCH01. Next base: position 4,425 of record CALKWO010000268.1, read on the forward strand.
GGCGATTAGTAAGGGGGCTTTCATTTTATCAGCATGAAAAACAGGAGAGGCTGCTGTGAGCAATTCTTTGTCTTTCTCTGGATCGCCTATCATTTCGTAGAGCATTTTACGTACCTGTTCCCAATAAGGAGGGATAGAGCCAAGCAGCGTAAAAATATTAGAAACCCCTACGTAGTCTACGCCACAGGCATAAAGGTCAGGAGTAAAGGCCAGTCCTGCCAGAGTAGCGTATCCACCATAGGAAGCACCGTAGATCCCGATTTTTTTGGGGTCTGCAATACCTTTGGAAATCAGCCACTGCGCTCCATCGGTAATATCATCCTGCATTTCTTTACCCCATCTTTTGAAGCTTTTTTCCCAGAATTCTCTTCCATAGCCAGTAGAACCACGGAAATTCATCTGGAGTACAGCATAGCCTCGGTTAGCAAGAAATTGCACTTCTGGGTTGAATCCCCAGGAATCTCTATGCCATGGGCCTCCATGTACATTCAAGATAACAGGAAGATTTTTTGCTTCTACGCCTTTAGGCAATGTAAGATAGCCATTTATAGTAAGGCCATCTCTGGATTTATAGGAAACGGGCTGCATTTCTGCCATTTCCTCTTCTACGAGCCAGGGACTCGATTCTATAAGCTTTTTGAATTCTCCTGTTGCACGATTATAATAATAGTAGCTTCCTCTGGATCTGTCGCTGTATTTGACAACAAGCAATTTACTTTCGTCTTTGCTCATGCTTGCAATGACAACATCATAGCCAGGAAGTCGTTTTTCTATATCTTCTTGCAAATTTTTGCGATCTTCATCAAAAAAATGGTATTGTCTTTTATGTGTAAGGAAAGCAACGCCTGTGATTTTTTTTCTTTTTGTAGAAATCAAAAGCCTGCTTACATCTACTTCTGGATGCTCATAGATTAAATCTTCTGTCTTTTTGGTTTCGATGTTATAGAGATGGATGGCTGTTTTGTCTCGTCCAATATTGGATGCCACATAAAGATTTTTATTATCGAAAGTAAAATACAGGGGAGCAAAAGTCTGCCTGAAATCTCCCTGGAAAAGCAATTGGAAAGGCTCTTCTTCTGTTGCTCTATACAAAAATCCTGTATTGACTCCATCTGCTATTGTCGCTATGCGCAGTTTACCATCATGGTCTGTTTGCCAGCCTGTAATATAGCCTGGATTTTCGGCAATCATCTTCATCTCTCCCGTGTGTATGTTGATGCGATATACATCAAAGACACGAGGATCTCGTTTGTTCATGCCAATGAGCATTTCATTTTCATTGTCTTCCAGATCATCAATCAGTGTGACTCTGACCTTGTCAAAAGGTGTTAGCTCTTTGAAATTGTTTCCATCAATATCTACAGCATAAAGACGAAAATTTTCATCTCCCCCTGTATCCTGGACATAAGCAATTCTCTTGTTGTTTGCCCAGAAATATCCTGTTATATCTCGTTTTGTAGCCGAGGTAATCCTCTGATACTTTTCTTCTCCCATTTTTTGTATATGGATATTCAGCCTGTTTTCCCAGGGCTGTAAGAAAGATAGATGCTCTCCATCAGGGGACAGTTGAAAGCCACCCTGTTGTGGATTGCGGAAAAAATCTTTCATGGGAATCAAACGAGGCAATTGTGCATTTAAAAGCATATTCATAAAGATTATCACCAATAATAAAAATAGTTTTCTCATCACTCAGTCCTTAAAAATATTAGGAACTCTTCTAATCCAAATTACAACCTACTTTTTTTTATATAATTCCATACCTTTTCTATACTTTTTGCATATTGAGGATTTTTGAGGAATACATCTATCGCTTTATCCTTCTCCAATTCTTTTAAAATTTCCTCTGTAAAGGTATTTTCCTTGCTTTTTAGCAGGCTCTGGATTTCTGCTTTCTGCTGTAAAAGCAATTGCAATCGCAAAGAACTATAGTAAATATTTTTTGTATGAATGCTTTTGAGCTGTATAGTACGAGCCGTTTGCAAATCTTTCCAGGCTTTTTGAATATAGAGATTGACCATTTCTTCTGGTTCATTTTTCTGTATGGCTTTCTGTGCTTTCTCAAAAAGCAGATTGGATCGATTCCAATAAGCCAGTACATAGGTAGGGCCTGCCTGCAACGAATAAGTATAGTACTTCTCTGCTTCCTGGAAATAGTATTCTTCTAAAGTAAAATTTCCATCTTCTCTGGCAAAATTTGCCAGGCGTTGGTACAATTCTCCTGTTCCATTATAGGAACAAAACAAATTCCCATTGTATCGGGTAGATTCCTTCAAGATTTTGATTGTCTTTTCAATTTCTTTTTTGATATTCTCTTTACCTTCTACCTTATGCAAAGAAAACACAGCCTTTATAGCTATTGCCACATAGTGAAATTCATTTTTAATAGCATCTTCTTTGATATTGCCATCCTTATCTATATCATTGTAAGCTATATCAATGAGCCGTTCGAAGTACCTTTCGGATTCTTCCATTTTTCCCCAGGCTCGATAGATCATGCCAAGGTAGTACAGAGAAACAAATTCTTTGGGATTATCCAAAATAGCAAGCTGAAGCTTTTGTTCTGCTTCTTTATAGCATTTTTCCTGCTCAGCAGGATGGTATTCAGAATAGCGGAAGAAAAATTCTGCCCAATACCGATAGAAAAGGTTGCATCTTGTAAGCCTTTTTTCAAAGACAGGCTTTACATCTTTTTCATAGGAAAGCTCTTTCATGTTCCATCGCATTATATTCGCAGCCATATCGGAATTTATGCTCAGGGCACGTGTCGTAAAAATCATCCAGATCAGAACCCCAAAACCAGCAAAAATAGCCAGCACAATCGTAAAAATTGCTGCGGTAAGCTCTTTGTGGCGTTTAATCCATTTTTTTATCCTGGCAACTGTATCAGGCGGTTTAGCCAAAATAGGACGATCTTCCAGATATCGGGATAGCTCTTCATCTAATTCCTCTACACTCTGGTATCTTTTCTCTGGAGATTTTTCCAGACATTTCAGGAGAATGGTGTCCAGCTCTATATCTATGTTGGCATTGATGGATTGAGGACGGACAGGATCTACGTTAGCCACCTGGTGTAAAATGTTGAAAACATTTTCTCCCTTGAAAATGGGCTTTCCTGTGATCATTTCATACCCTATGGCACCCAGGGAATAGATGTCACTGCGATAGTCATTTTTCTGGCCACTGGCCTGTTCTGGAGGCATATATACAGGGGTTCCCAGAATATCTCCTGTTCTGGAAAGGCTTCTTTCCCCTTCTATCTTGGCAAGGCCGAAATCCATGACTTTGATATTTCCTTCATCATCCACCATGATATTGGAAGGTTTCAGATCACGATGGATGATCTTAGCCTTATGTGCACAAGCTATGGCAGAGCATATACTCTTCAATATCTTGGCTGCTTTTTTGCATCGGAAGATTTCCTCATGAATCAGGTCGCTCAATGTTTTTCCCGTAATGTATTCCATAGTAAAATAATACTGTGGCTCATTTCCAAAGTCGTATATACGGACGATCCCTGAATGCTCCAGCCTTGCGGTTGCTTTTACTTCCTGCAAAAATCGTGCTGCCTGCTCAGGTGTAGAGACTGTATCGCTTCTAACCACTTTGAGTGCGACCACTCGATCTACCTGGGAATCGTAGACTTTGTAAACAATCCCCATACCACCTTCGCCTAATTTTTTAATGATCTTATATCTGCCAAATCGGCTTCCTGCTATGGATTCTTTTTCTTTATCCAAAGAAGCGGAGAAGAAGGGCAATTCTGTATCTATTTTAGAAACATGTTCTGCTAAAGAAGGAGAAATATCCGAGCCTACTACTTGCGTTTTATCTACAGCATGGAATATGTCAGAGCTAAAATCCTGCAAGCTTTCTTTGTTTTCCTGTTGTTGCAAAGGTAAAAGATCTTCTATCAGAGTGGAAACATGAGCATTCTGCTCTTGAGTATTCAGGACAGTCTTTTCTTGATCCCAGGATTCGTCTTTCTTGTCCTGGATATTGAGGACAGTCTTTTCCTGATCCCAGGATTCGTCTCTCTTATCTGATAAACTCTTGTCCGTTTGTTTTTCTTTTTGCTGGTCAAAAACGCAAAGAGTTTTGCAAAGTGCTTCATCCGATTCCAGAACATCCAAACTTTTCTGCGCAAGTTTTTTTAGAATACTCGTTTCGTCTTCTCTCACATCCAGAATCAATCGGATCATCTCTATTCTTGCCTTGCCAGAGTTTTGGTTCATGCGCACTGCTTTTTCAAAAATTTCCACAGCCTCTTCTTCTCTGTGTAAATTTTCTAAAAGCTTTGCTCTTGCTGCCCAGATAAAAGGATCGCAAGAAACTTTAGAAATTTCTTCATATTTTTGAAGAGCCTCCTTATGTTTTCCTGCAATCAAAAAGAACTCACATTCTCGATGCAATTTTTCCAGATTCTCCGACATATTTTTTTTCTTTCAAAAAGAAATTTTTTTAGGCCTATCTAAAATCCCTGTAATCTTACTTTTCTTTCTCAAAAATTCAACAAGAAAACAGCACTATGTATCTAACGTATAGACAATTTTTTTGTTGGTTTTGCTATCTGGCTCTGATGGCAAGAGGATGACTTTAAAAAAAACTTCTTTGGAGAGGCAGAACATGGTTTCCTTCTCTAAAAGATAAGGGGCATCCTGGAGTGCTGTTTTTATTTTTACAAAGGTTTTTTTGGGATCAATATAGGTGCCATAGCGGCTTTTCAAATCTCGCAAATAGTATATTCCCTGCTTTTTATTGATTTCGGCGTGTCGCTTGCTGATTCCATGATATTTTGCAAGAGAAAGAGCCTGATTTTCTTTCCCAATGCAAAATGGAAAACTATGGATTGCATGTTCTGATATTTTTTTATCTTGCTCCCATATCTCCAGTATAGGGGATGTTTGAGCATCGAATCGCAGGCAAAAACAATATGTTTTACAAAGCCAGAAAAATTCTCCTGAAGTTAAAGGAAAGTCTTTATTCTCTGTGAGTTTCAACTTTTTCTTTTTCAGAATATAGGTTCCGCCTGTGCTTCCCATATCTCTCAGATAATGACAACCGTTTTCCAGGAAGATCTCGGCATGTACTCCGCTGACTTTTTGATTTTCAATGATAAGATTGCTCTTCATGCTACGCCCCAGTTTAAAAGGTAAAGGCGAGAGAGTGTAGCTCTGGATACTTTCATAAAGTTTCCAATTTTCTTTTCCTTTGGGCTTAGAGCTCCATTTTTCGAGGAGAACCTGAAAAGTGCATGGACAAAATTCCTGCTCTTTTTCCGCTATAAGTTTAAGCCATGCTTCCTTTGTACGAAAAGCAGGATTATTATAATGGACAGATCCAGGCAAGGGAGGGACGGCCATTGCTTTACCCTGGCTATCTTGAAAAGAAATTCCCTTTCTTCCTTCTTCTAAAAGAGGGATGTTCATCCAAAACATCATAATGCTTTCTTTTTTATCCGCAATTTCTGCCTTTCTGAATTCTTTTTCCTGATAAGGAATATAGAATGTAGAATTCGCTTCTTTCTCTTCAAAAATCTGGTTTGCATACAAAACAAAGCTATAAGAACTGGCACAATAATCCCCTAAGCTCTTTTCATACTCTTGATTTTCAGGGTAGGAATCCAGAAGAACTACCATATCCACTAAATTTTCCAGGAATTTCATCTGTTCTGTGTCTACTTTGTCATCACACATTAAAACAGCAAAATCTCCCATTCCTGTATTCACAAAGATATGGCGACAAAAAATATCTTCCGAGTTTTTTTTCCCCAAAAGTTTTTTTTGATAATATACTTTTAGCTTTTTTCCTTTTTTAATTAAAATGGTAGAACGATTCTCTCCATCGTGTAAGTAAGATCCACAGACTACAATCAAGTCTCTCTGGTGTTCTTCCATCAGCCTTGCTGTCGTTTTATCCAGCAATTCGCTCCCTGTATCCTGAGGCAAAATTAAAAAATCACACTCTTTTTCCCAAAGGGCTTGAGCAATAAGACCTGTGATCTGTTTTTCGTAGTCATATTCTTCTTTTTTTTCTATTTGGATAATAGCAATCTTTTTTCTCGCGGGCATAGCACTATCTTGAAAATCATGAATCTGGGTATAAATAGGCATCCCATACTCCTTGTAAAAACATGAAATTCAGACGACCTATAGTTCTTGGCAAATAAAACCTGTACCAGATGAGCAGTGCTATGATAACAGCATCTGCTCCAGCAGGCGGAATTGTATTCAACTCCAGCATAAAATGCTGCAATTTTTTAATATTATAGCAAAATAAATGAAAGTAAGCTATGAGGAAAATAAAAGTGTGGAAGGAAAAAAAATTTCCAAAAATTTTCCCTGGTTGCAGTCTGGATATTTGATAAAATAGAGAAAGAAAATTTTCAGATATTTCAACACAAGGAACCGTAAGATGAAAATCACGACCATTCTAGGGGCAAGGCCCCAGTTCATAAAAGCAGGCAGCGTCAGTCGTGCTATAAAAAAATACAACGATTGTACAAAAGAAGGACAGCCCAATATACAAGAAATCCTGGTTCATACAGGGCAACACTACGATGCGAATATGAGCGATGTTTTCTTTGAAGAGATGAAAATACCCAGGCCAGATTATTTTTTGGGCATAGGTGGGAAAACGCATGGAGCGATGACAGGCCAGATGATAGAAAAAATAGAGGAAATCCTGCTTAAAGAAAAGCCTGACTATGTTTTGGTTTATGGAGATACGGATTCTACACTGGCTGGTGCGATTGCTTCTAGTAAATTACATATACCCATCGCTCATGTAGAAGCGGGGCTTAGAAGCTTCAACACAAGAATGCCAGAAGAAATCAATCGGATTCTGACAGATCGTGTAAGCCATATTTTGTTTTGTCCCACAGAGATTGCCGTACAAAATTTACATAAAGAAGGCTACCCTAACAGGTTATACGACAATCATTCTCAAAAAATCTCTCATATAGGAGATGTAATGCAAGATGGAGCAATATTTTATAAACAATTTGCCAAAAAACCTTCGCTCTCTCTTCAGGAAGGCTTTGTCCTTTGTACAATCCACAGAGCCGAGAATACAGACGATAGAAATCGCCTTATGGAGATTTTCCATGCCTTGCAGGAAATAGCCAAAGAGAGACAGGTTCTTTTACCTCTTCACCCTAGAACAAGGAATATCCTTCAAGGATTAAACTACAATTTTGAAAATATAACGACCATCTCTCCTGTTGGTTATCTGGAAATGGTTTGGCTCATTATGAATTGTAGCCTGGTGATGACAGATAGTGGAGGCCTCCAGAAAGAAGCCTATTTTTTCCGAAAACCATGCCTCACTCTTCGTGATGAAACAGAATGGGTCGAACTCGTAGAGCATGGATTTAACACTATTGTAGGGACAAACAAAAAAAACATACTCCATGCTTTCTTTTCCGCTCAGAATTCTCACTTCCAACTGCCTGAAAGCAGGCCGTGTCTTTATGGAGATGGAAAAGCCAGCGAAAGAATAGTGCAGGAAATATTAGAATAGAGAGAAAAAGTTTGACATGATTCCCATGAATTTCTATAATCTTTTAAACGATAGTATATTGTCATGAGCAGTTATTTTGAAAGGAGTCAAGAAAATGAAACAATACTTTTTTCTTATTTGTATTTTATGCCTTATGCTGTTCCTGTTGCCTTCTCAGGCTGCTACTATCATGGATCAGACGTATACAGCCAGTTTTTTGAAAAACAACGCTCTCTTCCCAACCAGAACAGCGACTTTGACAGCCACTACGCCAGCCAAAATCGAATTTGGCACAGGTTCTGCTTTTGATCGCATGATGCAATACCAGATTGTATCCGCAGGAAATTTTTCTACTTCTTACGAATACTTGATCAAACTAACGGTCTATGGTTTTGAAGCTCTAACCTCAGATAGCGATTTCACAGTAGGTATTTTTGATGGGACGAATACAATAGGATTCTGCAATTCTGACGATGCTAATAACCAAAATTATTTCTTTGAAAACAATACTTATATTGCTACTACGAATCCTGCTATGGCAAACTATCCATCTATTGCCACGTTTCAGGCAAATTTGCTCTTGAATGCAACCACTACAGTCACAGGCATTGCAGGATCTGCTACAGAAACCAGAGTAAGCGGCCTTGTACTGGATCGCTCTGCTGCCTTAAGCCTTGTTTTAGTTGCTAATGATGCAGCAGAACGCTATCGCTTTGAGTCCATTCGTGTAGAAATCGAATCTGCTGTCCCAGAACTTTCTACTTTATATCTACTCTTTACAGGCGCAATTTTATTTTTTCTGAGAAAGAACCTTTTGCTCCGCTAAATCTTTTGGTTATTTTTTGGGTATCGTGATGTAAACCACTGTGAGATTTATATCGTCTCCCTCAAAAGTCGAGGGAGATGTACAAACTAGCTGGATAAAGACGACTGTAAAAAAATATTTATTGGCCGATGACTTCTTTCATGATTGGAACGAGTTTGTCCGCAGTCATAAAACCGACGAGACGTTTTACTTCGTCACCATTGGCTTTCAAGAACAGCATGGTGGGATAGTATTGGATAGCATATTTTTGTTTGAATTCAGGCGAATTGTCTCCGTTGACTTTCAGCAAAACATAAGAAGGTGTGATATTCTTAAAATCAGGATGGGAGAAAGTTTCTTTGTCGAGTTTTTTGCACCAACTGCACCAATCGGTGTAAATATCTACAAATACAAGACAATTTTTCTCTTTGGCTGCCTGGAAAGCGGCTTCGATGTTGGTGAACCATTCTAATTTTTCTCGTCCGCCGTTCAAAATTTCTTTCATCTTGGGAACCAGAAAATCAGCCTTGACAAATCCTTTTACTCTGGTAATTTCTGTGCCGTCAGCTTTCAAGAAAAGCATAGTGGGATATGCTTTAACCTGGTATTTGGTGCAGAAATCAGATGCCTTATCGCCGTCTACTTTAAGCATTACAAATTTTGCTGCAATTTCTTTAAAAGAAGGGTCTTGGAAGGTTTCTTGATCTAGTTTTTTGCACCAACTACACCATTCGGTATAAACATCCACGAAAACTATACGTTTTGTTTCGGCGGCTTTCTGGAATGCTGGTTGTATATCTTTATACCAGAGTATTCCTTCTTCGCTCGCCTGGAGAGTCAAAACAAAAGAGAATGCCAGCAAGAGAACAAGTAGTTTTTTCATGAAAAATCTCCTTATGAGAAGTAGAAAGAAAAATAAAAACGAGGAGTCTAAAAATTCAGAAGTGTTTTGGCAACGGCTAAGAATCCTACTCTTTTAAAAGTCCTCTCTTAGCACATGCTAATGGGTCTTTGCCGTATATATCTTGATTTAATAACAGAGCACGCGCTCTACAGCCTCCTTTACATGTGGAGAAAGCAGAACATCCCTGGCATGATGTGAGTTTTCCGCAGTCAAAATTCGTTAAGATAGAATCTTGGGCGAGATGTGCCTGGTATAGTTCACTTAAAGCACTCTGCAAGGCATTTCCTAAGGACATAGAGGCTCGTCTGAAAAAATCGCATGGATAAAAGTTGCCATTGGCAGCAATGTAAATCTGGCTGATTCCTGCACAGCAGGGTAGTGTCCGACTGTTGGGATGAGTATTCACCGTTTCCATATCTGGCAAATCCACTAGCGATTTTTGGGCATTTTGGGGATATTGAAACATTGCGAGGTTCTCTCTGGCATTACCGATTGGCTGAACAGGGGATAATCGCATGCCATTTACGCCAAGTTCCTGGCAACAGAATTGTTTGAATGCAGCGACTTCGTTTTCATTTCCTGGGTGGATCATCGAATTGATCCAAACTCTTATCCCGTTTTTTCTCAGCAAGCTAACGCCACGGACAGTTTGATCAAAAGTACCTTCTCCCCGCATGAGTTCATGTTGATGGCGAAAGCCATCAAGGCTTACATAGACTTTGTTTAGTCCCATTGCCCCAATTTTCTCGCAAAATTCGGGTGTCAGCAATGTGCCGTTGGTAAATAGTATTAAGCTAAACCCTTCGTTATATGTGCGTTGCATCATAGGTATGAGATGGGGATGCAGGAGCGGCTCGCCGCCATTAAAACTCACTACAATCGCGCCCAGTTTTCTCAATTCTTCTAGCAATTTATAGAAAAAATCAATGTCTATAAATCCACCTTCATTGCACGCAAAGCAATGCTTGCAGTTGAGATTGCAGGCAGAAGAAACTTCTATTTCTACATAGGCCAAAGGGCTTTGTGACCGTTCCTGAGGAATCTCGCCGATGCCTGGTTCCATCATATTTTTAGCAGCCAGCTTTTGGTAGTAATCTCTCTGGCGTTCTGTAAGCTCTTTTTCCGTTTTACTGCACATATCACAGAGGACACCCAAAGTATCTTCATCTACGATCACTCGATAGTCGCTCTTTGTATGGTAAAACGTGATTTCCCCCAGAGATCTTTTCCATAAGCAATTTTTAAATTTCATACCATAGTTCTCTTTTTTTCCATAAAAATTTAGTGGATTCAAATCTCAGGAACCTGAGCGTTAGCACCTGAGTGGTTTAACTCAGGTGTGGATTTAACGCTTAACTAGTCGCAGCACTGTGGACAACTGGTTTCGCAGGGTCCAAAATGTTCCATGCTGACTTCTTCGATTTCTTTAAACATAAAAATCTCCTTTTACAATAATGATTTCTAAACCTTACAATAAATACTACTATATAGAAAATATAATTAATTTTGCTTTCAAAGTCAATAACAAAAGTAAACAATCCCTAAAATACATGATTGATAAAATCCGAAAACAATTATAGCTAACTAAAAAAAATTTTCTTATAAGTTGACAATCACAGCAAAAAATATACAATGTTTGCACCATTCTAAAGAGTACTAGAAAGATTCTGGTGATAACTAGCATTCAGACTTTGGCAGGTAAAAAAATGGAATTTTTCCTGCGGGCTATATTGAGTTACAACCAGAAAATCTATTTATATATCAAAGGAATTTCCATGCCATTAGAAATGAATTTAGTACAAATCAAAAATTTTCAAGGCAAAGAAAAACTTGTCAAAATTCAGGAATATAGGGAACAAAAAGAAAGCTTGATTAAAGAATATCTTAGGATACAGGATGTCCTGGATGAATATAATGAGAAAGTCAATACAATTTGCTGTGAGATTGAGAAAATCAATATTATTTTGCATGAAATGGGAGACAAAAAATAGTCTCCCCTATCCGATTTTGGAATCAAAAATTGGAAAGATTTTACTTTTTTTAAGATGAAAGGATTTTGGAATGAATTTAAGCACTACTTATATGGGATTAAGCTTGAAGAACCCTCTTGTTCCTTCTGCATCTCCTTTATCCCAGGAATTAGCCTCAATCAAGCAATTAGAAGATGCTGGTGCTTCTGCTATTGTAATGTATTCTGTTTTTGAAGAGCAATTCCAGCATGAAGCAAAAGCATTAGAGCATTATCTTAGCCATGGAGCAGAAAGCTTTGCAGAAGCTTTGAACTATTTTCCTGTCCAGTCTGATTATAAAAGAGGGCCAGAAGAATATTTATCTCATATCCAAAAAGTAAAAGAAAGTGTAAGCATACCTGTAATTCCTTCCATTAACTGCATTTCTACATCAGGTTGGGTGGAATACGCAAAAAAAATAGAGCAAGCAAAAGCTGATGCCTTGGAACTCAATCTCTATTTTATACCTACAGATGCCAATCTAAGTAGCGAAAAAATAGAAAATCTCTATCTTGAAGTTCTATCCCAGGTAAAAAAAGCGGTAAAGATTCCTGTCGCTCTCAAACTCAGCCCGTATTTTACCAATACATTTCGTATGATCCAAAATCTGGATAAAGCAGGAGCCAATGGTCTTGTTCTGTTCAATCGTTTTTATCAGCCTGATCTGAATTTGGAAGAATTGTCCGTTGAACCAAAAGTCTCTTTAAGCAATTCTACTGAGTTAAGACTTCCTTTGCGCTGGATTGCTATTTCTTATGGAAAGATCAAGGCATCTCTTGCAGGAACAAGTGGAGTACATACATCAGAAGACGCTCTAAAGCTTTTGATGGCAGGTGCCGACATTGTCAATTTGTGTTCTGTTCTCTTGAAAAATGGCCCTATGCATCTTAAAAAAATATTGGCTGATATGACAAAGTGGCTGGAGCAGAAAGAATACGAAAGTATAGCCCAGTTGAAAGGCAGTCTGAGCCAAAAATCCGTAGCAGAGCCAGCAGCTTTTGAACGAGCTAACTATATGAAGGCTTTGACAAGCTACACTTTCAATATTGAATAGATAGATCTACTATTTTTTTTAAAAGGCGCGTATTGTACGTGCCTTTTTTTTATCAAAATTTTTTTCTTCATGCAAAAAAAAATAGCGCAATTTAAAAATTTTGATAGAATGTTCTGTAGTAAAAGTATTTTTCTGTAAACTAACAAGGAGGGTACTTAGATGAAGACAAATTTTGTGTGTTTTTTAATGCTGTTTTTTTGCTTTTCTTTCTCTTTTCTTTATGCAGAGAATCCACAGGAAAAAGAAGTGGATCTCAAGATTAAAGTCATTAGTGCTCATAATCTTTTGGATAAAGATTGGGGAATTTTTTTCAAAAAGCCTGATACTTATGTGGAAGTTCTATACAGCTTAGATGGAAAAAAAGATTTTAAAAAAATTGGAGAAACAAAAAAAATAGGAAATGAAGACAACCCTGTCTGGAATGAAACTTTCAAAATAAAAGCTTCTCCAAAAAGTTTTATCGGTTTTCGGCTTTATGATAAGGATTTGATCAGTAAAGACGATATGGTAGCGAGAGTTACCACTCCTGCAGTCGCAAGCAAAGAAGCAAAGAGCCTTTATTTTTCAGGCTCTAAATTTGCACACCTGCGTATTCACATTACATCCTCTGAACCAGTAGTAACTAAAAAATATTGGATACTAGATGTTCTTGGTGGCGAATCGCTTAAAGAACTTGAAGATAAGGGAGAAAAAGATTCTAAAGATCAGGTTCATGTAGGATATCGCACTAACACAAAAGAAGAATTTCAATATGTAGGAGAGATCGCCAAAATTCATAATGGAAAAATTACGGCAAACCATAAAGTATCCATAGAAGGCCCTAAAACAGGCGTTTTTTCCTTTCTCCTGGCAGATAAAAAGCCTGATCCCAAACTTTTTGACAAGGGAACATTGTTGGATGCTAAAACAGGAGAATACGAAGTCCGTTTACCTAAAACAAAGCATGCATCTCTCAAGATAAAAGTCGAATACCTGGATCCCAGCTCTCTTGTACCTAAAAAATAGACAGATTATGGTATATATACTGCGGACGGCATAACCATAGAGTCACAGAGTTCACAGAGAGTTTTTGTCTTTTGAACCACGGATAAACACAGATGAACACAAATAATTTTTTATAATAGCTTTTTTCAATTTTATTGTCTCTTTAGATAGTTACTCATGAATAGATTATAGCCAAGAGGATTATTTAATCCGTGTTTATTTGTGTTCATCTGTGGTTCTCTTTTCCTTTTTCTCTGTGTCTCTGTGCCTCTGTGGTAAAATTTTAAATTGTGCCGTTTTCAGAATAACAACCTACTATCTGCCATAATCGCAAATTGACAAGGAAATACCGTGAAAGAAGTGCAGCAAACTACTCATTTCTATCCAAAAGAAAAAATCGGTGCCTGGACCTGTGATGTTGTCAATAAAAAGACTCATTGGTCGGAAGATATGTATACTATCTTAGGTCTTGCACCTCAAAAAGGCCAGCCTGATTTTATAAACTACAAAAAAATTTTACCTCCCCAGGATTATGAAATTTTAGAAAGGGATGTTCAAAAAGCATTGCAGTATGGAACACCTTATTGCCATGAATTGCATATTATTCGCCCTGATGGGGAAATGCGCGTTGTCATAAACCAGGGACAGGGCATACAGGATGACAATGGCAAAATAGCATGGCTTTTTGGAACAACACAGGATATTACAGAGCAAAAAAAGATCGAGCAAAGGCTGAAAGAAAGCGAAGCCATGCTCGACTATATAGAAGAAAGAAGTGGGGTAGGCTCTTTTTCCTGGGATTTGACAAACGATACGCTGCTGTATTCTCGCAATATGCTTTCCATGGCAGGATTGGATCGGGAGTCTTTGCCCAATACTTTGCGAGAAACAATTGCTTCTATGATACACCCTGCTGACAGGAAAAAAATCAAAGAAGAAATTGCTGCCATGATAGATTGCAAGAAGACCTGGCCGATGAAATTTCGCATTTGCAAGCCAGATGGGGAGGAGAGAATCTGGGAATCTCATGCCAAATTTTTTTTCGATGAACAGGGTGAGCCTGTCAAATGCATAGGAATTCATCAGGATATTACAGACGCGATAGAAACACAGGAAAACCTGCAACTTCTCGGAAATCTTGTGGAAGCCTTCCCTGCTGCGATCACAGTGCATGATTTTTCTGGAAAATTTCTTTATGCCAATCAAAAAACGCTGGAATTGCATGGCTACAAAACAAAGGAAGAATTGTTTTCTAAAACTCTCTATGAAATAGACAACCCTGAAAGCAGAGAGCTTATTCAGGAAAGAATGGACTTGATTCGCAAGCAAGGGCATGCTTGTTTTGAAGTCATGCACGTTCATAAAGATGGTAGTCTGATTCCCCTGGAAGTGCATGTAAGAATGACCCAATGGAAAAAAACAGAGGTACTTCTAAGCATAGCTCTGGATATCACAGAAAGAAAAAAAATCCAGGCAGCCATAGAAGAGCAGATTTTTTTTCAGCAATCGCTTATGAACGCAATGCCCGTTCCTGTTTTTTATAAAGGATTGGATGGCAAATATCTGGGATGCAACAAAGCTTTTGAAGATTTTTTTGGCTATTCTCATGAATGGATCATAGGAAAAACAGCAGAGGATATTGCGTCTCACGATTTAGCGGAAATCTATGAGGCACAAGACCAGCGTGTATTCCAGTCCCAAAGAGCGAGCAAACTGGAAACTCATGCCAGCTCAGAGGATGGACATTTTCATGATGTTATTTTTTATAAAGCCCCTTTTTTCAACAGAAAAGGCGATATGGAAGGCTTGATTGGAATAATTATGGATGTGACAGAGCAGCATATATTAGAATCACGCATACGCCAAACGGAAAAAATGGAAGCTCTGGGACAGTTTGCTGGTGGTATAGCTCATGATTTTAACAACCAACTCATGTGCATTATTGGGCATACAGAAATGATTGCCTTGAATTCAAAAGAATATAACATCCAAAATCATGCAAAGATTATCTTGAAATCAGCAGAAAGTGCAGCAGAATTAGCAAGAAAAATGCTTTTTTTTGCACAAAAAAGTAAGCAAAATATTACTCATACAGATCTTCATGGCATTATAGAAGATGTTTTATCCATTCTTGAGCATAGCATTGATAAAAAAATTGCCATTCAAAAAAAGCTCAATGCTAAGCCCTCCTATATCATAGGTGACATAAGCCAGATACAAAATGCCCTGATGAACCTTGCCTTGAACGCAAGAGATGCCATGCCAAGAGGAGGCGAGCTGATTTTCAAGACACAGAACGTCCAAATAGAGAAAGGCAAATATCCTGATCTAGCTCCAGGCTCTTATATAGAAGTCATGGTAAAAGATACTGGTATCGGCATGGATCCAGAAACTCTAAAGCATATTTTTGAGCCTTTCTTCACCACAAAAGAAGAAGGAAAGGGAACAGGAATGGGGCTAACCTGTGTTTATAGCATGATAAAAAATCATCATGGGGCAATTGATGTTATAAGCTTACCACAGCAAGGCTCGGATTTCTTCCTTTATTTCCCTATAGCAGAAAAAATAAATGAGGATCATAAGTCTTCCCAAAATTCTCCAAGGCTCTATGCTTCTCTTGCTGCAAAAATTTTGGTTATAGACGATGAAGAAACTATATGCAATCTGACGTCACAAACGCTACACGCACTAGGGTATCAGTCAGTAACATATAAAGATCCTGTTAAAGCCATAGAATATTATAAAAAATCCTATAAAGAAATTTCTCTTGTTATTATCGATATGCTTATGCCTGTACTCAATGGTAAGGAAACATTTTTGCTCATGAAGGAAATCTATCCTCCCATTAAGGCGATATTGTCTTCTGGCTATGTACTGAATGCAGAGGCACAAGAGGCCCTGGATAAAGGAATGTTGTGTTTTTTGCAAAAGCCCTATAGAATCCAAGATCTAAAACAAAAAATAGAAAATGCTTTGAGAAAAAAAACTTAAACCTATTTCCTTGTTTACAGGTATCTCAAATTGCTGAATTGGCATAACCCGTAATTTTTTTGGAGTATAAAAATGGAAAATTTGTCTTTGATTTTATCTATTGTCGCAACGGTATTAGGTCTTGTTTCCATGTATTTTAGCAAATTTAAGGTGGGCAAACTGCTTGCACTGCCTGTAAGGCTCTACAGACTGGTTGGATGGTCTTCTGGTGATGACAGAATTTTACAGATCACTCTTCCTATGACGTTTGTCAATACAGGAACTATTTTTCGTGCCATTCATGATCTAAGAATCCGCATTGCTGTTCCTGATAAAAAAGAAAATCTTCTTTTGGAATGGCTGGAAGAACGAGATCATCTTTCTTCTATCAATGAGAGAGAAGAAAAAAGGACTTTCCCTGTAGCTCTCACTCTTCAGGCCTATGAAAGTAAGAATCGTGTTTATACATTCCAATCTCGCACCAGCTCTACTGAACTTGTCAGAGCTATGGAAACAAAAGAAGAAGAAAGTGCATTCCCTTGTTTCCTGGAATATAGAAACATAGGAGAAGGCTGGAAAAATTTATTGAAATTCAAGGTTCATTATTGTGGTCGTCAAAAAATCGAAATGGATTTTGATAAAATTAATAGCTAAGCGATGAGAATTAAATAACTTCCCCATTTTTAATTGAATACAAGACAGCTTGTTATGTAAATTTTACTTCTGTGTATCCCTAAATTAAAGGGAAATCACAAAAATTTCGATAACGATTAAGATTAAGATAATGATAACGAATCGGACTACGATTCTTAATCTTAATCGTTATCTTAATCCTACATTCCGCACTTAAAAATTGAAGTTTTCGGAATTATGGATGAAGCGTGG
>CALKWO010000269.1 GCA_938003875.1 uncultured bacterium
TTAAATCGCATATTATTTGACTCTGTATGCAACGCAAGTGAGAAGTGCTGTAACTACGATTTGTCGCATTTTAAAGATCGCTTTAATGCTCTATAGTCTGTCTTTCCAGTTCCCAGAAGGGGGATTTCGTTTAATTTTCGGATCTGGCGGATATTGTGCAAAGGACTCAAGCCCGCTTCTCTGATATACTGGTTCGTTATAGGGCGGTCTACATCCACCAGGGTAAAAAGTACAATTTCGGGATTGCTCTCGTCGTCTGTGGCTTCTACGGCAATCTGTGGTACGTCGGCATTGGGATCGCCAATATGAGGTTTGAGAGCATCTTCAATAGCGGGCAGAGAAACCATCTCTCCGCCTATTTTGATAAATCTTTTCAATCGCCCTGCAAACGTAAGAATATGGTCTTGATTTTCTATTACCAGATCGCCTGTATTATACCAGAGCGAATTCTGGTACTCTATAAAAGGCGATTTCCCTTCGTAGTTGATATATCCAGCAAAAACGCTAGGCCCTTTTACCAAAAGGCGACCCATCTTTCCGATTTCTACCTTCGCTCCTGTATCAGGATCTACGAGGACATATTCCAGAGAAGGCAATATTTTCCCAATTGAGCCATGAACAATCTGGTGTTCGACATTCATACTGACAACAGGAGAGCATTCCGTCAACCCATATCCTTCCAGTATCTTGATTCCTGGGCAGAGTTCTTGCGCTTTATGGTATGTGCTTTCTGGGCATTTTTCTGCACCAGTGATGATGATTCTCATGGACTTTAGTTGCTCTGGACGCGATACACGGAAAATGCCTTGCATAAAAGTAGGTGTGCTGACAAGCATCGTTACCTGATAGGCTTCTATATTTTTGGTAATGGCAACTGCCTCTGTTGGATTCGCATGATATACAGCCCTGATACCACTGCACAGAGGAAAGATACTTGTGGCGACAAGCCCGAAAGAATGGAAAGGAGGAAGTATCCCCAGAATTACTTCACTTTCATACAATTGTACCCATTTTATTACATCGCGAATGTTGGTTAAAATATTTTTGTGGCTTAGAGGCACGGACTTGGGCGTACTTTCTGAACCACTGGTAAAGAGGACTACGGCTGTCTCACTAAACGGCCCTTTCTGCAAAGAACCCCAGGAAAGAAAAGACTGAATCTTGGCCTTGATTTTAGAAAAAAAAGAAATCTTCTTTCCTAAATCTTCTATATAGAAGATCTTGTCTTCTACAGGCTGAAAATCAATCCCTTGGCCTTTGAGCTTAATAAGAAGCTTTTTCGCTGTGATGATGCTTTGTACACCGACGTTTTGCAGAGAAAAAACAATATTCTTCATGCCTGTTGTCCAATTAATCATGACAGGAGTTTTTCCCGCAAAGAGAACAGCCAGATAAAAAATATCTCCGCCTACGCCAGCAGGGAACATCAGACCGATTTTATCTCCCTGGAGAGATTGAATAAAAGGCTTAAGGACAAGAATAGCTGTAATCATCTGGCGATAGGTTCTCTCTCCGCTTTGCTGGTCTGCTATGATCGTTCTGTCAGGATACCTTTTGGCAGCGTTCAGGAACACTTCTGGTATCGTCTCTCCTTGAGGAATAGAGATCGGATTTTGATTATGAGAAAAGGCAAACCATTTTTTCCCTATGCTTTTGAAATCTATTGGCCCTGTCAAAAGGCCTTTGCCTGTAGCAGCGATCATGATATCGCCTACTGTCTGGTAGGAATCTGTATTTCCCTGAGGGAATCCGAATTCTTTTTCCAGCCAGACTGCAATCTCGGCGATGGAAACACTATCGAGTCCAAGATCATAGGCAAGACGATGGTCAGGAGTAAGTCCTTTGTGCCCTGTCAATTCTTCAAGATATTGCGCTACAATCTTTTTCGTTGCTTCTGGAACGGACGCTATATTCCCCTCGATCACAAGAGCAGGAGGCTCTGGAACGACTCTGGTCTTTCCTTTTTCCCAAAACAGATAAGGAACATAGGTATTCGGTGCATTGTTCTCATTGTAGAATTTTTCTAAATAGGTGTTTATCGTTATTTTATCTTTATCCACAGGGAAATCTTCTGGCTCGACAAACTCGATTTCAATCACGCGCTTTGGCATAAAGAAAAGCAAATTCAGAAACAGGCACTTTACGCCTTCTATAAGGGCTTTAAAAAGATTGGGCTTTTTCCCCAATCCCCAACTGAAGCTGCTTCCCCAAAGCCCATTCTGCCTCATCAAGACCACTCTCAGCCCAGGAACTGCTTTCACGATTTCCTCTGTGGCACTGGTTGCCCCGATTTTTTCTTCCCATTGTCTTTTGAGCCTGCCAGCAGGGTACATGAGAAGATTCTCGCCCTGTTTCATCCCTTCTATGGTTTCTGAAATTACCTGTTTGAGTTCTTCTTTGGCTTCTGGCCCAGAAATCGTCATATCAGGTATCGTTCTCGCTCCCACTCGTTTGGCTAAATAATCAATCAGAAAATATCCTACATTGTTGGCATCTGCAATCGTTCTAGGCACAAAATCCTTATGGAGAGTAGAAAAAATAATCAGCGGATCTACCAGCCCAACATGATTGGGAAGAAAAAGAATCTTCTGCGTTCCTCTGTCGAGAATTTTTCTTACCCCTTTGACAACGATACGATATCGAAGCCTCAGCAATAATTTTACAAGAAAAATTACAAAGCGATCCAGAAGGGTTTTTCCTCCTTTATAGATTTCTTTTGTTTTTTTCATGATTTTTTCCTCACTAAAAAAGCACTATATCTTCCAGCAAGCTTACAGAAACAATCTCCTGTCTCATGATCTTCGCTCTGTTGCGATTGACTTTGATTCCATACTTTATGGATTCGATGATATAAAGGTCTTTGGAAATAAGGGTGGAAGAATGATCGTGAACATCCACATCGCTTAAAGTCATATATTCCGATTCTTCGGATTCTAAAGTTCCCAGATAGAGATAGGGCGATTTGGTATCAACAACAACCTTTTTCCCTATATATTCTTTTAGTTCAGACATACTTTTCCTTAAAAAATGTAAATCGTTTAGCGATTAAATCCTATCAAAACCTTAATGCGGGCATATTTTAAGGCTAAAAGAGAACCACAGATGAACACAGATGAACACGGATAATAAAAATTTAGCTCTCTGTATCCTCTGTGTCTCTGTGGTTAATGTATAATGCAAATTGTCTTCTTGTAAATTATTTGTGTCTATCTGTGTCTATCTGTGGTTCGTTCCCCTAACCATTAAATACTCCACTTTAATGCCTGGCAAACCAGGATACCAGCTTGATGAGATAGGGTCTGGTAAACAGGCCTTCTTTGTATGAAAAAGATATGCTATCGGGACTGGACCAGTCTATCCATTTGATCCTGCCTGATTTTGCTATTACCTGGAATTTCGTATCGCTGGTTGTATCGTAAACTACGATCTGGTCGTTGCTGCCACTGTGAATCACGGCCAGGAATCGTCCCAGAGGACTCCATGCAGGTCGGCAGGTTTCTACAGTCAGTATGTTCGAATGGAGAATGCGAATCTGTCCTGTTTGGGTGTCCCAGAGAGTGAGATGGACGAATCCTTTTCCTTCCTGGCTTTCCTGGAAAAAGGCCAGGTATCTGCCGTCAGGAGAGCAGGAAAGATAGGCACCATAGATTTCTCTGGAAAGGGGCTGGATGCGTTTATCTTTAGGAAGGCTCCATTCTACGATTCCTCTTCGGTTGTTGGTGAGAAAAAACAATTTTTTATTGTCGGGACTCCATTCTGGAATCCTGAATGTATCTGCTCCGCCAATGGTCTGCGCTTTGAATGTGCTATCCTTGAGGCTGTAAATCTTGACCCAGATATCGCTTTTTTCTTTATGAAGAAAGGCAATATGCTTTCCCTGGGGGGAAATCTGAGGAGTGCCCAAAACTTCGGGAAACGATACGGAAAAAAGCTTTTTAGGTGCTGGTGGCTTTGTACTTGCTTCGTTTGGGTTGAAAATGACATGATGGATGCTGCTTTCCCCTTCGATTCTCGTCAAAAGGACGGCATTTTCTTTTCCATCCCAGGAATAGGAGAAAGGGATGCTTCCTTGTTGTAACGGGAGAGGAGGCGTCTTGAAAATTTCTGCTTCCTGCTTTTGTTTGTTTACAGGCCATCCTATCTTTAAAGCATGCCGAAGATTCGACGCTCCCTCACTTGTTTCCTGAAGGTAGAGCAAAAAGCTGCTGTCTTTGGCTAGACAGGGTTGCAAATAGTCCTGATCCAGACTCGCCAGTTCTTCTATGGCAAATTCTTTTTGAATGCCAGAGAGCAGATCCTTATAATTTTTCAGAATGGCACTATGATCTTTATTTTCCTGTTCTGGAGTACGAGACAGAGTCTCTATCTTGGCCAGGATTTCTTTTTTCTCCTGTTCTTGCTTTTCGTAACTTTCCGTCAGGCTTTTGTATTTTTCTTCGAGCTGGATGCTAGCCTGGGATTTTTCTTCTAATTCCTTCTGCAACTGCTGGTATTTCTCTTTCATGGATTCATACTGCGGGACAAAATTGCTTTCTTTTGTATCTATCGCAGGAGCATGAGGAGAGCCTGTCTGTATCTGTATGCTCTTGATGGCCTGAGCGATCTCTGTGCCTTTTTCGTTGCAAGATTTCAGTCCCAAAAACCCTATGAGAAGAAAGGAAAAAAGGTAAAGCGTCGTCTGTATGAGAGGAATAAGACATGGCTGAGGAATCTTGAGTGCGGGCAATTCTTTAGGGAAATAATGATAATAGCGATTCTTTTCTTCCTCAAGAATTTCCTTTTGTTGAGGATTGGCAATTTCTATGGTGTCTTCCAGCTTTTTTTTCTTTTGTGTTTTAGGGATGATTACGGTTTTTTCCCTCTTAGAAGATAGATTTTTCTCTTGTTTCATAATGGGGATTTCTACAGTATCGGCTAATGTGGCAGGTACTTCTGGGAGAGTTGCTTTTTCTTCCTCAAGAACAGCCTCAAACTCAGATTCATTTGGGCTGTTTTCTTCGATTTTTTTTTCCTGGACTTTCCCTGTATCCTGAACAAAATTTTTTTCAGGATACGCAACATTTTGTGGGCTGGAGTCAAAGGAAACGTTCCATACAGAATTGATGCTATTGGCTTCTTTTGTGGTATAGACCCAGAGCAAAAGGTCGCCGCCTTTATGATGCTGAAAGAGAACAGGCTGGAAAGGATGAGATTTCCAATCGCATTGCTGGCAGTATACTACCACTTTATCTTCATCCAGCCTTTCGTATCCTTTATTTTCTGATAGGCAAAGATAGTTTTCGTGTCCCCGGGCGCATCGAAAATAAAAATATTCTTTTCCTCCTGTGGAATCAGGAGCTATGCTCGTCGAAACTGCTTTATCCATGCTAGGTATCCCAAAAAACGGTTTTGTTCAAAATACCCTATCCTAACTTTTTCTATGGAATGAACTGTAAATTTCGTCTATATCTTTCAATAATCTTTTCGCACTATAGCGATTTTCTATATCTTGATGTCCATTCTCTCCCATTTTATTGGATTCAGCAGGATTTTCAAGAAGAAAAATAAAAGCTTTGGTAAGAGCCTGGATATCTTCTGATGGGACAAGGAGTCCATTTTTACCCTCTTGTACAACATCGCTCACTCCGCCCACTTTGGTAGCAACAACAGGCTTGGAGCAAAATAAAGCTTCGATTAAAGTAACAGGCGTTCCTTCATTGCGTGATGTCAATGCTACAATATCCAGTCCAGGATATATCTTGGATCTGTCTTCTATCCAACCTGTAAAAAAAACATTCTTCTGAATGCCTAGCGTTTTTGTATACTCTTCCAGCATTCCTCTATCTTCCCCATCGCCTACGATAATAAATTTCGCCTTTTTCCCTTGCAATAAAACTTGTTTGGCTGCGTCCAAAAAAAGCCTGTGGTTTTTGATAGCTGTCAATCTGGCTACGATGCCTATGGCTTTCTCTTCTTCCAATACTCCCCATTCCTGGCGTATAGAATCTCTTGTATTCATGGCATTTTCTAAAGCCGTAAAATCAAAGCCTAATGGAACAATAGAAAATTTATGGCAAGGGGCAATACGATAGGTAAAACAGATTTCTTCATATTGTTTTTGGCTGATCACCAGGATTTTGTCTGTAAGAAGAGCCAGAAATCTTTCAATATAGAGGAAAAGGCTGGTTTTGAATTTGCTAAAATACCCATGAAAGATATGTCCATGGAAAGTGTGCAGGACAAAGGGGACTCTCAATAAATAAGCAGCGATTCTACCCAGTAGTCCAGCTTTGGACTTATGGGTATGTACGATGTCGGGCTTTTCTCTGTAAAGAATTTTCAATATTTTATAAAAAGCCCGTATATCGGAAAAAAAAGAAATTTTACGTCCCAGATCTTCTATGTAATAAGGGGAAATGCCTTCCTTGTCGGCAAGATAGCTCATGTCTCCTTCAAAATCACATACTTTTCCACTGATAAGGCAAGAGCAAAATTTTTTTTTGTCCAGGCGAGATGTAAGAAGGATACAATGTATGGCAGGGCCACCTATGTTCAGGCGGTCTATGATTCGTACGATTTTGATAGGTTTCATAAAATTATGAGTCCCAGGAAATAAAGATTTCCTGGGATTTTAGTATTTATTCTTTACCTCTTTTGCCTAAAAAGCTATCCATCATAAAAAGAGCACCTGGTTGCTCCTGGATCATTCTTAGTTTATCCACAATTTCGCCAGCATGGGCTTCTTCTTCTACCTGCTCCATGACAAACCACTGTAAGAAAGTATGACTGGCATAGTCTTTTTCTTCTAAAGCCATTCCTACGAGTTTATGAATACACCCTGTAATATGCTTTTCATGATTCAGGATTTGCTCAAAGATTTCCAGATTTGTTCCTTCTTTAAAAGAGGGCTTTTCGATGGTTAGCAATTCTATCTTGGCTCCCTGTTCTGCCAGATAGTGATAAATTTTCATAGCATGTCCTGCTTCTTCATCGTGTTGCAGTTTCAACCAGCTTGCAAAACCTCTCATTCCTTTTAGTTCATAATAAGCAGACATACCAAGATATAAATAAGCAGAATAGAATTCTTCCTGGATTTGTTTATTCAAAGCCTGTCTCATTTTTTCATTCAGCATTATAATTCTCCTATGTTTTCTATAAAATATAATATTCAAGTACTGCTATATTTTATAGCGAATTTTTCAAAATTGCCATAAATTTTAGAAAAAAATTTTGCTCCATCATGCTTTAACCGTAATTTAAGGAGTATTCTAAGAACCTGAATTTATCGAGAAAATAACACTAGACTATAACGATAACGAAAAAGAATTAAATGCAATTTTCGCTATAAGTCATTGCTAGCCAATATGTGGAATTTAACATTGTCAATTTTCCCTGTATGCTCCTCCTTGATTTTACGTAATAGATTCGTATCTACATCAATGCTTAACATGGTTGATGTCGGATTTTGACTTTCTGTTTTTTTGAGATATGCGTTGCCTTCGGCAATACTATTGCCTGCTAGTTCCAATTTGTACGTAGCTTGTAGGTTATTTACCTTTTTTAGAAAGGCAGCCTGAATTTGAAGGCAAGAAACCACCTCCATTTTGTCATTATTCTGGTGAATTTCCAGAGAAACCACTTTGCAATTCATGCCACTTTCCTGGCGTTGGATTTCTCGTTGTATAGTGAAAGGTACTTTGGCTTTGATAATTTTTAGATCAAGATAAAGATTGCCCATTATGTTTAGATGTATCTTATCTTCTTGGCGTAACTTCATTATCTCGTCAATGGAAAAAAATAGAGGCAACTCTAGGTTGCCTTTTTGATTTGCTTCCACTTTTCCCTCTAAGTTTATTTCGCCTTGGATGATTTGCTGTTCCTTTGACTTTACAATATAGTCAGCTTTGAAATAGGAGATAGGTATTTTCCCCAAATTTTGAATTTCCATTTTTGCAATGATTTGAGCAGTTCCTTCAGAAGGAAATGCAATGGAAATCTTTTGCACCGTAAGCTGTGGCATTTTCCAGTTGGCTGCTAACCAACCTATACTGCCTCCGATTGCAAGAAATATTAAGGCTATCAATACCGTCAATTTTTTTTTCATCTTTTCCCTCTTTAATCTATTCCTTTCAGAATATGAATACCAGCACGGCATATTGATTTTGTCTTTTGGAGAAATAGTAGCCACGGTTTAAAAGGCGTAAAATTTCTTGGGAAAACATGGATTTGTCTATTTCTACAAAAGAAGCGATTAGGAACAAAGACTGAATTTCATCAGGATGGACTTTTTGAGAAAAGTTTTTGTTTTGACCAGACACCATAGTAAAAGAAGATATCCAGGAAATATTTCCCGCTGCTTCACGCTTTCCAACATAGATATACAAAGGTTCTTTGGCTGTCATAGAAAGTGTAATTTCAGAAGGTACATCCATCGGATGATCTAATTGTAAGCTTTTGTTCCGTGCAATATCTTCTATTCTGATATCGCAAAACTGAGAAAAATTATTATATTGTCTGATAATGAGCTGTGGTACTTTTTGTATTTTTTCTGGAATGCTTAATGTAGCGAGTGGTCTGGGCAAATCAGAAGTAGGCTTTCCATTGCAAATCATACCTGCCCAAAGGGAAGGATGGCTATGCTGGAATTTTTGTCGAAATTCTTGGATAAGGATTCTTTTAGCATGGCTCAGAGCCTGCCATACTGGATATTTCTGGCTTTTTTCATAAAATTGTTCTATCAAACTATGCGTTTGCATATCGGGAATTTCCCAGAGAGCCAGGATTGCATGATGAACTCCTGCATATCCCAGTGCCCATTGGAATCCTAAAACTCCTTCTCCTGTTTGTGTCGTACCTAAGCCTGTTTCGCAACAGGAAAATATAGCGCAATACGTTTTATCTAGTGGCAAAAGAGCAATTTCTTCTGCTGTTGCATATCCGTCTTCTATCATGTCCGATTTTCCTGCTTCAGAAAATGTTATCCCAGAAAGAGACAAGGGGTTACTGTCTAAGGCTTTCCTCCTGGATTCTTTGGTCATAGAGAAAAGAAGGGCGTTCTGAAAAGCATCTTGGCCTTGTCTTTCTTTATTCTTTGACTGTATGGATTTATAAAAACCATGAGTCGTTATGTGCAGCCAGAACCAACTTTTATTTTCGATTTCTTTCTTGAAATTAGATTCTGTTGCTTCTTCTCCCTGGTATATTTGAGCAGAAGAAGCGTAATTTTTTACTGTAAGCAATTCCTGGCTGCTTAACGCAGGAAGTTCTAAATTTTCCTGAAATACAGGATTACCTATGCCTAAAAAACCTTCGCCATATTCGTTGTATTGTTTTAATAAATCTCTTCCAGAAGAAAGATAAACAATATCATAGTGTTCTACAAAATACTTATCTTCCTGCATTAAAATTTCAAAAGGTACAGGATAAAGCAAATCATCAGGGCATACCAGAATGGTTTTCTTTTGGCAAACAAGGCTTTGCAATTCTGAAGGTAGAATCTTTTGGGTAAATTTTTGCAGATATTTTTTTAGTTCTACTTCTTCCTGCATAAAATTTTGGCCAGCATGTTTGATTTTAGCCAGAATGTTCTGAATTTCTTCCTGGAATTCCTTCCAACTGCCTAAACGATGAAATGATATATTACTATTGGTTAGAGCAAAAACGCCCAGACAGGCTTCCTGTTTTTTTACATCCCAATAGTTGGCAAAGTCCAGAAGGATTTTCTCCTCTGTTAGTTCCTTTTGGATTTGCTCTATGCTAATTTTTTCCATTTCTATAAATTTATGGAAGTGTTTGCTTTGCTTGCTCAACTCCATTTCTAGGACTTTACTTTTTTCTCTTAATTCCAAAAGTCGCTTTTCAGAAGAGGCTGGCTGGTTCATACAAAAAGCAATCTGCGACTTTACAGCACAATACTCTTGCCACACTTTTTGCAAACTTTGCTCTGTTTGAAATTGTTTTACCATTTTCTTTTCTTCTGAGAGAATCCTGTTGACAAGACCTTTATACCATAAGCAATATTGATAGGCTTCCTTGTACTTCTGATTATCCTGCGCAGCCAGATTCAAAAATAAACTGATGGTTGGAAAAAAAGACTGGTAAGCATTGGAAACTTTTTGAGCTGTAGACCAGAGAGCAAGATTTTGCTTATAAAAATCTTGCAATATCTCCCAGTTAGAAAGATTATATTGCCAGGATGAAGAGTAGTTTGCCTGAAGAAAATTCAGGCAGGCGAGGTTATGAAGCGTGGCATCCAGGGTAATATTTTTCCAGGAAGGATGGCTCTGTTTTTTGATTTCCATTGCCTGTGTCAAATATTCTTCAGCTTCTTTGAATCTGCCTAGAGAAAGACAGGCGATCCCCGCACTGTTTAAAGTAGTTGCAAGGGAAGGATGGTTAGAAGGAAGTAATTTTTTTTTGGTTTCTAATGATTTTGTAAAGTAGCCATAAGCATCCTCGAATTTTTTCTGAGAATGCAAAACTTTCCCCATATTTGTTAGTAAAGTAGCCAGATGCCTAAGTTCCTGGGGACAAATTTTTTTATGTATAGCCAATGCTTTGGAAAAACAAGTATAAGCTTCTTCTTCTCTTCCTAAATGAAATAGTGCCTCGCCTTTATTATTGAGTAAGATAATGGTTTTCTGGCTATCCTGTTTTGGATAAAGACGTTGTAGCATATCTATTGCCTGGGAAAGATGTTCCAAGGATTCTTCCAGCTTTCCTAGCATATTAAGAACCAATGCCATATTGCTAAGATGAATTAAGAGACTTTCGGAATCTTTTCCTGGAGCAATTTTTTGAAACACTACGAAAGCTTCCTGATAGTGCTTATAGGATTCTTCCAGCCTTCCTAAATCCTGCAAAACAGAGCCTAAATTGCTAAGGATAATGGCAATGTCCTTATCGCCTTCTTTGGGAGAAAGACGCTTTTGCATATCTAACGCCTGTAAATAATAGCAATAGCTTTCTTCATATTTGCCCATAGAAGCCAGAATCGCCCCCATATTGTTCAAAGCTGTCACAATATCAGGATGCGATTGGCCTGGGTGAAGCCGTTGTCCCATTTCTAATGCCTGGAGAAAAAAAGAATGCGATTCTTGAAAATTTTGCTGTCTTTTTAAAATTTGTCCCATTATAGTTAAAGATACTGCTATATCCTCGTGGTCTTTTTCTCTAAAAAGCCTTTTTCTCATCAGCAATGCCTGCTGGCAAAGCCTGCTGGCCTCCTCCAGTTTGTCTGTATCTCTGAGTAATACGGCTAAATCCTGATATGCAAGGGCTACTCTGGGATGGTCTTTCCCCTGATAATATTGGAGCAATGCTTTTAGTGCCTGCTGCATATAGAATTTTGCTTCTTCTAGTTGTCCTAAAGACTGAGACACAGAGGCAATGCTTTTGTATGTAGTGATAATCTGGGGGCATGGTTTATTTTTATAAAGCCTTTTCTCTATTTCCAATACCTCAAGGAAATACTCTTTTGCCTGTTTATACTGTCCCTGGGATGCTAAGGCTATAGCTGCTTTGTATTTTCTTTTGCTCTCTAGCAATGGGGATTCTTGAGCATAAATACCTGATGTAAAGAAAAAAATTAGAAACAGATACTTCCAATTCATAAAAAATCTCCTAAGGTCTGTGTTCATAGCCATACACTTTTATAGATATTTCTTGTTTAGGCATCTTTTCAGAAGAAAACCTATAGCCTTTTTTGGGCTGTAGATAGTGCTTAGCAAGTTCTGCTTGCTTTTCTCCTGTAACTGCCTTGCTGCTATGTATCACAATAAATTGCTCTGTCCCTGCAATTTCATCCAGAGAGAATAGACTTTCCTTTTTAGGAGGTATCCAGTATTCTCCCACCTTCATTGGGTTTGTAAACTCATACCAGTATTCTCTGGCCTCTGCCATATTTTTGATCTCAGGGTCAGGATGAGGAAAAACAGGTTGAATTTTCTGTCCATCTGCCTGCCAGATATAGACATATTGCTCCTTGTCAGGAATCGTCAGTTTCAGTTTATATTGTTTATGCGAGTTGATAACAGAATTCGGGGAAATTTCCTTTAAAATCGGATTTTCATATTCATAGAATGCCAGTATTTCCGATTTCTGTACTATTTTTATTTCAGTGAAAGATATAAAATATAAAAAAAAGCAAAAAAAGACAATCAAAAACATAGAGGTAGCATAGAAAATTTTTTCCCCCTGCATTTTTCCAAACAAAGCTAATTTTTGGCAAGGCATAATGCGATAAGGGAAAATGCTCTGGAAGAATTCTTCCGCATTCGCTACTTCTATGCGATCTATTCCAGGAGTGGCTTTGTCTTTCTCTGCTAAAGATTCTGAAGGAATAACGAACCTTTTTATGGTATCAGGCTCTAACTGATTGATGGAATTGGCAGTCTTTTCCTTTACCCAAATAGCATCTACAGGCTTTGCTGGTATAGATTGATATTCTAGCTGTCTTATGCTAGTGTCGGGAACTTTACCAAAATCAAAACTTCCTGTTAGCAAAATATCTTGAGGAATGCGAATTTCTTCTGCCTTGAGGCATTTTCCCTCCTGAAAAATTTCAATTCTCCCATCACTGGCCAGTTTCCTTAAAATCGAGGCATAGAATAAAGCACAAAACAAAAAACAAAAACTCTCCCCTGAGCTTGCATCCAAAGTACTGAATTCCTGCAGCAAAGATTTTTTCCAATCCAAAGAAATATGCGCTGTAATGCTCAGCCATTCTTCTGGAATCTGATGACTGGTCATAAGATAGTATTTCACCAGATTCAGAGACTCTTTGATGCAATCGTGCAGATAAGCCGATCCGATTCCTACGATGTTATTTGGCGAAATCATTACATCATATTGCGTTTTGAGTTCTCCTATAAATCCACTCTGGCCTTCCACTGCCACAAAATACGAAGAAACTCTGTCTGTATTCCTGGCTTGCTTCCATGCCTTATAATCTTTCTGACAGCTAAGGCGTAACTTCTGTAACCATCCAGAAATATCAGTAATTCCCTGCTTTTCGGCATTGCCAGGTTTCAACAGATATTTCTCAAGCTCTTCCAGAAACTCTGGCGTATAAGGAACAGGGCTTGTAATCTTTTTTGTAGCATACACACCTATAAAATCAGAAACCAGAGTTTCAGAATCATATTTTTCTGGACCGTTTACAAAGTGGAGAAACCTTTCTGGGGAAAAATTATGAGATGTATCCATTTTTTCCTCTTTCTCTTTAATCCATAAACGAGCTGTTTTGTATCAAATAATCCATATATGATAGCATAATATTTTCGAATATTCTATTGCCACAAAATAGGAAGAAATCCTATTTGTATTTTGTGTTTGCTTCCATGCTCTGTAGTTTTCCTGGCAGGCTTTATGCAATTTTTGTGACCATCCAGAAATATCCGCAATACCTAATTTTTGGCTATTCCATAGCTATCCATATATTTTAGCCACAAAGAAAAATCTTTCCCAAAGGGATGCTCCCAAATCTGCGAGTGTTAAAGCAGTTTATCCCAGACTTCCACAGCAACTCCCAGACATGGAATCTGTTTCATAGCTGCAACTAAAAAACATGTGGCAGCATGCAGAAATTTTTTTTCCAGCTTCCATAATAAATTCCTTTCCATATATTTCATCTTTTGATTTAAATTAAAGAAAAATGCTTTAGTAAAAATAAAGTCAATAAAGTGAATAGTAAAAACAAATTGGCGATATTCCCATAGCTTAGCAAGCGGATTTTATTATCTGTTTTTAACAAGTGACTTTCTATATCAAGCCATTTCATTTGTATCATAGATTTGATTTCTGTATCTTTTTGTTCGAAAAAAATTTGGTAACGCTGTAAGTTTTCATGAACATCACTTTGGTATTTTTGTAAGCTTTGTAAAGTTTTATTTCCTTCTTGCCGAAATTCATGAATGTCTTGTTTCATTTTATTGGTAGTATCAACCCAATGCATCTGATTTTGTTGCAATGTTTCTGCAACTTTGTTTTCATGATTTTCACGAATCTGTTGTATAACTTTGGAAATATTCTCAAAGCTGCTTTTTCCATCCCGCACCATTTTATCAAGGCTGGTTTTAGCATTTTTTTCTATCTCTTCTAATGTGTCTTTGCTATCTTTTGATGTTTGTTCAAGGCTGGCTTTGGTGCTTTTTTTGATACCATCCAAAGTATTTTTAGTATCCTGGACAAAGGAATTCAATATATCCTTGGTTTCATGGCTAAAAGAATCTGCTTTCAGTCTTAAACTATCCAGCACAGCAGATAAATTTTTAGCGATGGTTTCGATATTTTTTTGGATACAATCGTGCATTCGATCATAGACTGTTTTTTGAAAATTTTGTAACAAATTCTTTTCAAATGTTTCCAAAGATAATTGAATTGCATTGGAAGCCTGGCTTTTGAAACTTTCCAGTTGTTTGAGTAGTAAATCTTTTTGTTGGATTATACTCTGGCTAATATTTTTTTCACTTTGTATTTCCTGGTCTAAATTTTCTATTAATTTTTTTACTCGATCTTCGAATGGTTTCCAGATTTCGCTATATTGGGCTTTCAGGGAAGACAGACATTTTTCTCCAACTTGGTTGCCTATGTTTTTAGCAACTTCTTCAAACAACATAGTAATTTCTTTTTCGATTTCTTTGGAAAATAGATGATCCATATCAATACCTTTCTAATAGTTTACAAAATTTTATCGCCTTTAATGAAGGCCATCTAGCAAAACTTGTTGTATTTTTTGAAGTTTAGTCGAAATTTCTTCCAGTTTATATATTTCTTGTATACATTTTTGTTTTTCATTGGAAAATATTTGCTCTGCTTTGTGTTTTTCATTTTCAGCTACTTTATGCCATTCATCAATTTTTCCATCATATTCTTTCTTCTGCTCCTGCAACCGTATAAATTCTCGTTGGTATTGATCCTGAATTTGAGTAGCAATCTGGGCGATGATGCTGTTTACCTGGGAAACCCATTCTCTGGTTTTGCTTTGATATTCTTGCATAAATTGTCTGATGCGTTCTTTTAGACGGGAGCGAGCGTCAGAAATTTCTAGCGATTTAGTAAGCCATAGCGTATACCAGTTTCTTTTGCGACAAGATTCCAAAATTCTGGTAATATCGTTGCGAATTTCGGCTGAATTCAATCGAGGCAATTCTGGCAATACACTGGGACTCATGTACCCTGAAATTTTGCAGCTACGTTGAATATGCTCGCTTATTTTTTGCTGAAGAGTTTCCAGATAACTTCCCCATGCGGTGCCTGTTTCTCTTGACTTTCCCCACTGCCACCATTTAGGATTATAGCAACCATCACGCAGGATAATAAAATCTTGCTCATCGCTTAAATAATCAATGTTCGAGATAAATTCAGCCTTGGCATTTTCCAGTAGGCTAAAGAGATTTTCGATTTTTTGCTGTAAAGACTGATAAATTTCCTGTTGTTGTTTCTTTTGTTTTTGATTCTCTTGGAGATTCTCTATTAAACAACTGCGTTGTTCCTCTAAATCTTGTAGTGCTTCATTATCTTCCTTGTATTCCGGCCTCACATATCTTTTATTTTTCTCTTGCCACCGATCATAATCTTTTTTGGCATGATGAATTTCTTTTTCTAGTATGTCTCGTAAAATAAAGTCGTTATCTTGAATTCGGCGGTAAGTATCCGATTCGCATAAAGCCTGGCTGATATCATAAATTAAATTTTTAAAAGACTGCTTATCATCACATCCTTTTGTGTATTCCCTTGTTGAAATTTCATGAAAACGGAAATGATCTTTTAAATCTGCAAACTCTTCTTCTAAATATTTTTTTACAAAATTTCGTGGGCTTTGTTTAGCTTGCTTTACTGATAAGCAATCCATTTTAGTAATAACAATGAAAATAGAGGGAATTTTACGGCCTTCTTTTTTACGCCTTTGGAATGGGAGGCATATTTTTTTTAGCGTTCCTAGTTCTTCTTTGTTGAGTGCTTGTGAGGCCGTCATTAAAAAAATAAATGAAGAACAATGAACCATATAATCTTCTGTCACAGCATCATGTGTAGAAATTAAAGAGTGGAATCCTGGTGTATCTACTAAACAAATATCCCTTAACATTGAAAGATTCCAAAATACTTTTGCTTTTTCGATCAAAAAACCAAAATAAAGCCCGTGATATTTAGCAAATTCCTGGATTTCTTTTTCGGAAGCTAAGGACATTTTTAAATTTGGCTTTTCTTCAAATTCAAGATATACAAACTCGATAGGATCTTCCCAACATAGCTCATTTTTAAAAGCATCTATCGCTTTTTGGTAAGAGGATTCTTTAGCTTTGGGAGTTCTGAATTCGAATTTTTCGGTGCAATAAGCGTCTTGTATATGATTTAAATCTTTTAAAATTTTTCTCCCATCGTAGTCATGTGGATGAGGATTGCTAATAGTAGCGGCTTTGCAGGATTTGATCTTAGGAAGCTGTGTTTTAGTAAGATTGTCCTGTAGTAGTTGACGCAAGTAATCTAATTCTTCCAGACATAATTCTAAAGAAACACTGGGCAATTCTCTTCCGACAGGAACATTATCTACGTATCGAAAGAGAGTAATCTTATTTTCTCTCCGCCACTGCAACTCTGCATAAGGTTGTTCATTATAGTGTAGCTCGGTAATATATGCTGTAGTAGGGGTATCGGCAACGGGTAAAATGCCGTTGTTATCTAAAAGCGCATTTAGAAAAGTAGACTTTCCACTAGAAAAACTACCGCAAACAGGAAGTAAATAACGATTTTTTTCCAATTCTTCACTCGCATTTCTACAAAAACTTGGAGTTATATTGCAAAAACGATAATGATTGCTTTGCTCATTATAAAGCTTTTGTAATTTTTCTAAGATACTATGAAGCTGCTGCTTTATCTTTGTTGTACGCTGTTCCATTTTTTCTTGTTCGGACAAAGGAATAAATTTATTTTGTTTCCTGCTTATTTTCCCTTTATCTATCTTTTTATACCATTCTAAGCCCAACGAATAGGAGTCTTTTTGAAAACACCCTTCAATAATTTGGAGCTGCTTACTAATTGGCATAGGCAATAAAGTTCTCTTTTGATAATTTATAGAAGTAGGATTCCCTAGAAATTTTTGCTGAAATTCTGGATAAATTTCTTCCATCTGGCGCAAAACCCCTTGCTCTTGCTGTATTTGTTTTAGCTCATACAAAAATTTTGCAAGTAAGGTAATTCTCTTCGCATAATCTTGAGCTACCTCTGATTTAGAAGAAGCAGTCTCCATAATCCCCATCTTTTCTTCTATAGTTTGCCTTATCTGAGAAAAGCTAAAGCGTTCACCAGTTTCGATACGTTCGGAAATTTTTTTTAATTGATATAACACCAGCAAAGGACGAATATATGGATTAGGCATCTCAGAGCGAAGAGTCTTTTGTGTCAAAGAAAAAGAACGCTGCCCCTGAAATAGAAGGCACAATCGTTGATTAATATTATATGTTTTCTCAAAAGCAGCTTCTCTAAGAGAATCAATATGATAGACTATAGCTACATAAGAAAAATATATTAAATATTGGTAAAAATGTTCCATTTCTTCCTTGAGTGTATTAAAAGAATCAAAACAATGTACTGGTGCTACTCCTCCAAAGATACGTTTTATAAAATAAGAATTTAAAGGTTGAAGTAAAGCTTTAATTTTTTGTTCATTGTATCGCAACACATCTTGTGGATTGCCACTGCCTGGTTCATTTAGGTTGATCCAGAAAGACACAGGGCCTTGAAATTGCCTTCGCACTAGTATTTCCTGATTATTATCGTTAACCTGGATAATGGGCTGAAGGATGGATTTTAAAAAAGAGGCATCTTCGTTACTTATTCCACGTTGTCCAAGTAGATAGATCAAACCATCGCATTGAAAAACCATATCGGACAATTTTTGTTTATCGTCTGTCATAATAGAGTTATGGCCAGGCATATCCATTAGTTCGCAATATTTTTGTAAAAAAGGATGAGGAATGCGAAGCTCTATAAACGATATGCTTACTAAATTAGGCCGATAAGAAACAATTTCCAAGTATTTTTGGAGATCGGTAATCTTATGGGCTTCAGATAAAAATGTTCGTTCCTTGTCACTAAAAAAAGTCGCTTCAAATTGCTTGCCATAGCGAAAATGTAGACCACAGACAGTAGTAGGCAAAACATCCACAGGAGTTAAATCATATTCCAAAATTTTTTTTATCAAGGTCAAATCTGCATTCCCCATACAGCTTTTATCTTCCAGCGTTCCGC
Organism: uncultured bacterium; assembly: GCA_938003875.1. Taxonomy (GTDB): domain Bacteria; phylum Planctomycetota; class Uabimicrobiia; order Uabimicrobiales; family JABWCH01; genus JABWCH01. The sequence continues at coordinate 18,229 of CALKWO010000269.1, forward strand.
GTAAAATCTGATTAATGGTCGTAGATTTGCCTACAGAGAACCCTCCAATAAAGCCGATAACAGGTAATGGCCTGATATCGGATAAAGGTGAGATAAATTTCGGATGCTGCTTTTGGAGATATTCTGGACTCAGTTTTTTTATCAATTCTAAAAGATCAAGATGCATTTCTTGTAAATAATTTTGGTATTCTTGCTGTGTAATCATAGGGATTCCTTCTAATAGGATGAATCTCCAATTTGGGCTCTCAAGCTTTCCAACACCTTGCGATAGTCTCGTTCTATATACTGAACCTTTTTACTTTCTTCACTAAGTTCGCGAAGTTGATGTTTTTGTTCTGTTTGTTTTTTCTCTAATTCTTCCATAAATGTATCTACCATCTTTTCAATTAAAGGATAATATTGATCACGCAATCTTTGTTCTATGGTAACTCGCTGTTGCCTGAGTTCTCTGATCGCTTTTTGTTTGGCTTTTTCAATTTGCTCGTGACGGTGCTTTTTATTGAAATGATAGATAATACCTGTAGCTAATGCACCGACAATAGCACCTATCCCAAGAGTAGCTATGGTAGATGCTCCAGTCAAAATTGTACCTAATATGCCGGCAAACTTAGTAGTGGTTAAAACAGTTGCTGTTCCTAAAACAACACCCTTTCCTGGTTGGATGAACCATTGTTCAAACCACCGTTCTTCGTTGACTCGATTTAATATTTTGACGGTAGAGCGAGCATCAAATAAATCTTGATTTTTTTCTATGCTTTGTTGAATCTGCTGTCCAAAATTTTTTAGGATTTTTTTTACTTTGTTATCTAATTCTCGTGATGCTGCTTCCAATTTTTCTTTCGATAAATAATTTTGTTCAAAGATACGTCTAGCTTCTTTTTGATCAAACTTTTCTGTAATTCCTTCATCTAAAAATCGTTCTTGATCTACTTCTAAAATTTCGAGTAATTTTTGGGCAGTCTTTTGAATTTCTTGATCCAAAGAATCTTCAGTGCTTGCACTTTTCTTTGCAATTTCTTCCTGAAATTTTTGGAAGTTTAGCTCTGTTTGAATTTTTTCGGATTCTTGCTGTAAGCTGGAACAATGGTTTTGGCAAGCATCTTTCAATCTTTTATAGGCTGATTCCAAACGAGAACAGATATTTAAAAATTTTTCCCGTCGGGCTTCACTTTGTTCATCAAAAAAAGATTCTTCCAATCGTTTGAACAGTTCATTATAATGCCATTTTTCAAGCTGCTGCTGAAATTCGGATGGAATATCTTCCATAGTTTCCATTGTTTTACGAATTTCTAGAATCGGCTTAGCTGCATAAGGAACGATTTCGATGCGGCGTGGTAGTTTTGTTTTGACATATTCGAGTGCCTTTTGTAAACGATTTTCATCTATTGGGCCATAGATATCAGAATCAGAATCGTGTTCGCAAAAAGTATCAATCATGTTAAAAATTCCCAGAACTCGTACTTTATACCTGACAATTTCGCGTTGGAATTGGGCAGAACATTTTCCTACCAGATTTTGTGCGCTCAGAATCCAGAGAATAGCATCTGCTTTGGGAAGATATTCTTTTGCTACTTGAGTGTCCTGGCTGAAAATAGAATTGATTCCAGGTGTATTCACAATTTCCAAGTCTTGCAAAAATGGATTTTCATGGCGAATGATTACCAGTTGTACTTTTTCAAAATCTTCGCGTTCTTTATCTGTTCCATCCACATATTGCCATGCCTGGCTATAGCTATCGCATTCTAGTTTCATTCCATCTTTAAAATGTACCTCTGCTAAAGGCAGGGTTTTATCCCAAAAGCATAATCGTGAGATCACAGCATCAGTAGGTGTAAGGTCCACTGGAAACAAATCCTCACCCAATAAGCTATTGATAAAGGTTGATTTCCCTGTGCTATACTCCCCCGTTACTATCAATTGAAATGGACGTTTCACCACTTCCAGTTCTTTCTGAAGTGCCTCCAAAAAAGCTCTGTATTCTTCTCCTAATAAACTTTCCATCTTTCCATTTTGTTGAGCAGAATTTAGCAAATATTCTATCGCAGTATAGAAGCTATTTTTACAATCTTCTAAAAACATAGAAATTCCTTTAAGAATATTAAATTTTTTAATGAACCATTGCTATAATAAGCGGCAATAGATATTCTCGCCGATTTCTAATTGTCTTTCAACAGCGGAATTTAGCATACAGTCATTTCTCAAACCATCTTGGCACTTTCCTTCAATAAAAGCTTCCAAACAGCTCAACGATTACCGCAAGGGCAATAAGGTACCCCACTGGCATCCAGTCTCACAATGTACTCATTCCTGTATTATGGATAGGACTTCCTAATCTCTATAGAACCATTAGAACAAAAAAGACGGACATATTTTAGGCAAAAAGAAAAATATTTTCCTTCACACCCTCTAAAAAAATAAGGAGAAACTGAAGCAAACGGAAATTATAAAACTATACAAAAATATCTCAAATGACACAAGATCAATTTGAGATATTACAAAAAATTTTAAAAACTATCCTACCTTTTTCTTTTTGGCATTCTAGTAATGACAGATGGTTGTATTTTTTAACCTTAGTTTTAAGGATATTCTAAAAAATTTAAGTCAACAGTGTTAAATGCTTATGTCCCTGGTACCTGAAAGGATTAAGAATGGAAACTAAAAAATGTATTCAATGCAGTAATTTATTAGAAAATGATGAAAAAGTTTGTTCTAATTATCTTTGTCGGCATCTTTGTTTGGGTGATCGTGGACATTATTAACATTATTGTCGGAAATTTTGAAGATAAATGGAGTTTGAAATTGTATAAATGGATATAAAAAATCCAATATTTACAAATTGAAATCACGAATAAGCGAATTGTAGCAATAAAATTCATGCATTCATTTATTCGCTAAATTCGTGATAAAATACGGCTTTAGAGACGTAAATTTTTCACGTTTTCAAAAACAATATCGAAAAAATTTTAAAAAAACATCCTACCTTTTTGTTTGCAGCAATCTAGTAGTAATAGGACGATTCGTTGTTTTCAACCAAAGCAAATTATATAAAACTGACCCAACGAAGGCGATATTGCTATTTGGGAACATATTAGTGACTGCCCTAATGCAATCAATGATTTACTTCATGGCAGAAAGCCAACATTTGTAACACCAAAGTATATTTTCAATAATCTGCGATATCAAATATTAGCTTATTAAGCCCCCTATCTATTACATATAGCTCATGCTCTATTTTTTCTAATTTTTGTATCAAATAATCCATATATGATAGCATAATCGAAGTAAAAGGGAATATTTCTTATAAAAACCTATATTCCGCTGCCTCTAAGGCGAGAAATAACATTTTTCGACCTCTACGC
>CALKWO010000270.1 GCA_938003875.1 uncultured bacterium
CTATTAACATAGCACTGCTTAGCCTGCACAGGCTTTTCTTCGTGTATATTGATTGTGTTATAGAAGTTGAACCTTACTAACTATTGTATATTGAATTAAAAATTGGGAAGTTATTTAATTCTCATCGCTAAATGGAACAAAAATGAGTGTTAGAATTGATAAATATTTATGGTCTGTCAGGCTTTTTAAAACCAGAACCATTGCCTCTGATGCCTGTAAACAAGGGCGTGTATATGTCAATGATATTGTTTGTAAATCTTCTAAAAATATATCAGGGGGAGAAATTTTGCGTGTAAAAAGAGGAAGCCAATGGCATATCTATAAAATCAAGAATACGTTAGAAAAAAGAGTCGGGGCAAAACTCGTTGGGGAATATTTGGAGGAAATCGTAGAGGAATCATGTTAAGTTAAGGCATATTTAATTGTTAGGAGAAGTAACCACGGATGAACACAGATGAACACAAATAAACAATTATAAATTATTTGTGTTTATCTGTGTTCATCCGTGGTTCTCTTTTTTCTATACACCAACTTCCAACGGGCGTATTTTAAGGTTGGGGGATAGCCAAAAGAGAACCACAGATGAACACAGATGGACACAGATAATAAATCTTTTTCATATGTGTCTCTGTGGTTAATGTATAATATAAATTGCTTCCTTGTAAATTATTTGTGTTTATCTGTGTCTATCTGTGGTTCGTTCCCCTAAACATTAAATACACCAACTTCCAACCTAGTATTTCTTTGCCAGGATTTCTTTTTCAATAGTGACAAGGCTTTCGCCGACTCTGGGGCTACTTTGGCTAAGTTCTTTGATTTTATCCAAAGCATGCAGCACAGTCGTGTGATCCCGACCACCAAAAAAAGCCCCTATTTCCTGCAAGGAATATTTGGTGAGCTTTTTGCCCAGATACATGGCTACCTGTCTGGGCAATACGACATTTTGCTGGCGAGCTTTCGACTGTAAATCCGTTATTTTGATATTGAAATATTTTACCGTAGCTTCCAAAATATCCGACAATTCAATTTCTGGTTCATTGAAACGGATGATGTCTTTTAAGGCTCGTTTACAAAATTCTAGTGTAATATCTTTTTTATGGAGATCCGCCATTGCCAGCAAATGGTTGACAGCCCCTTCCAGTTCTCGTATATTAGAGACGATATTTTCAGAGATGTATTGACAGATGTTATCTGGCAATTCTTTATTTTTGATTTTAGCCTTTTTTTTCACAATCGCTACTCTGGTTTCAAAACCAGGTACATCCAATTGTGCAACAAGTCCCCATTTGAACCTGGACACAAGCCTCTCTTTAAGTTCGGGAATTTCAGAAGGAGGGCTGTCTGAAGAGAGAATGATTTGTTTATGCGAATTGTAAAGTTTATTAAAAGTGTGAAAAAATTCTTCCTGCGTTCTATCTTTGCCTGCCAAAAAATGAATATCGTCAATAAGAATCATGCTTACATGGCGATATTTATAGCGAAAGCCGTTTAGATTGCCTTCCTCTACTGCGGCAATGAATTCATTTACAAATTCTTCACAGGAAAGATACACTATCTGCTGGTTATACCCCTGGCTCAAAAGTCCGTGGCAAATCGCCTGCAAAAGATGTGTCTTGCCTAATCCTACTGCACCATGTAAGAACAGAGGGTTGTATGCCTTTCCAGGTGCCTTTACAATAGCTATAGATGCAGAATGAGCCAGTTCATTAGAAGGCCCTACTACAAAATTAGAAAAAGTGTAAAGATCATTCAGATTGATAGGAGGATAGACAGAAGGCTCTTTAGGCTCTTGCGCTATTTGCTCATTCTCTATTTCAAAATCGAACAAAGCCTGCTGCTCTGCTTTTGCTTCACAAAGAAATTCAATCTCCAACTCATTTCCACTGCATTTGAACAAAGCATTTTTAATATGCTCTAAATAGTTATCTTTAATCTTTTGCTTGATAATTTCATTGGATACTTGAATTTTAACGGCTTTGTCTGTTAAAGCCAGTATTCTGGTATTTTGAAACCAAAATTCATAATGGCGGGGTAAAATATTGCTTTCCAGCTCTTTAAGAACATCTTTCCATAGATTATCATTATAGTCTGCACTCATAAGTATGCTCTTTACAAGGATTTACCCTGGGCTAATAGTTGAAGTGTTTTCGTAGACTAGAATTCTTTCTTTTCTAGCCAAAGTGCGATCTCCTGGGCCATTTCTCTTTTTTCTTTTTCCCAGGGGAAATCTTGAATACACTTTGTTATATCCTGCGCATGAAGCTTACACCCTTTTAGTATTTCTCCTATAGCCTGGATAAATGCCTCATCCATGGCATCTGAGTAAACTATGGATTGAGAAATTCTGGCATTGTTTACTTTCAAACATACATCTATAGAACCCCAGGAAAATGTATTAGAAAGTTCTATATCAAAATGGGGTGCTTCTCCATATCTCCATTCCCAGGAACTTTGTTTTTGATAAAAAGGCTCGATATCTTCGCGAGCAATACTATTTTCCTGGTACAATGTGGCATTGCTTCCGTAAATTTTTTCAAAGGATGCCATAAGGCTTTGCGTCATCAGGTCCACTGTTAAATCTTTTTTGAATTCGGTAAGGTTGACCACTCTGGATCTTACTGAATCTATTCCCTTGGAGCGAATTTTTTCTGGAGATACCTGCAAGTATCGTGTGAGCTTGCTCATATCTGCAGAAAGAAGAATTGTTCCATGGTGGAGGGCACTTTGGGTACGAAAGCAAAAGGCATTGCCTGAAAATTTTTTCCCTTGTGCAATCAGATCATTTCTTCCCTGGAATTGGGCTTCTATGCCAAGAGAACGCACAGCACCCAAAATAACCTCCAACTGTTTTGAAAGATTATACATATCTTTATCAACAAGGAAAGAAAAATTTAAATTTCCTGTATCATGGAATACTGCTCCTCCACCAGAAATTCGTCTTGCCAGCTTCCCACCTTCTTTTTCCAGTAAGGTAAAGGAGCATTCTTTCCAGGGATTTTGATTTTTTCCTATAACAACAGTATTTTCGTTTTGCCATAGAAAGAAAAGGATTTGCTGCTTTTCTACCTTTTGCAACAAATATTCTTCCATAGCAAGATTGTGCCATGGATCAAGATTTTTGGTATAATAGATAGCACTCTTCATTGGGGAATTGGCCTTTTTTCTGTAATAATGCATATTTTTAGCAGCATTTTAACCAGAACACTCTTTCCATAATATGCATTGGGCAGGACAATTGTCCATAGCATCTTGTATTTGTACTTCAAAGCCTTCTATAGATTTTAGAACCATCTCGGATTTGCCATCAGCATTCATTTTAAATGCTTCGCAAATTTTCGTACACAATTCACATCCAACACATTGATTTTGATCTACATATACTTTTTTCATATTTTTTTTGAAGTTTATGGAAGATTTAAGATGTTGATTCTGTTTTATTGAGTCACAGAAGTTTCTTTGATGTGGGATACCTGATGAAGATACGTTTTCAGATAAGCTATTGTAGTGGTTTTATGCCTTTTTTCTTGGGCTAACCTTTGAATGACATTAGATATTGAAGTTCTTGTGGTTCCTAGAGATGGAGAATTTTGCATCAATTCTTCATAAACTTCTTTTTCATTGATGATGAACAGCATAAAAATCTCCAGATAACAACCAGATAAATAAAATTAAATTTTAAGATTTTTAACCTTATTAAATAAAAGTTTACCACGAAAGTATAAAATTATACTTGATGAGAAGAAAAAAAGCAATATATTTTTTTCTGTTTTTTAAAAATTATTGTAAAAGTATTTTTATTCCTTCAGGAAAAGATTCTTTTTGCATTTTTATATCCTGGATAGGCCCATCTGCCAGGAATGCTATTTGCTGTTGTTTAATAAAATTATGGAGTTTTTTATATTCTACGGAATTTTCTGTTTCAAAATTCACAATAAAATATTTTACCTGAAATTTTGCTCTGTTTTCAGAAAGCCATGTTTGAATTTTTTGTATTTTTTCGGGAGAATTTAGATGCAAGGCTGTTACAAATTGTTTTTTCCCTTTCCACTCTTTTGAAAGTGTGTCCACCAGGGAATCTTTTTCTATAGATTGAGCAAAAACATTTATCTGAGCAGAGAGGGTATCTAGCTCTTTTCCCTCTATAGAGCGATTATTTTCAGGCAATTCTAAAAACATCAGAGCATAGGGAGCATACTGGATAGCAATGGGAAGCAGCTCCATAGCCAATTTAAAAGGAGCGGTCAAGATTTCGCAACCTGTAATTAACGTAATGATAGACAGAAAGATAAGCAAGTAAATTTTCATAAAATACACCCTTTCGAAGGACAGCACAGGCGAATTTTCAAAAAAAAATGAAGCTTTCCCATTTTAAATTATTTTGTGAGTAGTGTCAATGAACAAAAATTTGTATTTTTTTGTTTTAGTCAAAATATTGTTGAACATATT
>CALKWO010000271.1 GCA_938003875.1 uncultured bacterium
TATTTTTTTTATGGACTATAAATACCACAGATTCTGTTAGAGCCAACGACGTTTCTTGTAAAAGTGTTTTTGCTATTATAGGGAAATGAAAAAAAATTGCAAAGAAAAATTTGAGTAGCAAGTTATAAAAAAATCTTGATTCCTTTTATGGTCGAAACTATAATGCTCATTCATCTGGTGAATCTTTATACAATGAGAATTATTCCAAGAACAGCCATAATTTAAAAACAAAGTACTGAAATTTATACTACAATTTCCTATACAAAAAATCATGAATATATATACTTTTTTTCCCCTTTTTTTTTTATGTCTTTGTCTGTCTGGTTGTGTTGTGAAACCATGGCAAGAGGATATGCCTTCAGAATTGTTACAGCTTCCTGTAGGAAAAAATTTGGAAAATTCTGATGTAGAGAAAACCAAAACAGACGAAAAGCGAATAGAAATTTTTTTATCTCCAGAGCAAATATATCCTAAAAATTCTTTGAATGAATACCAGTATTCTCCACAGAAGGATTCTGCATTGTTAGAAATCACAGATAAAAATATTCTTATGGAAGTTTTAAATCATTGGGATGATGGCTCTTCCTATAAAATACTCGTTCAATTTATCAATCCAACAGGGGAAGGCATAAACTTAAATCTCAATCTTTATGCATACAATCGCATTGGTAAACTTGTGCGTACACAGTTCAGCTCTATTTATTTTCGTCCTTTTAGTGCTATGACTCAGGAATTTTCTTTTACCAGAAGAGGCAGCGAAGTAAGATGGTTGATCAATTTAAGCGGGAAAAAATAAAACTTTTCTTTCTGATGATTTTATCTTTATCTTTTGTTTTTGCGAAGACAGATAACGAAGTATGGCTAGGGCATGTAAGCGAGATCCAGATAGAAAAAACATCACAGCATACAGTTCTGCTCAAAATCATTCTTAGAGAATACACCAAAGAAGGAACGTTTGACAGCTTTGATGAATCGGCTATTGTCCTTATCAATAGAGAACCTGATTTGAAAAAGTGGACGATCATACTCGATAATGTTTCAGCAGCAAAATTAAAAGGATATCAAAAGCAAGACCCTGTTGCAGATTTTTTTATCAGTAAGCTGGAAGTCCAGGAAAAGGGGGGAGGGTATACAGATCCCAATCGCAATCAAAGCAAAGGAGGAAGAGCTATCGCTACTTCTTACATTCTTCTAACAGGATTACAGCCTATTCATATATCTCTGAAAGAAATAGATAAAAAAAATTCATCCAATGTAGTTTTGTCTCTGGAAATTAGCAATAAAATTCCTTCTAATGGATTGAGTAGCAGGAAAAATAAATATGGATTGGAAATTTTGGTTTCGGATTTTGAAAAAGAGAGATCAGGCAGTTCATTATTGCAGGATAGCTTTCTAAAGCAAGATTTGCAAGCTCAAAAATATTTGCAACAATTACGAGACCTTCCGCAAGGGAGTTTTCATACTCTGGTCTATCGAATGCGCCATGCTAATGTTACCTTAATCAAGCCCCAATTGGATATGCTAAAATCTGAAGTAGGTCAGATAGGTGTTCTGGAGCATACAGCCCAGGTAATCATGAGAGATCGTGCAGAATATCTTCTTTCTATGCTTGAGCTTCTTTTGGCCTTAGACATTCCTGTACCCCAGGTCATGATTGATGTTCATATCATAGAAAAAGTCGTAGAAAACAACCGTACTTTTTCTTCTCATTTTTCTTATCTGGCAGAAAACAATTCTCGGCAGCACGGTGCTTCGCTAGGAAATGATATAGCATTGCCTATGAAAGAAAATAATATGAGTGGTGTCTATAACAATGTAAGCGATAATACCCTAAAAAATTTTCAAACATACATCAATGCAGAAATACGGCAAGGAAAAGCTTATTTAAGAGCAACGACTCGCATTCTTTGTAGAAACAGAGAAACCGCTAAATTGAATTCAGGCAATAGCATACCTTATTATAGAATGCAGGATTCCTCTTATGAAAGCAATGGTCTTGATTACAAGACAAAAGAATCCAGCCACTCGTCCAGTTCCAGCAATACGCAATATTCTGACAATACCAGCAGCAATACGAATAGCCAAAGCAATACCCTGAGAGACTATGTTTCGAATCAAGATCAAAACAAAATCGTTCGCAATTGGAAGGTAGAATTCATACAAACAGGTGTGAATCTTCAAATCAAGCCTTATATCAAAAATAGTGAATGGGTAGAGATGGAACTCAAGCCAAGCTATTCAGAAATTACAGGCCTGGCAACCCATACAGATATTCCCATCTTGTCGAATCGCTCTCTGGAAACCATAGTCAATGTGAAAAATGGATCGACTATTTTACTGGCAGGCCTTTTTTATGAAAAAGAGCTAAAGATGAGGAAAGGTGTCCCTCTTCTGATGGACATTCCTCTTTTAGGGGGGCTTTTCTCCAGTAGCATACAGCAAAAGCAACAAACGGAAATCATTTTCATTCTTACAGTGCAGATACAGTCTTTGGAACAGTAAAAAACAAGGATTAAATAGCTTCCACATTTCCTCCCGCAGACTCAAGCAGATGCTATTAACATAG
>CALKWO010000272.1 GCA_938003875.1 uncultured bacterium
TATCGTTATCTTTATCGTCTAAATGGGGAACTTATTTAATTCCGATTCCTAAAGAAAAAATATTTGGGTTTGATTCAAAGACACCAGGGCGTTGTACCTGGCTATATATTGGCCCCTTTGGGGCTAAGAGGTGCGTTGTCCTGACATTTTTCTATGGTTTTCTTTTAATAAGGAATAGCCGATGTTTATTCTTGATGATAATAAAATCCAGGAATTCTTTGAAAATCAAGGCCTTATAGAGTCCTATCGTTTTTATTCTGTGAATCTGAAAGAAAAGGCATTGAATACGAGCTATCTTTGCGATATGCTCAAAATCCCTACAAGTTTATGCTTCGCGCTCGAATGCCTTTTGAAAGAAAATCCCGAATGCAGGGAAGATGCTCTGGATTCTATCTCTCTTTTTAGCCTTTTCTATGGCCTTTTCCTCCCCCTTAGCGGAATGGAAGCCTTTAAAGCTAGCCATATTTTTTCATTTTCCTGGTCTAAACCTCCTGTTTCCAATCGTGATGTAGTAGGAAGCTTTCTGAGCAAAAATTTAGGTCTGTCTCTCTCGGAAAAGATTGCCTTTCTCATGGGAGATCCTTTTTCTGGAAAGGTAGCCAATATAGGACAGGATACCCTCATGCAGGTTTTGTCCTGTATCCGCTTTGTTTCTCCCAAAAAACTCAGGGAGTCTCTTGCCCAGATTTGCGATATTGGTGTGCTTTTTTCCCAAGATGCACCCTTGCATCGCTCTTCTCCTCCCATTACGGCAAAAGAAGCCATCGTTATTTTACGAAATCTTCCCTCTCTGGGAACAAATCGAAAAAAAGAAGTTTTGCATGATCTTTTTCAGCGATCTGGAAGACTGGAGCGATATTTTCTTGCCAGGATGATCCTTCGTAGAATGAATTTGGGTTATGAATATCGAAGTGAATTCGTTGCCCAGAGCCTCGCTTCTCTTTATCAGATTCCGCCTAAAAACATTGGCAATGCGATAGCTCTTAGCAGCATATTCGATGTAGCTCATATATTAGAAACAGAAGGCAAAGAAGGTTTGAAAAAGCTAGTTTTAAAGCCATTGAATCCTGTTAGTCCAGCATTGGCAGGCAGCATAGAAATTGAAAGCCCAAAAGCATTCCCCTTATGGGTCGAATGCAAATACGATGGCATCAGAATCATGGCTCATAAGGAAACCAACCTTCAGGGGAGAGTCAAATACGCTACGTTTACCAGACGTAAACACGACTGGCTTTCTCTTGTTCCTGGTTTACAGGAAAGCCTGCGGAAAATTCCAGCAAATTCCTTCATTCTGGATGGAGAGCTGCATGGAACAATTTTGAATTGGGAAAAAGAACGTCCCATACAGGCCACTGTTTATGAAGTGTTCCGATTTTTGCAGGGACATACAGAAAATCCAGTGCAGCTTAAATACATTGTATTCGATATTCTTTATTTCAATGGAAACGATTTAACCAGCATGGCCCTGAGCAAAAGAAGAAATCTTTTAGAACAAATTCTGCTTCCCTTGAAAAACCTGCCTAATTCTACTCCTATTGAGCTTTCAGAGGGATTTGAGGTAAACAGTCCTGCGGAAATGAAGAAGTGGTTTCAATATTTCTGCCATCAAGGACATGAGGGAATCATTGCCAAAGTTCCTCTTTCTCCTTATTCTATGGGAGAAAGAACCAACGACTGGATTAAGCAAAAAAAAGATTTGTACCTGGATCTTGTGATTACAGGAGCTTTGTGGGCAACAGGAAACAGAGGGCCACAGGGATTTAGCAGCTACCTTTTATCCTGTAAGGAAGAAAAGGGCTTCCGAGAAATAGGAAAAGCAGAAGGACTCTCTCTGGAAAGCAATATGGAAATCATAAACCGTATTGCCTCCCATTCCCTTCTAACAGGCAAACAGATCGAAAACCGTACTGGCAGCGCGATTCGCGCTGGTGTAGAAATTTTTCCTTCTATTGTGGCTGCTGTGAAAATAGCCGATATTGTCAAAGACGACCAGGATAACTATAGCCTGAGAGATCCTAAAATTGTCTGTGTACGTCCTCGAGGAGATACATCACCTGATGAAATAGAAACCTACGAAACCATTCGTAGGCTCTATATGAAAAAAAGACTAGGCTGATAACTCTGCGTTCTCCGCGTCTCTGCGGTGAAAAATCTTTACACTTTTGCACAAGATTTTACTTGTAAGTGACTAATTTTTATCATCGAAATGAGGAAGTTATTTAACTTCTTATCGCTTAAGGATTTGCTATGTCTATAATTCCTAAAATTTTTATCCCTCTTTTACTTGGGCTGATGATGGTGGCGTTGGGTATGACCATGACAGTACAGGATTACAAAAGGCTTTTTAGCCAGCCCAAGGCAGTCATTTTGGGTACGCTTCTGCAGATTCTGGGATTGCCCCTCTTGGGCCTTTGGATCGCCTCTTTTTTTGCACCATCGCCTGTCATTGCAGCAGGAGTGTTTCTTTTAAGTGTATGCCCTGGAGGCCCAGGCTCCAACATTATTTCTTTTCTCTGCAAAGCGGATGCGCCTTTGTCTGTAAGTCTTACAGCCATCAATAGCCTGTTTAGTATTTTTGCTCTTCCCATTTTTTTTCAATGGGGCTGGAATTTTTTTATGTCTAAGGAAATCCATATTCCCTTTCCTATCATGGAATCTATCATTAAAGTCGCGTTGATGACTCTTTTCCCTATAGCGATAGGAATGTGGTTGAGAAAACAATGGCCAGGATTGGCATCTAAAGTAGAGAGGCCATTAAAACGCTTTGCGATTGCAGTTTTTTTTATCCTGGTTATTCTTGTTTTTCTTAAAGAAAAGGGAAAGATCTTGGATATTTTTATTCAAAGTGGAATACCCGATTTGCTTCTACTGATTTCAGGATCGCTATCAGGCTATTTCATCTCAAGACTCTTTCATCTAAGCCATGAACAAAGCAAAACCATCATGATCGAAGTTGGCATACAAAACGCAGCCCTGGGTATCACCGTAGCCATGTCTCTTCTGGATAATGTTTCTTTGGCCATCCCTTGCATTGCTTACTCACCAATTATGATTCTGGCCTCTTTTGTTTTGATACTCTATAGTGGAAGAGATGCAGAGAAAAAAAATTCCACTTAAATCATTTTGCATCATAGTTGTGGCAGATGATAATAAGTACGCCATGCTCTATTTTAAAGGTAAGATTGCGTTTCGCTAAAACATATTGCAGCAGAGAGAGTGCATTTTCCTTTTGAGGAAGCTTTTCTATGGTCTTTAGTCCTGCAGGGATCTTTTCCCATACCATGGGTTCTATTTCTATATCTACATTGCTTTGGAGAGAAAGTTCTTCGATCCAATCACCAAAGGTTATCCCTTCTTTTGTTTCCTCAGGCAGAAAATGCTCCAGGAGAAAGGTAGGGCTGGAAAAAGAAAAGCTGGAGAAGGAAAATTTTTTTTCAGCCTGGAGTAACAAAGACATAGAATCCTTATGGTCGGGAGAAATATACAGGATGTCCAGACATAATCCCATTGTGTCTCTGTATTTTTCCTGACTGTAGCTCCTGAATGCCTGGGAATAGTCCAGAAAAATTTTTTCTTTTGCCCATATTTTATATAATTTTTCATGATTCTGGGATTTTGCATGCAAAAGTATGCCTGGGAATTCCTGCTTACCAGCCACATCAGGAATAGGAAGTCTTTCCTGCTTTGTGCTAGAAGAAATAGGCGGAATCTGCCATTCCTCATATAGTATTTTACCATTTTCTTCATAGCAATTCTGAACACAAAGAAAATGGCCTTCCTGGGCATTCTTTAAAGAAAAAGAAAAGCGGTAGTCCCCTTCAAAAGCTTCGATACTTTGCTTTTCCAGGAGTTCTTCCTGCTGTGATAAGAAAAGGCATTGTCTGCCCTTTTTCCCTGGCAGGAATATTTCTATACTACGCTCTTTTTCCCAAAAATACATTCCTGGGATCATCTGAGTCAGGCTATTTTTTTCGGGAACATACAGAAGTCTTCGAGCCTTCCTTGCCTGGAGAAGGTACATTCCATATTTTTCCAAGGGGAAAAAAAATTGCGCCTTTCCTTTTGCTGTTACCCTTCTTTGTCTGTCTAAGACATGCCAGGCTTCTCCTTCATTTTTTTTATACAAGAGCGAAACTTCTTCTGGGCTGTTTTCTTCGCAACCCCATAACGTACAATCTACAATATCACCAAGAGAAAAGATTCTTCTATTGCCTGTAATGTCTATATATTCTTTTTCTGGCTTTCCTGTAAGATCCAATTTCTGCTGAAAAAATCCCTTTCGGCTTTCTATAGGTAAGCAGTGGATAAAAGCATCCGACCAGATAAGAAACCATTCTAAATTTGCCTGCGTGTTCTTCAGGCTAAAAAATCCTTCTTCTTGTCTAATTTTTTCCCAGGAATTTTCTCCTCCAGAGTATAGGAAAAAAGCATCTTGAGGGATAGACTGAGTAAGGAAAACATATTTTTTTTCTTGAGAATTCCATGAAAAAGAACGAAGGGAAGAAACCAGTAAAGGCAAATAAACTACCTGTGATTCAAGCCAGGCTTCTATCAGATAGAGCCCCTCTGAAACGGCTGGAAATTCTAGCAAAGACAACTTTTCCTGGTCTTTCACCCAAAAAGTTTTTTGGTATTCCAGGATAAAATCGCCATATTCTTTATCCTTTGAAGCCTCTTTTTGCCAGTAATCTGGAGATTGCCCTTTGGCCAGTACAAGACTTTTGGAAATCTCTGCTTTGATCATAAAAGCCGAAAAATCTTTTATGGATTTCAAAAAAAGCATAGGATTTAAAACTCTATATAAATTTACAAAGAGTTTACCCTCTTTCTTGCTGAAAGCAGACATTTCTATTTTTCCCTGCTGCTGGAAAACGCTCTGGATAGAAAACTGTACAGGCTTTTCTATGTAAGGTATAGAAAAATCGGAATCAGGGGAATTTTTTTTCTCCTGCATTTTAGGAATCACAAGAATTTCCTCCTTGGAAGAGGAGATACATCCGATACAAAAAAAGAAAACCCAGAGCCAAAAACAGGGGAAAAAATTTATCATTTTAAAAACCTTCAATATGTGTAATTTGATTCAGTTTTGGAAAAATTTCATGCTGGTTTCTCCTGCTTGTATGATATCCCCTGGATCTAGTTTGGTATAATCATGGATTTCCTTTCCATTTACTGTTAGAGGAATGCCTTTGGGCGGAGAGATGAAATATCCTGTGTTTCTTGTGCTGATGATAAAGACTACATCTTTTTCATATTCGCCTTTAATCCGAATATCGGCACTGGCACCTTTTCCAGCAACTATAAGCAAACGGTCGAACTTTATCTTGTTTTGCTTGATCCCACCTTTCAGAATCTCTACACCACCCTGCATTTTTTGTGTTTTTATCTTTTCTTCGAGAGGAGAAGAAGTTTTTTTCCTGGTCGGTTCGATGGCAGTGGGTTTGATATCCAGCATTTGGGCCCCATAATTTTTAGATTCTGCAGAATCAGGATTTTTAATAGCAGTCGTTTTGATTTCTCTAAAAGCCGATGTCTCTTTTTTCATCTTTACAGAGGAAATTCGCATCGTCTCATCTGGTGGAAGAAAGCGATTGGTTTCATGAGTCGATGAGGATGAAGTAGAAAGGCTTTGGTCTTCATGAAGAAAAAAAATCAAATGGTGTTTTCCAATCGTAATTTTATCCTGATCTTGTAGCTTTGTTTTTTTATCAATAGCTTTATCATTGAGAATAGTTCCATTACGACTTCCCATGTCCTCCAAAAAATAATCCCTATCTTCTTTTGTGATTTGGGCATGCTTTCTGGATACACCTAAATTTTTGATGACGATTTCATTTTCATCTGTTCTGCCAACAGAAACTGGGCTTTCGCTTAATGGAAATTCTTGTAATGTTTCTTCATGAAATTTCAAAGATATTTTTGCCATAAAATTTATCCAACAAGAAAATTTTCCTATTGTTTTTATTCCACGTTATTTTTCATGTTATTTGATAGGATTCTGCTTGTCAAGATAAATTTCAGGCAGCACTGTTTTGATTCCTTGCAGGGAGCTTCCAAAAAATTGAGAGACTTGAATTTGTTACTCTTTTTTATAGCGTAACCCTATTCCACTAAAAGAAATTCCATTGTGGTAAGGCACAAAATAGATATATGTTCCATCGTAAGCAGCGTACTTATATCCTTTGGTGGTCAAGCCTTGTATGGAAGAACCATCGAAAGATTCCCAGGAAGAGGAATTGCAGAAATCTTTTTGGCTGTTGTATCGTAAAAAATGAGCATGGAAATCTTGAGTTCCTTCGCTGTAAGGGACAAAATAAACATATTGCTTATCATAGATAGCCCCAACGTAGCCATGAGTAATCAAACCATCGGTATTCCCTGCGTCGAAGGCTGACCAGCTTGCAGAAGAATGAAATGACTTGGATGTGTCGTATCGCAAAACACGACCATGCGATTCGTTTTGGTCTCTGAAAGGAACGAAATAAATATAGGTTCCATCAAAAGCTGCACCTTTATATCCTATGGTGGTCATATCGCCTGTTTTTCCAGCATCATAGGCTTCCCAAGCCGAGGATAAAGCAAAGCTTTTCATACGGTTGTAGCGCAAGACACGTCCATGAAAGTTTTCCCCATCGTGGAATGGTACAAAATAAATATAGTCACCCGCCTGTATAGCTCCATAGAATCCCTGAGTAGCAAGCCCTTGTGTATTCTGCGCGTTATAAAAAGACCAGGAGGAAGAATCTTGAAAATCGCCTTGCGTATCGTAGCGAAGAACCAGAGCATGGGCATAAGGATCATAGCCAAAGGGGGAAAAGAAAATATACCTTCCATCGAAAACAGCCTCTACATATCCTGTCATTTTTCTGCCCAGGATATTCTGTGCATCATAGGCTTTCCAGGAAGATTGGGCGCGAAAGTCAGCATGAGTATCGTAGCGCAGTATCCTGGCATGTCTTTGAGTCAGAACGGCAAACGGCACATAGTATACATAGCGTCCATCGAATACAGCTCCTGAATAACCTTTGGTTTCCAATCCATCTGTCTGCCCTGCATCGTAGGATTCCCAGGAATCCTTGCTATGGAAATCTTTCTGCGTATCATAGCGCAAAGCATATCCATGAAAATCCTGAGCTCTGCAAGGAGCATAATAAATATATCTGCCATCGTAAGTTGCACCGAAATATCCTTGCGTTTGCAAACCCTGGATAGCTCCTGCGTCAAAGGCAGACCAATTCTGTATATTTTGAAAAGGGCCATCCTTTTCGGAAGCCTTTCTCTGTGAGTCTTTCTCTTTTTTCAGAAAGGCATTGATACGGCGAAATTCTTCTTCGCTGATGAGGTCATCTTTGTTGAAATCCAGCTTGGAAATCTTTTCCCATAAGCTGGAAGGGACTTCTTCCTTTCCAAGAGCATTATCATGATTTCTATCGAAACGTTTCAAAAGTTGCTGGATATTTTCCTGATTTATCCTTTTATCAGAGAAAGATTTTTCTTTATTCATCCCTATATTCCCTTGTGCCCTTGTCCGAAATTTTTGCAATTCTTGTTTGCTTACAGAACCATTTTGGTCTTTATCCGCATAGGAAATATTTTTCCACAAAAAATCAGGAATTTCATTCTTGGAAAGCAATCCATCTTTATTCTTATCCCATCTTTCAAAAATTTGGTCTATAGATGGTTTGGCATATTGCCCAAAGCTAAAGGAAGCAAATAGAATCCAAAGCAAAACATAAATTTTTATTTTCATAATCCAACACTCACCATTCCAAAGACAAATTTTTTCCTTCACTGAGCCACATAGGCTGATAACAAAGGTCTATTTTCCAAAATTAGTTTAGATAAAATTCTATGGTGCTTTTTTCTCTTTTTTTAGGCTTTATCCTGGCATCCTGTATATGGTAGACTCTATCGCAGAGTTTTCGCAAATCGTCTTGTGCATGAGCGATCCACAGGATCGAAAAGGTTTTTTCATAGCGCATTTCTTGTAGAAGAAAGATGATTTTCCTGCGCAGGGGTTTATGGATTCCAGAAAAAATTTCATCGAATAAAAGCAGATGGAAGGATAGAGGCTCAAGGAGATTATAAAGCCTGTATTTCAAAAGAGAACGCAGCAAGACAAGTCGTTTCTGCTGCCCATAAGAAAGCTCTCCTGGCAGCAATCGAGTCCGATTTTCGGGCAATTCCAGATGCTTCCAGAGAAAATCTTTCATATTTTCCATCATAATACGATTTTTAGCAGGTGCCTGGGCAATGATTTCCTGCAAGGAGTCGCGTACCTTCATTCTGGGATCAAGAGAATGAAATACATCCTGAAAGGCTACATGAATATGCTTCGAGGCATGAGATTGCAGGTCATGCCAGGGAATTTTTTGCCCTAGCCATTGGATTTCTCCTTCTTCGGGAGTAAGATGCCCTAGAAGTATATTGACGAAAGTGCTTTTCCCGCAGCCATTATGCCCTTCCAGGTATACCCATTCGTTGGAATGAATCTCCAGGTTTGTTTTTTCAAACACAGGAATGCCATAAAAGCTTTTTGTCACTTTCTGGACAGAAAGCACAGGAAAAGGCAAAGAACGAAAAGCACGCTTTTGCGGAAAATAGTATACAGAATGTCGGGAAGAAAATTCAAAGCATAGATCAGGAGAAATCATGCCTTCGTATTCCTGAAGCTCGTGGCAAACCACAACAAGAGTGTGTCCTTGCTTAATAAGCCCCTGAAAGCAGGACAGAATCGCCTTTCTCCCCGCTGTATCCACAGAAGCCAGAGGCTCGTCCAAAACAAAAATTTCTGGTTCAGCCAGAAGCGCACAGGCAAGGATGATCCTTTGCTTTTGTCCGCCAGAGAGACTATGCGGTTGCAGATGGATTTTCTTTTCGTCTATTTGAAGTTGAGATAGAATATCGGGCAGCTTTCTAGCTGTTCCATAATATCGGGCAAGGCGATGGAGCTGTTTTTTTACCGTTTCAAAAGGGTTGAGAGTTTTATAAGGATCCTGTGGGACATAGACAATTTTTTTCCCTCTTAGCCTGGCAGGAAATCCACTCTCTTTATTCAAGGTAAGCTTCTCGCCATCACAAAAATCCAGGTGAATCTGTCCTTCCCAGAAAGAGAGAGGAACAAATCCGCCAAGACATTGTGCCAGAGTTGTTTTCCCGCAGCCAGTCTCTCCAAAGATCCCAAAAATAGTACCCCTGGGAACACAAAAATTGACATCAGAAAAGATAGGTTCTTCGGAAAACCGTACACCAAAATTTTCTATATGAATGATATTTTTTTCTAAAGATTGACCAGACGTTTCCATAGAGATTATTTGTTTCTTTTTGCATCAAGCAAAAAAGCAATGACCTCTCTGAGCTTCTGTTCCAGATGAGAAATTTTTTCTGCTTGATTCTCATAGACCAGCGATCTCTGCTGCTTGAAATCAAAAGGAAGACTCTCAATTTCCTGAGTCAATAAAACAGTAGGTTTTCCTAAGCTATGGGCCATCCCGACCTCAAAGGCAACATTGGGATTGGTCTGCTCAGGCCCAGGAACAGGACTTAGATCAGCAATGACAAAAGTAGACTCCTGTATACCATGCTCAATATCCTGCCATATATTCGCTGGCAGAAGATTTTCGTCCACGCGTATAGGCTTTACCCTCTTTTCCTGACAAACATTACGAATGGCATGATAGACTCTATTGAAATGAGGATGAAAAGGCATTGCAATGAAGGCATTGGCAACAGGTGTCATATACAACTGGCCTTCCAGAGTGCTTATAATTTCCTTTAAAGAAGGACGATCTTCTTTTTTCCTGCTGAGCATTCTATGAATAATCTCTTCAATGCACTTTGGAACACCAGGGAGTATTTCCGATAAGGCTTTGAAATTTCCTTCTATCACATACTCTCCCACTTCTTTGTTGGCATCGCCCTCAAAAGGGAATTTTCCAGAAAGCATTCTATAAAGACAAACTCCTAGCCCCCATATATCTTGTTCTTTGCATACAGGCTCTCTCAAGAACCACTCTGGCGAAGCATAGCGAGAATCACCTAATTTTTGTCTTCCTCCTGTGAAAGGATTTTCTAATGTATTGGCAAGCGTAAATCCACCAATGCAGAAGCTGTTTTCTCCCAGTAAAAAATTTTGTGGCTGTAAATTCTGATGGACAACTCCCTGATCGTGCAAAAAGGCCAGAACTTGACATGCTTCCAGAGAAAGCTTCAAAGAACTGTCCAGATCGAGACGCTCTTCTCTTCTCAGGATTTGCTCCAGGCTTTGCCACTCCAAAGACCATTCAAAAACAAGATACATCATTTTGCCATCTTCAAAAGCATCTACTATAGTCAAAATTTTAGGATGTTTCAGCTTGCCCAAAAGCTGTGCCATAAATTTTAGTCTTTGCTGCAACTCTCCATCGTTTTCCACAGGAGATGCTTCGATAACCAGATCTTTCCCTAGATAGCGATGCTGTGCCAGATAGAGCATAGTCAGCTCTGTAGCACCAATGCATTTTACAATTTCATAATTTCCTAGTTTTTTCATACAAACCCCTTGCTTTTAATTTATTTAGAGAATATATTATTTGGAATTTTATAAAAATCTGTTCTGCTTAAAATGCTGTTGAAAATATTTCAAGAGAAGCTATAAATGGCATTTATTCCAAAACTATATCAGAACCGCACAATGGAGCAGATGCTATTTTATAGCACTGCTCATTTTGCACAGGATCATTTTGACTAATACAAATTTTATAAAAATCTCCCTATATTCCGCAGCTTGTAAGTGAACTTTTTTGATTTTTAAAGAGAACCACA
>CALKWO010000273.1 GCA_938003875.1 uncultured bacterium
TCTCCGCGTCTCTGCGGTGAAAAATCTTTACACTTTTGCACGAGATTTCACTTGTGTTTTTGGGAAATATTGTAAATAGTCCGTAATTGGGAGGGATTTTTATGAATGCATGGGAAACCGTCAAGATTTTTGTCAGTTCCACTTTTTTGGATTTGGAGCTGGAAAGAGATCGGCTGGCAGAAATTTTTGCCAGGTTAAAAAAACAAATGGCTCAACAACATATTTCTTTGATACCTTATGATTTAAGGTGGCGGGAAAAGCATACGGATGCACCGCTGGTAAAATGGTGCCTGAGCATGACCAGGCAGTGTCAGTATTTTATTGGGATTCTGGGATACAGATATGGGTGGAGGCCCAAAGAGGACGAAGAAGGGAATCCCAACCATCGTAAGCTATCCGTTACAGAAATGGAAATCAACCAGGCACTTGCCTCTATTCCTAAAGAGAGAAGATTTTTTTGCATAGGGCAAAAAGAACAGTATGATCCCGATAGAGTGGCGCAGGTAAGCGATTCGGATAAAAATGCTCTGGAGCAGCTTAAGCAAAGGCTTATCAAGAATGAAGAAAATATATATTCCTTTGCCAGCACCAGTGAGATGTTGTCCATAGTAGAAAAAGAGCTATCCCTTCGTCTGGAAAGCGATTATCCCAAAGAAAAGGTTATACAAGAATTCCAATACACATCATCCCAGGCATTAGAAGAAATCCTGGAGCAGAAGACCAAGAATTTTGTAGGAAGAGGAAAGTATCTCGACCAAATCGAAAAATTTGCTTTTGGCCTCGGCGAAAAGAACTACCTGGGCATTCATGCTGTAGCAGGGACAGGAAAGTCGGCATTGCTCTCTCGTTTTATATTGAATTGGAGAAAAAAATACCCTGAAATCCCTGTTGTATGCCATTTTATGGGTATGACACCCGATAGCCAGCGAGTTCAGAGCATGTTTGCTCATATAGGAGAGCAGATGTATCGCTTTGGAATCTTGAAAGAATCTCTTTCTTCTGATCCAGCAGAACAGAGAAAGCAAGTGCGTGATGCTCTGGAAACCTGCCAGACGAAGATGGTACTAGCACTGGATGGTCTGGATGAAATGGAAGAATCAGGACACAATCTTTTCTGGCTACCTCGCAACCTGCCTTCTTGCATCCGAATTTTAATCACCACAAGGCCTGTTGATCCCTGGCCTGCCTTGCAAACATATTCTCGACTGGAAACGCAGGAATTGCCTCCTTTGTTCACCCAGGAAATCGAGGAAATCATCAGGGAATATTCGCTTGCCCAAGGTTTAAACCTCAGCGAAAAAGATGTTTCTTTACTAGAAAAACAGGCAGCAGGAAACCCCCTGTATCTCAAGGTGGCATTGGAAGAGATTGGTAAAGGGGGAATAGCGGTCGGGCAACTGGCGACTTCTGTAGAATCCCTTTTTGAACAAATTATCGAGAGAATTGGAAAAATCTATGGACAGGAAATCATCCAGGACTATCTGGGCCTGATTGGAGCCTCTCGCTATGGACTGGCGGAAAATGAGCTTCAGGAAATTCTCATGCTCATGCACCAGACACAAAGCGATGTTACAGATGATTTCCTTCTGGCTGTAAAGCGGGCATTGGACAACTTCATCGTTCTCAAAGCAGGCATTCTGGACTTTTTTCATGCTCAGTTTGGCAGAACCGTAAAAGAACGTCTGGGCAAAAGAAACATGCGGGCCTATCATAGTTTTCTTGCACAATATTTCCAAGACAAAGGGCTGGAATACAAAAGAGCCTTGCGCGAACTTTGCTATCAGGAACAATGGGCAGAGGAATACCAAAATCTCCTTAAAACGCTGACACATCTTGCTTTTCTGGAAGCCAAATGCAAAGAAGGTATGAGCGATAGCCTCATCGAAGACTATGAAAATGCGTTGCAAGACCCTGTGGTAAAGGTTCCCGATACTTTTCAGATACAATACGAGGAAAATACCGTTGTTTCCAGGAAGACTCTGGAGCTTTTTCTGCGCACTTTGACCCTGGATAGAAAATTTTTACGATCCCATCCAGAATCTCTTTTTCAATGCTTCTGGAATCGCTGCTATTGGTATGATGCACCCCAGGCACAATCCTATTATAAAAAAAAGCCAGGCCGAGCAGGTGAAAAAGGCCAGATAAAAATATATCCTTTGATGGAAAAATGGCGTAGAGAGAAACAAAGCAAGGGGCTTTGGATAGAAAACAAGCGTCCCTCCGATCCTCCTCTGGACTCTCCTTTACAAAATGTCTTTCAGGGAAATGATGGTCCTGTCCGCAGCATTGCCTGGCATCCTGATGACCGCCGATTTGCCTGCGCCAGTGAAGATTCTACCATCAAGATATGGGACAAAGAAAGCAGGGAATGCCTTTTGACCATGCGCGGGCATGAGAGAGAGGCTCGCTATGTCTGTTTTAGTCCTGATGGAAAAAAGCTGCTTTCCTGCGGCAACGATGGCCTTGCCTTTTCCTGGGATACACAAACAGGCGATTGCCTGGAGATTTTTGAAGGGCATCATGGCCCTGTGACATGCGCTTTGTGGTCTAAAGAGGGAAGCCTTGTATTTACGGCTTCAGAAGATGCCAGCATCAAAGTATGGGATTCGGCTCATGGAAATTGCCTGAAGACTCTCGAAGGGCATAAATTGGGGATTACCAGAATTGCCTTAAGCCCTGATGGCAACAAAATCGCCTCCGCTTCTAACGATCATAGCATTCGCATCTGGGATACCCAAACCTATGAATGTATAAAGACAATGCAGGGCCATGATCGCATTGTCAATAGCATCGTGTGGAATCCTTCAGGCGATCTTCTTGCATCGGCTTCCAAAGACAATACCGTTCGTCTTTGGAATCCTTCTACAGGACAGTGTATCCGAATTCTTGCTGAACACAAAGAAAGCGTTACAGACATTGTCTTTTCTTCTCAAGGGGATATTCTGCTTTCTGTTTCAGAAGACAATACACTGCGAGTTTGGAATCCTCAAAACGCTGAGATTTACAATGTTTGGGAGCGATGGGAATGGAAGCCCCTTTGCATTGCCTTCAGTGCAAAAGACCAATGGATACTATGTGGGGCTGGCGACAAGACAGTAACCCTCTGGGAGTGGAACAAAGAGAAGGGAATAGAAACATTGGAAGGCCCCAAAGCCCAAATACAGAATATCGCCTTTTCTTCAGAGCTGCGTATTCTTGCAGCCTCTTCCTGCGACAGCAATGTCTATGTATGGAATCTTGAGAATCATAGGTGTGAGAAAATCCTATCGGGATTGACGACACAAGCTTACAGCGTAGCCATTAGCAGCGATGGGAAAAGAATCGCTTCTGGCGCAGAAGATGGGAGGATCATGATCTGGAACCGCTTTACAGGAGAATGCACCAAATCTCTTCCAGGACATCACGGCAGGGTCTATTCGCTTTATTTCCACAACAGAGACAACCAACTGGTTTCCACTGGATATTTCGATAAAAAAATATGTCTCTGGGATATTGCAGGTGCTAAGTGCATCTATTCCATGGAAGGCCATGAAAAATGGGTACAGACAACGGCATGGAGTTCTGACAAAAAGCTTTTCGCTACTGGATCAAGGGATTATACAGCACGGATATGGGATATGGAGAAAAAGCAATGCCTTCACGTACTCCGAGGAGCGGATTCCAGCATAAGCTGTGTGTCTTTTTCTCCCGACAATTCCCTTCTGGCCTGTGGTTCCTATAATGGAATACTCTATCTCTGGGATGTGAAAACAGGAGCCTGTATTATGGTAATGAGAGGGCACAGCGATCTTGTCCTGAGCATAGCCATAGACCAAAACGCTCATGTCTTTTCTTGTGATCGCAGCAAAAGCTTCCGCATTTGGGATGCCAGCACAGGCCAGTGCCTTTCCACGCAAATTGCCCAGGGTGAGATGGCAGAAATCACAAGAAACGATACGCCGTTCTATACCCTGGTAAAAAACTGGGAGACTGTCCTTGTATCCAAAGAAAACCAGCAAGAAATAGCCTGTTTCCCTGAACCTGTTCATCCCGCTTTCTTTTTCAGCGAAAAAGAATTCTGCGGCATTGGACAGATTGCTACAAATCAGCTTTATGTAGCCAAGATCGAAACGTAAGCACTTTCTGTAGAAAAAAATCATAGAATATTTTTTTTC
This sequence comes from uncultured bacterium, assembly GCA_938003875.1. Lineage (GTDB taxonomy): Bacteria > Planctomycetota > Uabimicrobiia > Uabimicrobiales > JABWCH01 > JABWCH01. The sequence goes on from CALKWO010000273.1 coordinate 4,155, forward strand.
TAAATGCCCTATTTTGTCCACCTCCTCTTTAAAATAAAGATAGTTAAATGTTAAATCAAAAAACCTAAGCACAAAGCTAAACTGCCTGTGCTAAGAATGTAAGGAGGTGGACAATATGTTTTCTTTAGAATTCATACAAATTTTTTCCTATCCTGCCAGTAGAAAAGCCATACACCTTTTTCGAAATCGAGAGAATGGAGAAGGTGTCATGATTTCTTCCGAAATTGCAAGCCTCTTGGAATACCAGTCTTTAAGTAAAATTTTGGTAAGAGATGCTCATGCTTCTCATGGAATCCACTATGTTCTATTGCAAGGCGTGCCACTTCAAGAATTTAAAATATACCTTCAGCAAGCCAACATACCAGGATATCAAAAAGCCACAAGATTGCTCCTTGTGACAGAAACAGGAATTTGCTTTTTGCTTAGCAAGCATTGTAAAGAAAAGAGAATCCGTATCGGAGAATGGCTTTTGTATCAAATTCTGCCTAAATTGCGTGACTACCAATCTCTTTTCTATTATCAGAAAATTTCCAGCCTATATCTTCAGGAAAGCCTATATCTTTTGATTTATCAGGGGAGAATGGGAATGCTGGACTTTCAGCTCACAGAGGTTTTAGGCTTGCAGCCTATAGACTATGTAGCTTATGGCTGCCATGGTTATGTAGAAAATGTCCATGTTGCAGCATTCCCTCCTAATCTATACCAGAGACTGATCCAGGAAATACAGGATTTCCCTTCATCACAAGCACAGAACAGTCTATATTTTTTCTATGAAAGCGGTATCTATCGTCTTTTGAATAAAAATTCTGGGCCTATTGCTTCTCTTCTTCAAAAAGCTTTAGAAAGAGAGATATTTCCTCTGTTTCGACAGTTGGGAACGCACTGGATTGGCATCAAAGAAGAAGAGATTTGCATGTTAGAAAAAAATCAGGGAAAAAACAATGTGCTGACGAGCATTATGGCAGAAACCAAACAAGACTGGGATATTCTCTCGGAACGGCAAAGGATTCTTGGTTCTCTGGAGAAAATCCAGGAAAAGCTGATGAACTTCGAAAATAAAAGTAGTGTTGTATGGAATGAAAACAGGCAAAAGATGGAAGATATGGAAAAATCTCATGGCCTTTTGAAGAAAGACCTCATGATGCAGCAACAAACTCTTCTGAAAGCCTTAGAAAAATTGGATGAGCTAATAGCTAAACTGGGAGCACAAACAAGGCAAAACAATTCTTTTCCAGAGGTTTTAGACCCCCCTTCTATGAAAATTCTGAAAGAGATTTGCATAAAGCTAGGAATCTATCACCTGGATAAAGTGACTCCCAATACTGTCCTGATGAGAGCCTTGATAGATCATGTACACAGCCTGGAAACAAGAGATATAGAAAAATTTCTCCAGGAAAAGCTTTTTGTTGTGCCAGGCGAAAATATTGTCTGGCTCAAAGAAATAGACTACCATTTCTGGAAGAAATAGTGCATATTCCGCAGTTTGTAAGTGAACTTTTTCGATTTTTAAAGAGAACCACAGATAAACACAGATAAACACAAATA
>CALKWO010000274.1 GCA_938003875.1 uncultured bacterium
GACTTTTGAGCAGACATGGCTTTTTCGGCGCAACCCTGCGGCTACAATCTGTTGCTATGCCATAGGCCTGCCTTATGCATATCTTCTATATCCCGCGCTACCTGGGTGTTACCCCAACGCTGTTAAGATAAGCGTAACAGCATGCGATTCTTAGACCTAGACATTATGTGAAAGGCCTGTATATACCAGCCCACAACACTGTTGATTTGATTGAGGAAGTGGACTGACCTAAATAGTCTTTTTAACGAAGCGTCCTCTGGGCGTGTTTATTTCTCTCTATTTTTGATATCTGCTCAGCACGCCTTTCTCTAAATGCAAGACTTTTTGGCTTCTTTCTGCTGCAACTGGATCATGCGTTACCATAAGGATGGTCTTATGGAATTCCTGGATCAACCTGCACAGCAGATCGAGAATCTCGTTGGCACTGTTGCGGTCTAAATCTCCTGTTGGTTCATCGCATAGGAGAAAGGTCGGATCAGAGACAATGGCTCTGGCTATTGCTACACGTTGTTCCTGACCGCCAGAGAGTTGGCGGGGATAATGATGCAGGCGGTTTCCCAGGCCTACGATAGACAATGCTGCTTCTACATGTTTTTTGCGTTCTTGTCTGGACAGTTTTGTTAGAAGCAAGGGAAGCTCTACGTTCTGGAAAGCTGTTAAAACAGGGATCAGATTGTATAGCTGAAAAATAAAGCCAACATGCGTTGCACGCCATTGAGTAAGTTGTTTGTTGGAAAGAGAAGTAATGGCAGCATCCCCAATAGATATACTTCCCGATGTAGGGACATCAAGACCACCCAATAGATTGAGCAACGTTGTCTTACCAGAGCCACTTGGCCCCATGAAAGACACAAATTCGCCTTGTTCTATGTCCAGATCGAGATTTTTTAGAACTTCAATGGTTTCATTCCCTCTGTGGTAGGTTTTGGTCAGATTGCGAACCTGGATCAAAGATTTTTTTTGATTTTCATTCATTCAAGCCTCCGGGCTTTTTGTCCATCTTTCAAATTTGTAAGATTTTCCAGCACGATAAATTCGCCTTCTCGAAGACCTGCCTTGATTTCGGTTTCGCCATCTCGTTTTTGCCCTGTTTGAACGGCTCGCCTTTCGATATGATCTTCTTTAAAGACGAAAACAAAAGTTTTTCCTTCATAAGAGACAATGGCATTCTGAGGGACGCTCAAAATACGTTCTTGTCCTGGAGATAGGCTTTCTTTTTCTAAAAAAGACACTTTTACCCCCATATCAGGCAAGATTTTAGTGTCTAGCTTTTCAAAAAGAATGCGTACTTTCACTGTTGCTTTTTGTCTGTCAGCCGTAGGGATTACGGCCCTGACACGAGCGGGAATACGCCAATCAGGATAAGAATCTAGTATCGCTTCTACCACCTGGCCATCTGTAACACGTGCAATATACGATTCATTGACATCTACTTCGATTTCAAGAGATTTCATATCCACAATCGTAGCGATTCCTGTTCGTGTAAATCCACCTCCTGCTGACATGGGAGAAACGATTTCTCCTATCTGGGCATCTTTAGAAACAACGATGCCTGAAAAGGGAGCTTTAATGGTATAATTTTCTAACAACTGTTTTGCTGCCAGCCATCGTGTTTCTGCTGCCTCTATCTGTTTTTGGGCTACTGCTATTCTGGCATTCAGGGAATTGACTGAAATTTGTGCATTTTCCAGATATTCCTGGCTTGTATTGTTTGTAGAATAAAGCTTTTCTGCTCTCAGCAATTTTTTTTGAGCATCCGAAAGGTTGATTTTTAGCTCCATAAGCGAAGCCTGTGCGACTCTTAAATCTGCCAGAGCAGTATTCACAGAATCTTTGCCTTCTTTATCATCCAGCCTTGCCAGAATCTGTCCTTGATTTACATGCATTCCTTCCTCTACAAAGAGTTCAGAGATGAGTCCAGTGATTTTAGAGGATATCGTTGCCCTCTGGCGTGGCGTGACATACCCACTGGCCTTGAGCACTGAAATCTTTTGGTTCTTTTCCTGGAATTTCACTAAAGCTATCTTCAACTGAGGCAAGGAGGGCTTATTCCAATAAAACCATCCTCCTCCTATAGCCAGAAATAGCAAAAAGAGGAATGCAAATCCCTTTCCTCCTTTGCTATCCTGGTTTCGCTGGCTTGCAGGAATTCTTAAAACAGACAAATCCGTTTTTATATTTTCTGTCATCTTTATTAAAACTCCGCAGCAATTAAAGCAGCCCCAATCTTTCTAGTCTTTCTTTGATGGGAGGATGAGAATAGTTGAATCTGGCATACAAGGGGTGAGGCACAAGATTCGATAGATTCTGAACAGCCAGTTTTATGAGCATGCTTTTAAAAGCATCTTTGTTTTCTACTGCGTTGAGGGAGCATTCATCTGCCTGGGTTTCATACTTCCAGCTAAAAAAATTAAAGACGGGAGAAAAAAAAGAAAGCACCAGGGAAACGACAAAGCTAAGCAGAATAAGCCCCATATAAGTGCTTGGGTTTGCGATCAAAAAAGTTTTGTAAAGATAAGGATGCCCTAATGCCAGGCTTAAAAGATAAAAAAATACAAGGGATGTACTCTGGGAAAAAATCATATGTTTCAAAATATGTTTTTTTTGGTAATGGCCTATTTCATGGGCTACAACACAAGCAATCTCATCAGGGCTAAATTCTTTAATCAAAGAATCATAGAGTACCAGCCTTTTGGTTTTTCCAAAGCCTGTGAAATAAGCATTGGAATGTGTAGATCGCTTTGTGGCATCGATTACATAGATATTGGCTATAGGGAATTGCATCCTTTGGGCAAGGCTTTCGAGTGTCGTCCTCAGTTCTCCTGGCTCTAATGGGCTGAATTTATTGAAAATGGGTGCAATAAAAATAGGATATATCTGCAAAAGCATAAGGTTATAGAGAAAAAACAAACTCCAGACATAGAGCCACCAATAAGCACCAGTAGACGACATGAAATATAGTATACCATAGCTTAAAGGAAGCATAAGAACAGCAGAAAGAAGAATGGCTTTGATCTGGTCTTTGATCCAAAGAGAAGGAGTTTCTCTGTTGAAACCAAATTTTTCTTCTATAATAAATGTAGAATAAAGGCTAAAGGGAATCCCTATAGCATAGGATAGAAAGGATAGTACAAAGAAAAAGCAAATTCCCCTCCAGGTTTCATTTTGGATCAGGCTATACAACTTTACGTCTATAGCATTCATCCAGCCAGCATAGACAAAAAGTAGGAATAGTACAGAGCTTATTGTCCCTGATAAAAGATGAAAACGATGGTATGTCATGCTATATTGTATCGTTTTCTCGTATTTTTCTTTATCGATGAATTCATCGAATGGCTTAGGAGGGGAAGGATATTGCAAAAGATGTTTTATATTCAAACGAGAAAGTCCAAGATCTAAAATAAAATTCAAAAGATACAAGGCTATAAAACTATAAATTAAAATATGTTCCATCTATTTTTTTACCTCGGATTATGATGTTAAAGAGGAAGAACACAAGCGGAATCGGCATAGGTATTAACTTAAGAAAAATTCACCACGCAGGACACGCAGGACACTGAAAAAAAATTTTGAACCACAGATGAACACAAATAAACACGGATAATTTTTATAAATTTCGAAATTTTGTAATTATCCATTTTTTTTTAGCTAAAATTAACAATAATGCTATGAAAAAAATTATTTTATTTGTGTTTATCTGTGTCTATCTGTGGTTCTTTTTTTTATTTGCAGCTTTGCTGCGCTATTTTCTCTATGCCTGGTTAAATTTCTATGTTAGCACTAAGCCTAGTCCATGAATTTCTTTTCCTCTTCTTCTGAATGTGTTTCTTCTGTTTTTTTCTTTAGTTTAGGAGCAGGTCTTTTCATTAAGGGAATTGTCATGGTACTGGAATCATATTTTGTAGATTTCTTAGGCTCATTCCCTGTTTCAGAAGTTGGCTCAGAAGACGGTACTTCTGCATTTTCTTCCTTTACCTCTTCCTTTTTTTCTTCTTCTATATTGTCTATTTTTACAACAGGATTTTTTTTGGTATCTACAAATTCATGTTTTGCTTTTTTTTCTTCCTGTTCTTCTGGTTTTGTTTCTTGCGCTTCCTCTTTTTTTGTTCGGTCTGCTTCAAAAACAAATTCTTCTTCTTGCTCTTCTTTTTTGGGTTCTTCAAAAGTTGCTTGTTTTTCTGGTGCGTCTAAAAAAGGCTGAGCCTTATCTTGCTCTTTCGCTAATGCTTTTGTTTTTTCCAATCTGCTTTTGAAGTCAATTTTAGGTATCTGAATTTTAGGAAGCTCGGTCTTAGATTCTTCTTTGACTTCGGTCTTAGGTTCTTCTTTGACTTCGGTCT
>CALKWO010000275.1 GCA_938003875.1 uncultured bacterium
ATATTTTTTGGGATACTCCTCTTAGGACATAAACTTTTGAACAAACGCCTATATCCCTGCATTTGATGCAGATGGGAATCCAAACCCTGTGGTTTCAAGTATCCTTAGAGGGCAGAAATATACAGGACGTGCTTTTGTAGTAAAAGAATGGCTGATGACTACTTATGCTCCCATCTACGATAACCGTAAAAGAATCGCTGGAATGCTGTTCGTTGGTCTTAAAGATAATATGGCGGCTATGGTGGAAAAAGCCATCACTTCTATTGATGTAGGAACAACAGGATATGTGTATGTGCTTGATAGTAAAGGCTACTATGTCATTTCTCAGAAAAGCAAAAGAAATGGAGAATGGATTTGGGAGAGTAAGGATTCTGATGGCAAATATTTTGTCCAGGACATTATAAAAATCGCCCTTTCTCTGAATAAAGGAGAAATAGGAAACTTGCGCTATCCCTGGAAAAATCAAGAAGACCCTGTTGCCAGATACAAACATGCCAAAATTATGTACTTTGCCCCTTGGGATTGGGTGATAGGAGCTGGATCCTATGAAGAAGAATTTTTGGCTGCTGTGAATAAAATCACAGTTATCAGCAACACAGGAAATACTATATTTTTTGTATTGTTCCTTGTGACTCTTTTTATAACAGTTTTTGTATGGTGGCTTGTGAGCAAGATCATTACCAATCCTATTGTCCATGTTATCACAGAGCTATCGGAGTCTGCTGATCAGGTTTCTTCGGCTTCCAGCCAGATGTCTAAATCAGCCCAGGAAATTTCCGAAGGTGCATCAGAGCAGGCAAGTACTCTGGAAGAAGTCAGCTCTTCTATGGAAGAACTCAGTGCCATGACCAAGCAAAATGCAGACAATGCTGCTTCCTCTGAAAAGCTGAGCAAGGTATCTAAAAAGAACGCCGAGCAAGGCAATGAATCCATGAAATCTTTAGGTGAAGCAATGTACATGGTAGATGCCAGTGCTCAGGAAATGGGCAAAATCATCAAAAATATCGAAGAAATAGCATTCCAGACTAACATGCTTGCCTTGAACGCTGCTGTGGAAGCTGCCCGTGCAGGAGAACATGGCCGTGGGTTTGCTGTTGTTGCTGAAGAAGTCAGAAACCTGGCAAGAAAAGCAGGCGATTTTGCAAAATCTACTGCTGCTCTGGTTGTGGAAACTATGGATCAGATCAAAAATGGTACAGAAGTCAGCAAAAAGACCATGCAGATGTTTGATGAAATCGTAAAGGATGCCAATCAGGTCAATGAATTGGCCTCGGAAGTTTCTGCTGCCACGCAAGAACAGGCAAGAGGCCTGAACCAGGTCACCATCTCCATCACAGATATGGATAAAGTAGTGCAATCCAATGCTGCCAATGCAGAAGAAAGCAGCTCTATTGGTGAAGAACTCAATGCTCAGGCCGTTGGCTTACAGAGCATGGTAGAAAGGCTGATGGAAATCATCGGCATGAGTCATAACCATAATTCTTCAGAAAAAAATGAAAGATTCCAGAAGACTGTAAATCCAAGAGGAATGGGGAATAGAGCGACAGCAAGGCCTACTTTCCAAAAATCTCTGCCCAATAAAAAGAGCTTACAACAGGCTAAATTGCCTGTAAAACCAGAAGATGTGATTCCTTTAGAAAAAGATGAGTTCAAGGATTTCTAAAGGGCTATTCTTCGAACAGGAATCCTTTTAAAGGGTATTGACCAAAGACGCAGGGATTGCGCTGGCATCAGACTTTTGAGCAGACATGACTTTTTCGGCGCAACCCTGCGGCTACAATCTATTGCAAAACAAAATTTTAAAATTTAACACGAATGACGCTTACGCAAGCTCACGTAATCACGTAGGCTACTCTTGCCTAATTTGACTGCATTATGGATTACTTTGAAACACAAGAGAGGTTACTATGGCAAAAGTATTGTTGATTGATGATTCCATTTTTACTTTGCATCACTATTCGGAAATGATTAGCAAATTAGGACATGAGGTAATCATGGCAAACAACGGTCAGGACGGTGTCCAGTCTTTTGTCCAGAGCAAGCCTGATGTTGTTTTGTGTGATTTAATGATGCCAGAAATGGACGGTTTTGAAGTTTTGCAGAAAATCAAGATACAAAATAAAGATTTTTCCTGGTTCTTTTTGGTTACAGCAGATGTGCAAGAGAATACACGAACAAAAGCATGGAAATTAGGAGCAAAGGATCTGGTCTGCAAACCCCTCACGCAAGAGCAAATGATAGAGGTGTTAAATCGTTATGGGAAATAATATTGTTATTTACCTCAAACCAGGAGAAATCTATGCCTCCTGTGATGATATCATTATAAAGACCATACTAGGGTCGTGTATTGCGGTTTGTCTGCATGATAAAGTGAATCATGTGGGCGGAGCTAACCATTATATGCTGCCTATCCATAAATCTGGTGCTAATGATCCTTATAATTATGGTGAAAATGCTATCCCTGCGCTTATAGATGCTGTTCTTTCCGAAGGCGGGAATAAGAAATACCTTGTATCGCAGATTGTCGGGGGAAGCTGTACACGTCCAGACAGTGCTATTGATGTCGGCAGACAAAACATAGAAATGGCACGCCGTCAACTGGCTCAGCATGGAATTCCTATACTGAGAGAAGAAATTGGAGGGACAACAGGAAGAGTCGTTCGCTTTTTTCCCAAAAACAATGAGCTAGAGGTAAAATTCGCGGGTTCTCGTTCGGAAAAACCAGGGCAACCCCTGGATACTCAATACAATTATTCGTTTGTAAATCTTAGCCAGCCACAAATCCAATTTCTTCATACCTTGTTTTCCACAGGTTTACAGCGTTCTGAGCTTTCTCTCTCTTCCTTGCTAGGAACGGGTGTTTCTGTTAGTATTCGGGAGATCTTGCTGCGAAGAATGGACTATGTGCAGGAATACATTCAGAATAGTTTTAGTGATTTTATCATCAGCACAGGACAAAAGGAGGAAAGACCCCTGGGGGAAGTGGCCTTGCTCATGGATTCTCATAAGGCCCGTATCATAGTAAACTCTCTGTTGAAAAAAGACATAGAAAATCCCCTGCAATACAACCCTATGGAAATGAGCGTATTGAGCGAACTGGCAAATATCCTCATCAATGCTATTCTGGGTACTTTGGCCAACCATCTTGGCTTTACCATGATGCTTAGAGTTCCTGCTGTAATCAAGGGTAAAAGCGAACTAGAGAAAGTTCCTTTTATGAGTGCTGCAAAAAAATGGAAAGTCAGTCTTGCCATCAAAACATCTCTTTCTATTCCTGCTTTTAAAAGCGAGACTTCTCTATTGTTGATGATAGAATTGCGTACACCTTCTGTATTTTTTCCACTACAGGGTTAAAGCATTATGTTAGAGCAAATCCATTCCCAAAAAATCAAGGTATTGGTTGTTGACGACTCAGCGATTGTGAGAAGAATTCTATCCGAACAACTGGAAAAAGATGATGATATAGAGGTAGTTGGCTGTGCTCCTGATCCTTACATTGCCAGAGATAAAATTGTTCGGTTGCGCCCTGATGTTTTGACTTTGGATTTAGAAATGCCAAGAATGGATGGCTTATCTTTTCTGAAAAAACTTATGATTCATTACCCTTTGCCTGTAATCATCCTAAGTTCCTATAGTCAAAAAGGTTGTTACAATGCTTTAACTGCAATGGAGCTAGGCGCAATTGAAGTTTTAAGTAAGCCTGGAAATTCTTTCAGCATAGGGGATATGGGGCGAGAGCTGATTCAAAAAATCAAAATTGCATCCAAAGCAAGGTTATTTCGTAATCAATATCAAAAAGATACAGATGAGAAAAAAAATAGAAAAATAGATATAACTGTCCGTTATACAGAAAAAATTATAGCAATGGGTGCATCTACAGGAGGAACCCAGGCACTCAAGGAAATTTTTACTTGTTTGCCTGCTAATGCGCCTGGAATCTTAGTGGTTCAGCATATGCCCGAAGCATTCACGAAAGCGTTCGCTGATTCTCTCAATAAAGATTGTAAAGTGCATGTCAAAGAAGCCCAAAACGGAGATATAGTACAAGCAGGACAAATCCTGATTGCACCAGGCAATCAGCATTTAATTCTGAAAACGAATGGTAAAAACTACTATGTACAGGTTCGTGGGGGGGGACAGGTCTGCTACCATCGCCCTTCTGTCGAAGTACTCTTTCGCTCTGTTGCCAAAGCAGCAGGAGGCAATGCCGTTGGAGTTTTATTGACTGGAATGGGACATGATGGTGCTCATGGCCTATTGGAAATGAAAAAATCTGGGGCGAAAACGATTGCCCAAGATGAGAAGAGCTGTGTCGTTTTTGGAATGCCCCGCGAAGCCATAGAAATAGGTGCAGCGGACAAAGTTCTCTCTTTGGATAAAATTGCAGAAGAAATGCTAAAAATGGCAATGATGTAGTTCTTAGCCAGGATAAAACTGGATTAAAATATAGGAGCATTCTTATGGTTGACTCGTTATGGGAAGCGATTGTCGAGAGTATTGATGCACTGGTATTGGAAGCCGTAGAGTGCGATATCGCTGATCTAGGCTCGGTAATCAAAGTCCACGATCATCTGATGGAACTGGTAATGTCGCTTTCAGAAACTCCTCATACAGCACTGTCTAAAATTGCTCAACGAGGGGCTGAAATGGCTATGGATATTGTTTTACAAGAAGCAAAAGACCCTGAGTTCAATTTACAGGTAGTCACAGAAACCACAGCAACCTTACAGGTTATGGCACGGGAAATTTTAAATGGAAATACACCCAAATACATTCCTCTTCCTAATGGGCTTGGATTGGATGTAGAAGAACTCTTCTTTGAACAGGAAGACGTTACAGCAAAAGATGTCCCTGCGATGATCAAAGAAACAATACAAGAGCCTGTTCCAGCCATCGAAGATATAGTAATCCCCAAGACACTGGAACCTGTTATCCCTGTAATGCAAGTTGCAGAAAAGCCTGCTGAAAAAAAACTAGAGATGCCCAAAATAGCAGAGCAGGAAAAACCTGCACCAGCCCCTGTTGGCCGTTATCCCAAATTCGATATGGCTTCTTTTACCCCATCGCATTTAGCGGATTATCTGAGTGAAATGGACGAACTTTTGCTCACTGCGGAAGAGAAGCTCATGGAATGCGAAAAGCATTCTTCTGTGGAAGCCATCCAGGAACTGTTTGGTGTCTTTCATACGATCAAGGGAGTTTCTGGAATTATCAAGCTTCAGGATGTTACAGATATAGCCCATACATCGGAAATGCTTTTGGAAGAAGCCTCTTTTCTGCCAAAGCATGCCGTGGATTTGTTATTTCAGGTCATTGATATTTTTAAGGCTTACAACCAGTCTCTAAGAAATTTCCACGAGAGAAAAGTTTTTCTGGAAGTCCCTGAAATCCAAAATATATTGCTTAAGCTAGGCTCCATAGAAATCGTCAAAGAGGAGCAAGGCATAGAAAAGCAACAGGCAATTCCTTTAGAAGAAATGGATTTTTCGATTCCAGAAAAGGAAGAACAAAATAAAGAAGATAAATACCTTAAAACGGATTATATACAAAAAGATGTCAAAATCAAGACATCCTATATTGATGCCTTGATGGATGCAGTAGGCGAGCTGGTCATAGCCCAAACTATGGTAGACAACGATGCTGAAGTTCTCCGAATAGGAAATGCACAGACTTTACGTAACATAGCCACCATGAGAAAGATTACCCGACATTTGCAACAGTTGTCTATGACAATGCGCATGGTTACAGTACAGTCTACTTTTCATACCATGGAAAGGATGGTAAGAGATATAGCATCAGAGCAAGGGAAAAAAATCGAAGTTGTTATCAGTGGAGAGCAGACAGAGCTGGACCGCAATCTGATCGAAGCTATGTACAATCCTTTGGTTCATCTTGTGCGCAATGCAGTGGATCATGGCATCGAAACAGAAGAGGAGCGTACAAAAGCCCAAAAAGAAGGGAATGCTAAAATTTATCTTAAAGCATACCATCATGGCGGGAACATTACCATTGAAGTAAGCGATAATGGGCGTGGCCTGAATCGTGAAAAAATCCTCAAGCATGCTATTGAAAAAAATTTCCTGGAAAGCGGGCAGAGCTATTCTGACGATGCGATATTGCAAACTATCTTCCTTCCAGGTTTTTCCACAAGCGAGAGAATAAGCACAATTTCTGGCAGAGGTGTTGGGCTAGATGTCGTGAAAAAAACGATTGAGCGATTCAGAGGTCACGTAGATGTCTTTAGTGAACCAGGAAAAGGAACAACCTTTCGCATCGGCTTGCCTGTGACACTGGCTATCATCGAAGGCATGTTGGTAAAAGTAGATGGAGAAAAATACATAATTCCTCTTATTCACATTGAAGAATTCATCCAGGTCCATGCAAAAGAGATTTCTACGGTAACTGGGCGTGGCGAAGTAGTAATGCTGAGAGGAAATGTCATTCCCATATACAGACTACAAAAGCTCCTCAAAACAAATGGAATGGAAGATAGAGAAAATTCTATTGGTGTAATCGTATCCTGGGAAGAAAAAAGATGCTGTTTGCTGGTGGATGAGCTTATTAATCAGCAACAAGTTGTTATCAAAAATCTAGGGAGTGATTTCAATAAATTGATCGGAATCTCTGGTACGTCTATTTTAGGAGATGGCCGTGTTGCTCTGATATTGGATGTTCAAAATATTTTAAGCTTTGCGCTAGCCTGTTCTGTAAATAACAACTAGGAGGATGAAATGCAAAACCTGGGAAATATCAGTGGAAAGTATTTGACTTTTCGCCTGGCAAATGAAATGTATGGTATAGAAATCCTCAAAGTTCGTGAAATCATTGGTATGATGGAAATAACACCAGTGCCACAAACTCCGGGCTTTGTTAAAGGATTGATCAATTTACGCGGTAAAGTGATTGCTGTTATTGATTTAAGAACAAAATTCAACCTGGAAGAAAAAGCATATACCAGCGAAACGTGCATGATTATAGCCGATTTAGTGGAAAAACAGGTTGCTCTTGTTATAGATTCGGTATGCGAAGTTGTGGATATTCCTGTTTCTGGAGTAGAAGAAACCCCTTCCTTTGGAGCAAGCATCAACACTGCTTTTATCAAAGGCATTGGGAAAATGGAAAAGCAGGTCATTATTTTACTGGATATTGAAAAAGTTTTCAACAGCGAAGAACTAGTAAAAGTACAATCTTTGACATAAAAATTAAATGAGATAGGCATGGACGAACAAGAATATCGAGAGAAGCAAGAAAATCGTATAAACTCTTTTTTAAAACCTCTGGGGGATAGAGAATTTCAATATCTGAGTTCTCTTGTATACCAATATTGTGGAATCAATCTACATGAGGGGAAGAGAGAACTGGTTCGTGCCAGGCTGTCGAAAAGGCTCCGAGAATTGGATATGGATTCTTTTGCTATATATTGTAAATATTTACAAGAAAAGAATCCTCCAGAGGAAATTACCATTCTTCTGGATACATTATCTACAAATTTGACCAGTTTTTTCAGAGAAAATCAGCACTTTGAATTTTTGAAACGAGAGCTTCCTAATATTCTGAGGCAAAAAAAACAAAAGGGAAGCTCCCGATTGCGATTGTGGAGTACAGCTTGCTCTAGCGGTGAAGAGCCTTATAGCATAGCGTTTGTCGTAGCAGAAGCACTGGAAGAAGTGGGTATTCCTTTTGATACCAAAATTCTAGCTACCGACATTTCTACTATTATGTTAAAAAAAGCAGAAAGAGGAATCTATAGTCAAGAAAAAGTCAAAGATATTCCCCCTGCTTTAAAATTTAAATATTTCCAATATGAAAATGGCGATTATACAGTGATTCCTGAGCTAAAAAGAATCATCGCTTTTCGTAAGCTGAATGTAATTGGAGAATGGCCTTTTCAGGGTACATTTGATATTATTTTCTGCCGAAATATGATGATTTATTTTGATAAAGCGACACAATCGGAATTGATAGATCGCTTTCATAAATATCTTACGGACGATGGCTATCTTTTTGTAGGCCATTCCGAGAGCTTGATTGGTATCAGCCATTCTTTTCGCCATATTCAGCCAACAGTGTATCAAAAAATTTAAGTTTTTCAGAAAGGATAAATTCCATGGGACAGAAACTTGTAGCATTCTATCAAAAAGCCAAAGAGATTGCAGGGCCTAAAGGAAAGATCGAATTGATTAAGCTGGTAGGTTTGGCAGAAAGCCAGGCCGAAGCTATGCCTGATTCTCCTGAGCTAATTGCTAAATTCGAACAAGCTTTGAAACAGATTAAAAAATAGCTGCTTACAAGATACCAGGGGCAAGTCCCCTGGCTATTATGATTGCACAAATTTTTTTTAAGCAGCAAGCGATACCTCGTAGTAAGTTTGGTAGAATTAAGGAGAGTTCCTTATGAGTCGAGTGCTCGTCGCCGATGATTCCCCATTCATGAGAAGAATGCTCAAAGAAATCTTGGCAGAAGGAGGTTATACTGTTATAGCAGAATGCCAGAATGGTCTGGAGGCAGTGGATCAATATAAAAAAGCACAGCCTGATCTGGTATTGATGGACTATAATATGCCTCAATTGAATGGCATTGATGGAGCCAGGAATATTTTACAATATGACAAAAATGCTTGTATTATTATGGTGACTTCTCTGGGTAGTAAGAAAAAAATCATACAGGCACTCCGTATTGGAGTAAAAAATTATATTACCAAGCCTTTTGAAAATCATACTTTTTTAAGCACCATAAATAGAGTTATGGGGAAAAAAGCTCCTGTTGTTTCTGCCAGTGCCACAGATACAGAGGGAGACTTTCAGGTTATTGGGAGTTTTTTAGGTCAATATTTGCTACAAAAAGGCATTCTGAGCAAAGAGCAGCTTTTGCATCTATTGGAAGTACAGTCCGAAGTGAATCGAAAAATTGGACAACTTGCAGTAGATGAAGCATTTATGCTTCCCACTCAGGTTGAGACAATACTCAAGGTACAAAAACGTATCAACAAATATTTTGGGCAACTTGCGGTTCAAATGGGTTTTATGAATAATGACCAGGTTGGTCAATTGTTACGAAAACAACAAAAAAATTATATTGAATTAGATGAAATCATCATGAGGGAAAATATGCTACCTCGGGAAATACTGACAAAAGAAATGGCTCAGTTTAAAATGCTAGAAGAGGAAGACCATGGCGTTTTCAATATGAGTTGGGTAAGCAAGCATATTGAAAATGGCTTTATCTATGAAGCTTTTATTGAGCAGACTTTGAAGCTGGTTATGCGCCTTGCTGGTATTTTTGTGATGGAAGGACAGTGCTTTTTTGATCGCTCTAGTTGTATTTCTCATGGTATTTTAATAAAAATGGCTATATCTGGTGATAGTCATTGGTCTTATTATCTTAGCATGAGCGAAAATCTTGCAGCTTCTATTGCACAATCCATGATAGAAGGTGATGAGCAGGGAAATTATGATAACTATGATGCTATAAACCTGGAAGCAGCCAAAGAATTTGTAAACATAGCCTGTGGAAATGCAATTGGAAAACTGGATACACAAGGAATCAAGCTGGAAATTTCTCCTCCAGTTATAAAAAGCACAACGCCTGAAGAAAAGATTTCTTTTCAGGCAAACGAACAAGTTTTGCAAATTCCCATTCTTGTGCCAGAAGGGGAAATGGAGCTATTTATTGTTGGTGTAGATATTTTCCGTCAAGTTAAAACATAAAAAAAAGCTTATTTGCAAAGGAAATCCCGTGTATCTTGAATTAGCAAGCAAATATCTGAGTAAAGCCAGGGCTACCAGTGGCACTACAAGGCAATACTTTGCTAACCTTTGCCAGGTTTGTCTGGCAAAGCAAGGTGCTACGCCTTCGGATATTGGTATAACCCAACAAGAGCTAGCCGGGCTTCAAAGCGATACCTCGGCAACTTCAGCTAAAACAAAGCGTATTAATCTAAAAAAACAAAATTATGAAGAAGTTTGCTGTAAATATTTACAACAATGTCGCAATGCACAAGGTGCATCTCGCCAATACTATGCCAATCTATGTCTGGGTGCTTTAGCCAAATATGGCTTTACCTGCGCCCAGATTGGTACGAGCGATGCAGAACTAAAACAGCTCCAATTGAAAGGAATTTTAGAGAGTGCACTGAACTATTTACAAGAGGCAAGAAAATGTGGCGGCACAAAAAGAAAATGCTATGCCGATCTGTGTTGGGAATATTTGGGTAAAGCCAAAGCCAGGCCAGATGCCATAGGCTCGTCAGAAAAAGAGTTGCAGCAAATGTGTTTGGGAATCTGATTTCTTAAAGGAGCAAAGACGTGCCCAAAATCTATTTTATCGCCCCCCAAGAACCAACCTGGGGACCTGTAAAAGAAGTTGTAGCTAAAGTCTGTGATAGTCTGGGGCTAGAATCTATCAATGACGCAGAAGCGGGGGAATCTCTTTTCCATCGTTGTTCATTGATAGAACATGCGTCTTTTGTCATTGCCGATGTATCATCCAAATATAAGAAATTAACAACTCTGATGGAGTTGTTTTATGAGGTCGGCTATGCCCAGAGGTCACAAAAGAGTATACTTCTGATTTCTCAAAATATCGGAGAATTGCCTTTCTTAACAGAAAAGAAAATTTTAGGCTATAGCCTGGAGCAAAAGGAAAAATTTGTCCAGGATTTGACAGGTGCCCTGATGGGTATGTGCAAACTAGAAAAAGTTCGCTACTATTACCTGGGCCAATCCATAGATGCCTGGCAGGCAGATACTTTACCTCTTTTGCCCCGTATGGACCAGGCACTGGCAAACTATTCCGCCATAGGCGATTCTTTGGTCATGGAAGAAAAATATGAGCAAGCCTATGAAGAGTACAGCCGTGCTATACTCAAAGGCGGTACAGAAAAACTCCAAAACCAGCAGGCGTATCTTTTTGTCAAAAGGGCCTTTGTCAATAAAAAATTGGGAAACATGGAGGATGCGATATACGACTATAGCCAGGCAATAGAAATCAAAAAAGACTATCTTGATGCCTATATAGCGCGAGGTATGGCACTATACGAGTGCCAAAAATACGAAGAAGCTCTTCTGGATTTCCATGAAGCATCTAACCTAAAGCCAGATTTTCCTAAGATCTATGTTCTTAAAGGTGCCATGCATCGTATTCTGGAAAACTACGATGAAGCCCTGGCCCAGTTGAACCAGGCGATCAGCCTAAGCCCAAAGTATGCCCATGCTTTTTTTACAAGAGCGCAGGTATATGTAGATCGCAAAGAATTCCCCAAAGCGATTGAAGATTACAGCCATGCGATTAGCATAGACAAAGAGTACACAGAAGCCTATTTGAAACGCGGGATTGTTTTCATGACAATCGGAGATTTAGATAAGGCCATGGCGAATTTCAATAAGGTGATCGAACTGTCTCCTGAAAACTCCGATGCATACAATTATAGAGGCCAGGTGATCTTTGCCAAAGCCCATAAAGAATACCACGAACTGGCAATCAATGACTGGAAAAAGGCGATGGATCTTGGCTCCAGAAATCCCCAGCAACTGGCAGAAAAGATTGCCATTGCTTCTCAGAAAATAGATCTGGAGTAGTTTCATGCCGAATCCTGGAAATTGCATTCTTCCTGATGGTTTTCTCTGGGATGGACAAAAGCTTCTTTGCTCCCATGATAATTCCTCTATGTGCTTTGTGCCTCAAGGCTTTTTTATCATGGGAAGCAATGATATTTTCACTGCATCTCCTGAACATCAGGTATTTCTTGACAATTATTTTATATCCCAATACCCTGTAACCAATGCTCAATTTGCTCTTTTCCTAAAAAACGATGGCTATCAAAAAAGAGAATATTGGTCAGAAGAAGGTTTTTCTACCAAAGAGAGCGAAGGCTGGAGATTCCCTCGCTATTGGGAAGACAAGCCCTGGAACGAGCCTACTCGCCCTGTTGTTGGCATAAGCTGGTATGAAGCAGAGGCTTATTGTAATTGGGCACAAAAAAGCCTGCCAACGGAAGCCCAGTGGGAAAAGGCCGCTCGCGGAGGAATCTATCTGGATGGAGAGAATCTCATCAATCCCAACCCACGCCGTAAGTATCCCTGGGGGGATGAAAGCCCCGACCACGAGAGAATCTGGCGTGCTGTGTATCAAAACGAGCCAAACTATGGCAATCGTTGCAATGCGCCTGTAGGCACAGCACCTTCTGGTGCTTCGCCCTATGGCTGCGAAGATATGTCTGGAAACGTCTGGGAATGGTGTCAGGATTGGTATCAAAGAGACTACTATAAACACACCCCACCCAACAACCCTCCTGGCCCAGAACAGGGCGAGATGAAAATCCTCAGAGGAGGCTCCTGGTGCAGAGATGCCAGCCAGATTCGCATTAGCTTTAGGACTAAAGACGATCCCAAATCCGCTGGATGGGATCTGAGCGGGTTTCGATGTGTGCTTAACCTGAAAGGCAACCTGTAATGGAAACGACTCCAAAGCAACAAATTCTATTGGTGGATGACTCTGCATTTACTTTGCGGTATCATGCAGAGCTAGCACAAATGCTTGGATTGGATGCTCTGACAGCAGAAAGCGGAGAAAAAGCCATCGAAATGTTCCATCGCTTTCTGCCCCCTCTGGTGCTATGCGATATTATGATGCCTGATATGAGTGGATATGAGGTATTGGAGATTCTCAAAGAAACTAAGCCTGATGTCCGATTGTATTTTATCAGTGCAGAATATAATGAAACCATTGTGGCTAAAGCCAATTCTCTAGGGGCAACAGGTGTATTGAATAAACCCTTGAGACTGGATATGCTAAAATCTATATTATCCAACTAGCCAAAGGAAGTATCAAGTGAAAATTCTCATCGTGGATGACTCCTTGTTTACGCTAAACTATCATAAAGAGTTGATAGAAAAAGCAGGGCTTACGCCTCTGCTGGCAGACAGTGGAGAGAAGGCTTTAGCACTATACAAAGCAGAAAATCCTGAAATCGTTCTGTGCGATATCATGATGCCAGAAATGAACGGATATGAGGTCTTTGAATTGCTCAAGGAAATCTCCTCAGATGTCTTTTTGTACTTCATCAGTGCTGAAATGACCACAGGAGCAAAGCAAAAAGCAATTTCTATGAAAGCTGCTGGTTTTTACCAAAAGCCCATCAGCGCAAAAGAAATTTCTGAAATCCTGGAACACTATCGAAAGAAAGCTTTTTCGAAAAAGAGTAAAGCCTAAAAAAATTTGAGATATTCCAGATTCCTTTTTACTCCTTGTATATCGAGGCATTCGTCATGTCCAGGGATAAAAACGATAGCATCCATAGTAAGATATTTTTCCAATGTTTTGATGTGATTCTGGCTATTGTCTTTATCGCAATAGGTAGGGTGTGGTAATTCGACATTATCGCCAGCACAAAGGACTTTGTCATGCCTGTCGTACAGGGAGATGGAATCTATAGTGTGGCCAGGGCTATAGAATAATTCTATGCCTTCTTCCTCAAAGCACAACTCGTCTGAAAAGGTCATGTCTGGCAAAAGAATTTCGATTTGTTTTTCTGGCAAAGAAAATCCATATTGGATAAGGTATTCATCGAACCGAGGCACGCTAAAATTTTTATAGCTTTTTTCCATGATTTCTCTACAATTTTTATGGGCGAAAATTGGGGAGCCAGGGAAAGCACAGTTGCCGAATACATGATCCCAGTGGTAGTGGCTGTCAATCACTATAAATTCTTTTTCTCCAAACTCTTTTGTAAGCTCTTGTTTTACATTCTGCATGAAGCCTGGCCCCATATATGTATCGAAAATAAAAAAATACTTTGGAGTTTGGATGGTGTATATATGGGTTGACTTGTTACCAAAGCTAGAGTACATTATATCATCGAAGGAAAAAAGCATTCCGCGATTTTGAATTTTAGTTATTTTCATGAATTTATGAATTCCAAAGAAATGTAAAGGATTGAGGCTACAAATTGTAGGTTACAGTTCAAATACCTGCCATTTCTTTTGTGGTAGCAGAAGCGTAGCACAGGTATGGCTATCTCTTGTGTTCACACCACAAACTGAGCCTGGATTGAAGAAATCTACACCGCAGTGTACAGCGTGCATGGGTTCATGGGTGTGACCTGCCAGCAGGATTTCTGCATCGCTATCTATGGCTGCTTCTCTCATCTGACGAAGCGATGTGTCATGAGCAAGATACTGGACACAGGTTTTGGGTGAGCCATGAACCATTCGTATACGGATGTTATCCCAGACATAGTATAGGGAAAAAGGCAACTTTTTGAGATATTCCTGGCTATCCTGGGTGAGAATCTCTTCTCCTTCTATTATATCTTTTTGGTTGAAGACTGCAAGTATATCATGGTTGCCTTGTACACAGGGAATGCAATTTTCCTGAATGGCTTGGATAACCTTATTTCCTTCATTTCCCTTTTCTACAAGATCCCCCATGCAGAGTATTTTTTCTACACCTTGTTTTTCGAAGAGATGCAAAGCTTTTTCCAGGGAAAAAATATCTCCGTGTATATCGGAAATCAAACCAAGATAGATTGTATTGTGCAACATCATTCTCACTCATTCCTTTATGTTAGACAGTATTTCAAAGACGCAGGGATTGCTCTGGCGTTGGGCTTTTGAGAAGACACGGCTTTTTCGCGCAACCTGGAGGCTGCAATCTATGGCAAGATTAGATTTTAAACTTAGACTTCCAACAAGCAACATCGGTTACACCCTCTTAAAATATAAGATGACAAATGGAATGAATCATAGAAAAAATTTCTTTTTATGATTGCTTTTTTATTAGTTTTCTGTAATATTTCATAGAAGAACTTTAGACAAGAATTACAACATTTTTCAGTGGAATTGTATACAAAAATTTATAAGAAAATCATAGTACTTCAAAAGATTTTTTTGATAAATTACAAGATATTTTTTTTTGATAAATACTAAAAATATGAAATATATAAAACAAATAAAATACTTTTATTTGTTTTAGTGACTAGCTCTAACAAATCTGTGGTATTTATAGTCCATAAAAAAAATAAGGCTGAATACCGCCTGCTGGA